>LFCU01000092.1 GCA_001044195.1 Candidatus Achromatium palustre
CTATACATTAACAATAGCCTTATGTTTGTTAATCTGGTAGAGGGTTTCGGATAATATCTATAGATATAGATATAGATATAGAATTTGAAGTTTTATTGTCTTTACTATACAATAACCATTTTAGCTGAATATCCTGGAATTTCTCTAGCCAATCTAGGAACTAGATACCCTGATATATGCAGACGTAAAGTTTGTAGCAAGTTAATGGCATAAGCTTCAGCAACTTCAAAATGAGCAGACCCCTCAACCCTATCTAATAGATGAATATAATAAGGAATCACTCCTGCTGCAACTAAACCTTCACTTAATTGGATTAATGTTGCCAAATTATCATTTACCCCTTTCAATAGTACAGATTGATTTAATATTACTGAAATTTGACGTAATCTTTGCAATGCTGTTATTACATCCGTACTTAATTCTTGAGGATGATTAACCTGTACTACTATTATAGGAACAAGGCGTGTTTGGGCTAATATATCTAATAGAGCTTGAGTAATGCGCTGTGGAATCAAAATCGGAAAACGAGTATGAATTCGTAAACGTTTAATATGGGATATTTGATCTAGATTAGTAATTAGTTGCAACAGGCTGGTATCATCTAAACTTAGAGGGTCGCCGCCGCTTAAGATTACTTCTTGAAGTGCCGTTGCAGTATCTAAATATTTTAAAATCTTTGGCCAATTCTGAAGGGCTTGGTAAGCAAAGGTACGTCTAAAACAATACCGACAATGTACAGCACAAGCAGGGCTTGTTATTAATAGTGTACGACTAGGATATTTATTTAGTAAGCCTGGTAATAAGGTAGCAGCCTGATCCCCTACTGGATCTGCATTAAAATTTGGTACTGACTCCAATTCCCTAGGATGGGGTAAGACTTGACGTAATAAGGGATCAGATATGTTTCCATGTTCCATTAGCTTTATAAAGCATTTAGGCACTTTAAGAGAAAATTTTTGAGTGGCTTGTTTGGCACCTGCCAATAAATCTTTTGGCAAAGCCAATAATTCCCATAATTGTCTTGGATCAGTTACAGATGCTGCTAATTCCTGTTGCCAACTTAAGGGCTGCAAATTAGTACTGTTTTTTGTTATCATAAACCCTATTTACCTTGCAGATTTATAGATAAAATAATTTATAGATAAAAAATATATAGATAAAATAATATGGCTAATTATAGTACCAATGAATTTAAAGGTGGCTTAAAAATCATATTGGACAATGATCCCTATACCATCGTCGAAAATGAATTTGTAAAACCTGGTAAAGGCCAGGCCTTTAATCGAGTAAAAATTCGTAATCTTAAAACCGGACGGGTTGTAGAACGGACTTTTAAATCTGGAGATACCGTAGAAGCTGCTGATGTAGTTGATACTCAGATGCAATATCTATATTCTGATGGTAGCTATTGGTACTTTATGCATCCTGAAACTTATGAGCAATTTCAAGCTGATAGCACAGTAGTTGGGGAGGCTGCAAAATGGATTCGTGATCAAGATATATGTACCATTACTCTATGGAATAATGCTCCCTTAATTGTGGAACCACCAAACTTTGTGATTCTCAAGATTACAGAAACTGATCCAGGAATACGCGGTGATACGTCAGGTGGTGGTGGAAAACCCGCAACTCTAGAAACTGGAGCAATAGTTCGGGTACCATTGTTTGTGCAAACCGGCGAAATCATCAAAGTAGATACTCGTACTGGTGAATATGTCTCTCGAGCTAAAGAAGAATAATATCTCTTGATGCTCAAAAGCACGTAGAACGTAGGGCGGTAGAATCCCGCCGTAGGACGGCGAATTCCGCCTTTTCACGTAGATGCGATTAGCGCAGCTTAATCGCACATTTTTAATCACATTGACCAACGATTATGTGTCCCTGCTTATGGGATGCGATTGTTGGGTTGACGATGAGGCTGTCAACCCAACCTACAGATGGTAAGCAATGCGTACCCTACAAATTGCCATTACAATACCGTTATCCAAGATTTATCAAATTTAATAGCTTGCAAAACCTCATCTTTATTGATTAATGGTGGTTCTCTAATTTTGATAACGAGGCGTTCTTTAGGTACACTCTCTATAATTGTGAATTGGGAACCATGAGGCTGCCATGTAAAAATATGTTGATTTGTTGATTTATTAAAACCTTCAAGATTATTACGTTTATTCCATTGCCACCAAAATTGATCGACAGGATATATGATGGTATCAAACTCGAAGACTGCAAGTTCAAGCAAGTCGTATGATTTTATTAAAACAATAGTTCTGACATGACGATATATTTTTCTGATTCCAGTAACTCGTTCATTCCAAATCTCTAAAACTTGTTTTCCTAAATGATCTGGATCAACTTCACTTACTTTTTTTTCACCAAAGGAATATACAGGAGAATTACGTCCTGAAATAAGGCGTATTTTTGTAACAGAGGAAGGCTTGCAATTTTTTACTGTTTTTGCTCCCCAAGCTGTTTGCTCTAAAACAATATCATCAAGTCCGACATTAGAGGGTTTCCAATTCGCACCAATTAAGCGAGCAAAAATCTCTTCCCAGTCAGAACCTTCCAATCGTGCTTTTTTACCTCTAGAGGTAATTAGATAGACAACTTCCTTACCTAAATCAACTGCAAAATTTTTAGGGAATTTGTTAAGTGAATAAGGAGGGTTGTATTTTTCTACTGTGCGTAGTTTCGGAGATTTGTCCATATTCTGGCTCTATTTCAAATAATTTTAACTGTCGGTCCATTACCAGTTTATCACTTTTCGGTTTTGGGACTGTAGAAACTAAAAAATATGCTTTTAGCATATTTTTTATAACCGATCTAGCGACAGGAACAGGTAGACTGTTACCCACCTGTTTTCTTGTTTGAGAGTAACTACAAACTATTTTAAATTCATTAGGAAATCCCTGTAATTGTAACATTTCCTTTGCGGTTAATCTACGCTCTCCATTTACTAAAAGGTAATTGTAAGAGGCACCAGCTCTTAAAGCACAGGAAAAAGGATAAGCACTTATGTTTCCAGCTTTATTTTCATGCCATATTGTAAGCTCTTTGGTTGGTCTTAATTTGCTTAATCTTTTCTTTCTAATATATTCTGAAGCATAGTATTCTTGAGAAACATTTTTTTCTAAAATTGTACTTAATGGCTGCATAGGAATTTTCTCTGATGGCCATTGAAAATAACAAGAATTTAGGAAGCCTACAATAAAAACACGTTCTCTTTTTTGTGGCAAGCCGAAATCCAAGGCATTTAATACTTTATATGTTGCATGGTAACCTAAATATTGTAAAGTTTCCAGGATCTTAGTTAAGGTTCTTCCTCTGTTATGGCCAACAAGTAGTTTTACATTTTCAAGAACAAAAGCTGATGGCTTTTTTTCTGCGAGTATTCTTGCAATATCAAAAAACAATGTCCCTCTAGTGTCTTCAAAACCTTTCATGTTGCCTATTATGCTGAAAGGTTGACACGGAAATCCAGCTAAAAGAAAATCGTGATCTGGTATTTTTGTTGCTGATATTTGTGTAATATCACTATATGGTATATTACCAAAATTTTCTTTGTAGGCTTTTTGGCATTCTTTATCTATTTCACAACTGAATACACACTCACCATTGATATCAAGTTCAGTAGCTGCTTGTTGTATGGCATAGCGAAATCCACCTATTCCAGCAAAAAGGTCGATAAACTTTATAGTGTACTTATTTTTTGTTTGAGATTTATTCATATATTAAATGTAACCGTAGGTGCGATTAGCGCAGCGTAATCGCACTAAGTCTACAAGTTGTGGGAACGTATAAATTATAGGACGCAGAACGTCCAGGATGCGTTCCCACGCGGAGAGTGGGAACGATTAAAAAACTGGATAGTCCAGCTTACCACCTATCACTTGGCTTATCCAGTTTTTTGATTTGATAAATTCGTAGGGCGGGAGAGCGAAGCGATCCCGCCTTCTATATAAATTTAATACTTTGAAATAATGTCTAAATTGGGTAGAAAATAGCAATGTAAAAAATTGTGATATTTATCAAAAAAGGCGGGATCGCTTCGCTCTCCCGCCCTACAGCTACCGATCCTACATGAAACTGATAGCTGGTAAGATAGTCCAGTTATATAAAATCGTTTATTGGAATGCTACCTACTTTTAAATCATGAGTACGAATCCAAGCTATTAGATCTTGCATTCCCCTGGCTCCAGAAATTCTGGCTTGTTCTTGTCCATGTTGAAATAAAACTAAAGTGGGTATGCCACGAATATTAAATTGCGCAGCCAATTGTTGCTCGGTTTCAGTATTGATTTTCACAAGGCGCATCATCGGTTCCAAATGCGATGCAGCTTCTGCGAATTCTGGAGCCATCATACGACATGGCCCACACCAGAATGCCCAAAAATCTACTAATATAGGCAAATCATTATGGCGAAGTTGTCGAATAAATTGGGGAGTATTTAGTTCTATAGGCTGGCCTTCAAATAATGCTTGATGACATTTGCCACAATCTGCTTGAATATTTGGTGTTATTACTGTTGCTGGTATTTGATTGTGAGTATTACAATGTTGACATACGAGATGAATTTGTTCTTCCATAGTTTATAGTTGTTTCTTCATAATATTGCATAATTAAGCGGATATTTAACTTAAAATAATACTAGCCTCTTAATTTGCTAGTTATAACAGAAATGATTAGTTATTTATGCGCAGCAGTCTTTGAATTGGAAGCTGGTGGATCTTCTAAACGAATCGTCTTCCATATCGCAAGTGCCCAGCTACGTTCTTCATCATGGTCAGAATCAGGAGCACATACTATTGTACACTGCGCAAATTTTTGTAGTGCCTCAGAAATTGATAGGGCAAATAATACATATTCATGTCCTCCAAAATCTGAATATCTCTCAGCCCAACTTGCTGTACCGATTAAACCAAATTTATTGTGACGAAATGCTTCACCCTCAAGCCCTGGTGGTGGAAAGTGGTTGAGGAGCATTTTAGCTTTAATGGGAGCACCTTTTCTAGCCTGAACTTTATGTGAAGATAAGGATACATTGCGGGTTTTATTGGTTAGATGTAATATTTTTCCAGATTCAAGGATTTTGGATTTGAAATCACGTTCTACAATAATTGACCATCCAGAATGATAATATTTAGTTAATTCTAGTCTTAGTAGTTCTTCAGATTGCATGGAATCTTTCCTAGTTATTTAGATCTTTTCTAGTATATTTATCCAGTTATATTTATCTAGTTATATTTATCTAACTGTTTTTAATCATATAATTGCTAACTTAGCAATTCTCTAAGTAAGGATGCAAGTCGAGGACCTTGACGTTTGATATGTAGCTCTTGAGCCATTACAATGGCGTATAATTCATTGACAGCCTGTTCAAAATGTTGATTGGCTATTAGATAATCATACTCTGCATAATGAGATAAATCCTCTTGCGCATCCTGCATTCGTCGCTCTATAATCTCTAAATTATCCTGAGCGCGTTTAGTTAGCCGTTCTCGTAAAGTTTGCAATGATGGCGGCAAAATAAATATGCAAATAGCTTGTGGGAATCGTTTGCGTACTTGCTTCGCTCCTTGCCAATCAATTTCTAAAACTAAAGAATGGCCTTGTTTTAACATTGCATGTACTGCTAATTCACTGGTGCCATAGAAATGGTCAAACACTTGGGCATGTTCTAAAAATTCTCCATTACCCACCATCTCTAAAAAGGTTTGTTTGTCTACAAAGTGATAATCCAATCCATTGTGCTCTCCAGGGCGTGGTAGTCTTGTAGTATGTGAAACTGCGATCTGCAATGCGGGATAGCGTTCCCGTAAAGCACGTAAAAGGCTACTTTTGCCAGCACCGGAAGGTGCGGAAACCACAAATAAATTACCTACAAAAGTACTCATAAAAATGTATTGAGATGTCTATAATATAAAAATGTCTATATAAATATTATAATAGATGTAATAGGTTAAATCTATTTATGGGTTAGTTGTACTATTAGGAGCGGTATACTCAGCTTTTGGTGAAGTTTGTATGGTAAGCGGATTTACGTAGTCTGATGAACTTGGTTTATTAATATTATAATGAGCAATATTGAGCATTTCTGGTAAGGATAATATTAACAAAACAATAACTATAATAACTAATGTTAGAGTAACACCAACTATTAAATTTAAAAACCATTCTCTTTTATCCACATTAGCGGCAATACTGTTGGCAATCTCTGGTAATTCCAATAGCCCTTTTAATTGTGGACCGTTGTAGACTAATAATCTACGACATTGATTTGCTCGCATCTTTAGGATTGCGTCTTGGCATGAGGCATCATCTGATATAGAAATTAAGCAACTAGAACAAACTTCGCCAATAGCTGTAGTAGCAGGATTCAGCCCTTGGGCTACTACTCGAGTTAGTAGATCCCGTTCGGTAAAGATTCCTGTGATTACACCTGCTGAAGTAGTTAAAATAGCTCCATAGCCATTTGTGACCATGAGTTGGGTTACTTCAGCAACTGAGGTACTTTCATCTACTGCCGTTGGAACTTTGCGCATAAATTTGGTGATAGAACACTGTTTATCAGCCATCATTATTCCACTTAATATTTGTTTCATAAAAAATCTCTTAAATAAAAACTAAATTTATTGATCTTAATGCTAATATGACAAAATAGAGATTTTAACTGCTATTTAAAAGTTGGACAAAGTTACCCATAATTGGACATTATGGGTAATAAACGCAAAATATAATTCAAAGTATTTGGCTTAAGAATAATCATCATGTATTGTACATTAAGTGGATAGGTTATCCATAAGCGTGAAGGTTTCACGTACCATTATATTATTGTAACTTATTAGTTCGCAAAGTTATTTTGTCCAAGGATGATCAACAAAATACCTTTTACGGTAATTCCGGGTGCTTTTAAGTATGAATGCATAATGTTGTCAACAAAGGTTGACCGTTCGGTTGGGGCTGCTCAACCAGGACTCTAGTTACATACTGTAAATCAGTTATTAACAGAGAGCGAATTACCTAATTTTTGGATGTCCAACTTTGTCCAATTTTTTAGGAACAGTTAATTTAGCAATTTATAGTACAGAAGCAAGATGATCAAGTAAAGCATTTACGCAGGTTAATTTGGTATCCTTCATTTTCCAGTTTACACTGTTATTGTTCCCATGCGGGGTGTGGGAACGAACTTTTGGGAACAAATGCAACATGCCTATTAAAACCTGTAATTTAAATGTAAAGCGTAGAGAATTAAATGCCGAATATACTTGAAATAGGAAAGATTAAATCACCATTTAACGATTTAAAAAATATGCCGATTCAGCCTATAGCAGCTAAAGACATTATCGCCAAATGTATTATAGATGAACAGTACATCGATGGTCTAAAAGATTTAGATGGATTTAGTCATATTTATTTGATATATAAATTCCATAAAGCATCCAGGACAGAGCTTACAGTAGTACCATTTATGGATACTGAAATGCGAGGCGTTTTTGCAACTCGATCACCGCTTAGGCCATCTCATATTGGAATTTCAATTGTAGAGTTGCTTTCAAAACATGGCAACATTTTAACTATTAGAGGTTGCGATATTTTAGATGGTACTCCAATTATAGACATTAAACCCTATATCGCTAAGTTTGATCTACAAGAAAACACCACTTCAGGTTGGATGAAAGCTACTATAGACGAAATTAGCAATAAGTGTTCAGATGAAAGATTTATTGAGGATTAATTAGAATATAGACATGCATCGCTTCGACTTTTATTATTGGCCTTATTACTGCGAAGAAAATATCTGGCTATTATGCCAAGAACCCTGCATTGCAAAGCTATCTCCCCAAGTAGTGTTTATCTCCAATCCTGAACAAAGATGTATATTTACCAACCAACGTTTAAATCCCCAAAAATATGTAATCTGGGATTACCATGTAATATTACTAATATATAATTATGTTTGGGATTTTGACTCAGTATTACCATTTCCCTGCCCACTAACTGATTATTTAGAACATAGTTTTCCTGCCGATATACCACCAGGCTTTGCACCGCGTTTTCGTATCATTAAAGCTCATGAGTATATCACATGCTTTGCATCAGATCGTCGCCACATGAAGGATGCCAATGGAAATTATAAACGTCCACCACCACCTTGGAACATACGTAACCATAAACAAGTTTTTAATCTTGATAAATTTATAAATATGCAGCCTGGTTTTTTAGGCTCAGTACTATCGTTACATCAGTTACAACAATCTGGCACTGATATTAGAACTAATGATATAAAAACTAAAATATCCAAGATTAAAACTAAAATAGACACAGAATTTACTAATTTCTTTGACTCACCAGCTAGCTATCGTGATAAATTAGAAATTAATTGGTTAAGAAATAGATCGCCATTAATAACCCACGAAAAAGAGCTAGTACTAGTACGCAACAAGTTAAACTTTATCAACAGCGAATATTGCTGCGGCTTCACTTATGATCCTGAATTTATTGCTAAAGCATGTTATTTGGGTTTTTTGCCCATGACAGAAGAAATTGCTCAAAAAGATGTCTTGATTATCAAATCGCATCGGAAACGTTGTTTACTCAAATTTGAAAACCTCCACATTTCTAAAAATGTTCTAAAACGTTCTAAAAAATATCTGCTTACCATTAATAAAGCTTATGATGCTTGCATTACGCATATCAATATGCAGCATGATAACTGCTGGGTACGTCCTCAATATGTTGCAGCATTAAAACAAATACGTGAGAATAAATTTTATAAAGTTACGCCAATTTCGTTTGAACTTTGGGATCAAGATGAAATGGTAGCAGGTGAGATTGGTTATCAAGTAGGTGCTTGTTATACCAGTTTAAGTGGTTTTTACACGCAAAATTCAGCAGGTACTATACAGCTTTGTGCGACTGCTAAACTTTTAGAAGCAAGTGGGTTTTTAGTATGGGATTTGGGGATGGTGATGGATTATAAATTAAAGTTAGGAGCGCAAAGTGTGTCGTGGAATAGCTTTCTTAATATTTTTTATCAAGCTCGCAAGCAACAGTGTGAATTTTTGGTTGATAATGTCAATGCTCAAGATGTTATAAAAAATCGACATCCTTCATTGACAATGAACACTTGAAAGATCGTTTTCATGCTCTACTTGGGAGATTGTAGGGTGCGCATAGCGCACCATTTAGGAAAGATGCGCACCCTACACTTCTATTAAGCAGCTACTAACTGCTTCTTAAGCTTCTTCATTGCTGCTTGTTCAATTTGGCGAATGCGTTCTGCGGAAACTCCGTATTGTTTAGCTAACTCGTGTAAAGTAGATTTGTGATTCTGAAGCCATCTAGTTTCAAGAATATTACGACTACGCGCATCTAAATTTTCTAAAGCAGCATACAACTTCTCCTTTTCATTATTAGCTGTATCGCTTTTTTCTAACAAGGCTGAAGGTTCCATGCTCAGATCTGGAAGATAATTAGAAGGAGCCGTAGGAACATCATCATCTTCAGCCTCTATAGGATCAAAAGAGAGATCGTAATTAGCCAATCTGGCTTCCATCTCTACTACAGTCTCAGGCTTTACATCTAAATCTTTGGCAACTGCTTCTACTTCTTCCTTAGTAAACCAGCCTAAATGTTTTTTGGCACTGCGTAGATTAAAAAAAAGTTTACGTTGCGCTTTAGTGGTAGCTACTTTGACAATGCGCCAATTACGTAGAATAAATTCATGGATCTCAGCACGAATCCAATGTACTGCGAAAGAGACCAAGCGCACTCCCATATCAGGATCAAAACGCCGTACTGCCTTCATTAATCCTACGGTTCCTTCTTGGATAAGATCCGCTAAGGGTAATCCGTAACCAATATAGCCTCTAGCAATGCGAATCACAAAGCGTACATGGGACATGACTAAGCGGCGAGCGGCCTCTAAATCATTTTCGATACGTAAACTAGTTGCTAGATCATATTCTTCCTCGTAAGTTAGTATAGGTATTTGATAGGCTGAGCTTATGTATGCCTCAAGCGTGCTCGCCGATAGATTAACAGGAACAAGTGCTTGGCTGCTCATTTTGAATATTTCCTAGTTATTTGATACGAAATACTATTATATCTTGAAGTTAGTTGTTGTCAAATGAATTTTGTATATAATTTACTAATTATTATAAAAATAATGTATTTTGGGTAACTTCTCAATAACATAAGGCAAACTTCTTTTATCGTTCTTGCGCTTCTGTATGAGCGGACACGTCTACAAGTTGTGAGAATGAATCATTATGACGCAGAGCGTCCAAGATGGCGTTTCCATGCAGAGCAGGGGAACGATAAAAATTGGTAGGTAGTAAAAGGATGTATAGATCTAAGGATGTATAGATCTAAAATAGATAGTTTAAATTCAAAGCAATATTTGGTGGAGCCAAGGGGGATCGAACCCCTGACCTTCGCATTGCGAACGCGACGCTCTCCCAACTGAGCTACGGCCCCAAACTAATGTCTTAAGTTGTACTAATTTTTAGTATAACTCAAGATTTTAAATTTTTTACAAATATTTTAATTAAAAAAATATTATGTATTCCCACGCAAAGCGTGGGAACCAACCAAAGATATTATTGTTAGATTAAAGGATTTTGGATGCTAGATTTAGCACAAATCTCAAGATATGGCAATTGTTTTTACATATCAATATGTTAAGCACTAAATTTTACAATAGATGCCAATTATTTGCGCATTAATTTTCTATACATTCTATCTGTGCGAACTTTATTGTCGTCGCAACATCTCTGGGCATCTTGGGCTATCACAGTAATGTTATCAGCTTTAGCACTAGCTGCATTAGCAGCATCGGCAGCTTGTTGGGCCGTGGATTGAGCTTGTTGGGCCGTGGATTGAGCTTGTTGGGCCGTGGATTGAGATTGTTGGGCCGCGGATTGAGCTTGTTGGGCCGTGGATTGAGCTTGTTGGGCTGTGGATTCAGCTTGTTGGGCTGTGGATTCAGCTTGTTTTGCTGTAGCTTCAACTTCTTCAGCCCTACTCATCGCGTCACTAGCTTTATTCATAGCAGCTGTAGCAGCAGAGCTGGCATCCTTAGCAGATATTTCTACTTTTGATGTCATCTGCCTTAATTCTACAATTTCTTTCTGCAATTGATCTGTAGCACAACCAGATATTAAGATTGTTGCTAATGCAGTCAGCAATAACATAAAACGTCTAGTCACAAATAAACCTCTCTTAAATATATTATTAGTAAATTAAAATACAATATACTATAAATTACAAATTATAAATAAATTTCAGTGAAATTTAATAGGTTTTGAAAAATAGTTCAAGTTCTTAATTAGATAATTATTCTAATATTATTGATTTAAATATAAAAAATGTATAATTAAGATCGAACTATTTGCAATCAAATGTTACTATTTTTGACCATTATCATTAAATAATTTAAAACAATCAAGGTAAAAAATATAAAAAACGTAAATTTTTTAAGTGTAGGGTGCGCAATGCGCACCCTACGATTGATAGGTTAGGTGAAGCAAAACCTAACTTATTATACGGTTGTCATTTTGTAATAGAATTAGAGTTAGAAAGTGGGGCTTGCATCTCAATTTTAGCTTCTTGTCGAATCTGTTTGATATAATCTGTTAGAGCTTGGCGTTGAGCCTTAGCTACTAAAGTTGAGCGTACCGCAGTGTATTCAGGTGGAGTTATAGTACGCTTATCTTCTAATTTTATAATATGCCAGCCAAATTGAGTTTTAACTGGTGCAACACTGATAGATCCTATGGTCATAGAGGTTAAAGAATCAGCAAATGTTTTAACCATCTGGGTTGGATTAAACCAACCTAAGCTCCCACCTTGACTAGCATTGGAATCTATGGATTTTTCTTTAGCTAAATTCCCAAAATCTGCTCCCTGGTTTAGCTTTTCCAATATCGTTTTAGCTTCTGCCTCCGTCTTAACCAGTATGTGTGCTGCTTTGTATTCTTCCTTGGGTGTGCCATATTGTTGCTTATAAGCTTCCTGTAATTGTTGTTCGGATGGTGTAATTTTTGTTAATTGGTCTTGCAGTACCAATTGGGATAATAATTCTTTACGTTGTAATTCCAAAAGTGTTGCTACTTGTGGTTGTTTATCTAAATTATTTTTTTTGGCAACTTGGGCTAATAATACTAAGTTTATTAGATCATTGAAGACTGCAAATTGTAATTGTCGGGAATTTTGGATTTGGGGATTTTTTTGGGTTCTACTGGAAAGATAGGCGATGAACATCCCAGCAGTGATGGGTTGACCATTGACTGTTATTAGTACTTTATTGTGAAATTCTTGGGGTGTGGGTGGGGCTATAAATGGAGCTTGTTTTATGGTATTTTGTGGTTCGGCTGCCATAGCAATAGGTATTAATATTGCTGTAAATGCTAGTATGCTTATGGTACGTATTATATTTAGTATAGTGTGTAATTTTTTCATGTTGAGTTATTTTGTTATTAGGATTCTATATCTATATATTTAGTATATACAGGTTTATTGTTTAAATAGCCTAATTTTTAAGTATTATACAATACTTTTAAACACCATTTTTCTAAGTTGGAATTTCAGAATTTGATTTTTTAGGCTCTTCAATATATCGAGAGATATATAATGCTTGCAAAATTGCAAATATAAAGGTTAGACCCATTAAACCAAATAATTTAAAATTTACCCAAAACTCTTCCTGAGCATGAGCATTTTCGCAAAGTTCTAAAATTGGTCCATTAAACTGTTTGGCACAGTTACTAACATCAATATTAGTCAAACCTACTGCAGCTTCTAAGGCCGCTTCTGCTGTGAAAAATTGTTGAGCTACATAAAGATTTACAATTCCCATGCTGGCAAAAAAAACAACCCACAGCATATTTAATCTAACCCATATTGCAGGTGGCACTTGAATAGCATGGCTCATCATGCGTTCTACTAAAGTTTGGTTACCCCAAAATTGGCTACCAAGAAATACTATAGCAAACATCCAGTTGATAATCGATGGTTTCCACATAATAAAGGTACGATCTTGTAAGACTATAGTTAAGCCACCAAATACAACTATAACACCTAGAGTGATAAGGTGCATATTTTGTACTTTTTTATGGTACCAATAGGTATATCCGACTTGAATAATAGATGCAACTATTGCTACTGCTGTAGCAATATAAATATCATATAGTTTATAGGCTAAGAAAAATAGTAGTACTGGAAAAAAGTCAGCAAGAAATTTCATGGTTTATTAATATTTGATGGTGTATCAGTATTATATGGTTTGTCAATATAAATAATATTTTAGTATTATTAGTACTAATGTAAACGATATTATTGCTATTATCTTAAGTTAAATGATATTTTAATATCTATGAATATCAATGTAAAGTATGAGGCTTACAATAAAGTAGACAATACTTTTCTATGATTGTTTTAGTAGTTGTAGGATACTGCGCCATTTCCATACGTGTTGTACATTCCTGAAAAAAATCAGCAGCCTGTTCTGGTAATAATTCTATAATAGCTTCAAATGCCTGTTCTATTAATGGTTGCTGATGCGTCTGAATTGCTATTTTAGTACGATTCAGTACTAAACGTTCCCAACAAGCTGGATTGCGTTTGTTGTTTTCTTGTTGGGTGAAACTAGTTGCTTCCATGATTTGTGAGGTGGCAGTATATAACTGCACGAAGTCTGATGGCTGGCTTAATTCACTAAAAACAAAGGCTATATTGTCAACTAGTGGGGCTAATAAAGTAATTTCGATATCATTTTGGGCTACCCATAATCCGAAGCCAAACCCTAAACGTCGTAGTTCGTCATGGATACTTGAAATCTGTAGTGTTTTTGCTATGTGGGTTAAATCTGCAAATAGTTTTATACCGTAGTTTGCTAAGGTATTGTGATCTTGAGTTTCTAAAACGTTTGTTTGGTTGTTTTTCAGAATTTCATGATCTTTTCGTTGTATAAATTGCAATTGATGTAGAAGTTGTTCTAAAGCTTTGACCAAAATATTAGGATGTCTAGTATTGGAAGCATTTGTTGCTATTAGAGTGTCATCTATATCTTCTATAGTATTAGATATATTATTATCTACAGTATTATCTATATCATTATCTATATTATTATCTATATTATTATCTATAGTATCATCATAAGTTTCTTGCAACTCTTGAGTAATATCATGAAGTTTTTGTTGGATAAATCCAAGATCTGATGTAGGAATCTTAACCATTATGGCTGTATTTAAAAGTAGGGAATTTTTATATTCGATTATTAATTAATTTTAATCACGATCACAAAAATCGATATAATGTCTAATCTAGTGAGCATTTAATAGTGCTAAGATTGTATTAGATATATTTTCATAAGCCACATTAAGTTTAAGGCGAGCTTGTGCTTCAATTAACCAACGTGCTGTCAATCTTGCGGCTGGTCCATTAAGCTGTGTCAGCATATTGACCGCATCAGGCAAGTTATCCTCAGCAAGTCGATTCATAGCTGCATTGATTATATTACGGGTCAGTTCAGTGCTTGGAGTTGCTGGATTTTGTTCCCAAATAGGAACTGCGGTATTTATAAACCAGCTCCAAGTACGTCTGGCAAAGGATGGTTGTTCTCCGTCCATGATAGCATTTAATTTTGGTAAGATAATCAATCCAAAACCATCGCGTAATTGTGCTATAGTAGCAACTCCTGTAGCTGCATGAGGTGCAAGATTATCTAAGGCTACTCGTAGTCTAGCTTCTTTGGCTCCTAATTTTTGTACTAAGCGAAATTCTCGCATAAAAGGTTTATCACTAAGAATCAATATATTAAGTTGTAGCAATCCTAATGCCAATTGTTGTTGTTGTATCTTTAGGAATAAAATAGTGGTATTAGGATTTGTTGGGCTAGTATCTGCATTATCTACTTTAGTTGCTTTAGTTGCTATAACTAATTGTGAGGTGATTAATGTTATATTAGTTTGTAAGGTAGCTACTGTTTGTTCAAGTATCTTGATGCGTTTTAGTATCCATTCTGGCATCTTAGCATTGCAATTTGGGTCTGTATTAATTTGGTTAATTTTTTTTTGATCTGTCTTGTTATGGTTTGCATGATTATGAGCTATCTGATTATGCCTCATAAGATCATCTATAGAAATTTGTCTAGTATCTCTAGTACCTATAGTGTAATCCGCATAATTAGCATAAACCTGGATTATGGTACTTAATATTAATAATAACATGACAATAATAATTAACCATATTAAAGCATTATAGTAACTTATCGTATAAGCCTTATGGAACCATTTATAAAGCGGCCAAGTTATGCTATATTTTTCGGTCACAACCAATGTTCCAATAAATACCAATTAAGTACCAAGCACCAAAGTTTATCTGCAAAATATCTTTTAACGCCAATGCCACCAATGCCAATATTTTCGATATTTTATTTTGGGTATTAGATAGCGTTTATTAATAATACCAGACATGTTAACTTCAAAATGGGGCCATGCTAGGCCAACCGCTAATACTGTACCAATACACAATACAACTGCAAAACGTTTTAGAATGGGGCTTGCGCCTTCAAGTTCGGCTAAAACTTCATTTACCAACAATGCAAGTAATAAAATACCAGTAGCCACACCAACTCGTCGTAATTGGCTACCTATAATCCAACCCAACACCATGTAGGTAGAAAAGATGAATACTCCTGCTAATAGTTTTAATGAGAAAAAGTCCTTAGATGGGCCTGTAATCCAATGATAAAAGGAGAGACCAAAAGGATTATAAGTCATTAGCACAAGTGTAATACATCCTACCCATAACAATAAAAATTTTCGTATTGTAATTGGAAAAACTTCTGCCATTAGTTAGGCTCCTTGTTTTTACAAAATATCACATATTATGCTTCATATATATAATACTACCAAAAAATTTTAAATACTGTCAGTATAAATAATAATTCTTGGATATCATTTAGAATGTTAAATTCAACTGTCCAGTTTTTTGATTTGACAAATTTACCACTTCTCAAGGATATAGAATTATTGAAATATATTACTTCCATATTTTCTGGTAAAAATCAAGCAGAAAAAACTGGATAGTCGAGTTATATTTAAGATGTTACCATCTTTACAAAAATATATCCTATGTAGCTAAAATATTTTATGTTACACGATGCACACCTTACAATCTAATCTGACAAAGTAAATTTAAACGTCATATCATTCATAACATTTCCATAACTTAATAGACCTATCCGATTTCACCGAGTTTTCAATGAGTCAAATTACCATTCATGATCTTTGCAAATCCTATCCCAATAGACGCAAAAATAGACGTACTGAGAAAGATCAAGAACCTAATACCCAAATTGGGGTCTTGGATCATGTGAACCTAAATATTGCCCCTGGACATCTGACCTGTATCCTTGGCCCTTCAGGATGTGGTAAATCTACTTTACTTATGATCGTAGCAGGATTTGATAAACCAACATCAGGAGAGGTCATTATTGATGGAAAACTAGTTACAGGGCCTACATCTGATAACATATTTGTATTTCAACAAGGCGGTCTCTTGCCATGGATGACTATATATCAAAACGTAGAATTAGGTCTACGCCATATGCAGGAACCAGAAGAAAAACGTGATAAGATCCATGAAGCCATTGAACTAGTAGAACTTGAAGGTTTTCAAGATCACTATCCAGGGCAATTATCAGGAGGAATGAAGCGTAGAGCGGAACTAGCGCGAGCACTTGTTATCAATCCCAAACTGCTAATCATGGACGAACCCTTTAGTGGCTTAGATTTTTTGACCAGATTGCATATGCGTGAAGAAGTAGTCAATATGCATGAATTGTTTCGCAAGACTACACTATTAGTAACACATGATATAGATGATGCTATAGCAATGAGTGATCATTTAATCGTGATGACGGATCGTCCCAGTCGAGTCAGAATGGAGCATATTATAGAACCTGGGCATCCTCGTAATTATGAAAAAGATAAAGAGATTGCGGAATTACGTGAAGAAATATTTTTTACATTAGGGGTGCATTATGCCGTCTAAATCTACACTGTTTATTAGTCGCCAGATCCTTTAAGTTAAAAGCTACTAAAATTTATGCATAACTAGACTTACAACAAGCAATTTTTGTTACATACAGGAAGCCTTAATGAGTCAAATTCTCATCCATGATCTCTGCAAATCCTACCCCAATAGACGTAAAAAACAGCGTATTACTACAGATGAAACACCTTATGAGCCGATTGCTGTATTAGATCATGTTAATATAAAGGTTTCTCCAGGACATCTAACCTGTATCCTTGGGCCTTCGGGATGCGGAAAATCTACATTGCTAATGATCGTAGCTGGATTTGATAAGCCAACATCAGGAAAAGTCTTAATTAATAATAAACCAATAACTGGACCTACTTCTGATAATATGTTTGTTTTTCAACAAGGTGGATTATTTCCATGGCTAACTGTAGCTCAAAACGTAGAGTTAGGACTACGAAATTTGCAAGATCAAAAAGAAAAATGGGATAAAATTTATGAAGCTATTAAGATGGTAGGTCTGAAAGGTTTTGAAGACCATTATCCAGAGCAACTGTCTGGTGGAATGAAACGTCGTGCTGAATTAGCCCGTGCTTTAGTAGTTAATCCAAAATTATTAATTATGGATGAACCATTTAGTGGCCTAGATTTTTTAACCCATCTTCGTATGCGCGAAGAAGTGGTAAATATGCACGAATTGTGTCATCAAACTATATTGATCGTAACACATGATATAGATGACGCTATAGCAATTGGGGATCATTTAATTGTAATGACGGATCGTCCTAGTCGAGTTAAAATGGAACATATTATAGAACCTGGGCATCCTCGTAATTATGAAAAAGATAAAGAGATTGCGGAATTACGTGAAGAAATATTTTTTACGTTAGGAGTACATTATGCCGTTTAAATTTCTAAAATTTAAAACTATACAACTCAATACGTTAAGCCAATTAGGAGATGGATGGAAAAACCTTATTATTGCCATTTCTTGGTTTTTAATAATCTCATTCTTACACTACTGGCTAAATTTTCTCCACGAAGATCGTCGCATAATAACTATGGGATATATGCCAGTAGTCACTAATCTATCGGCCCCAATACTAGATCAAGTCAGCAAAAAAGCCAATTCTGGACGTTACCGCTTTGTAGCCATGAAATTCGCATCTTTTGCTGAAATGGCAGAATCACTACGTCATGGTCATATTGATGCAGCCTTCATGATTGCCCCCTTAGCCATTGTATTAAGACAACAAAAAGAAGATATCAAAGTAGTCTACATAGGCAATCGTCACGAAAGCACACTGGTAACACGCAAAGATTTAAACATTAAATCTCTTGTGGATCTTGCAGGCAAAACCATAGCTGTACCCATGCGTTATTCAGGGCATAATCTAGGATTGCGGCGCTTACTTGCCGAACAAGCCCCAACCATCAATGTGAAGATTGTAGAAATGAATCCTCCCGATATGGCAGCAGCTTTAACATCAGGGGCATTAGACGCATACTTTGTAGGTGAACCATTTGCTGCAACTACATTACTTAATGGAAAAGCTCAAAAACTATTTTATGTTGAAAAAATTTGGAAGAACTTTATTTGTAATCTGTTGGTAGTACGGCAAAAATTTATTGCTACTGAACCTGAAGCCGTAAAGGCCCTCATTACAGGTGCGGTACGTGCTGGCTTATGGGCCAAAGAGCATCCTGATGCTGCCGCAAAGATTGCCAGTAAATATTGGGGGCAACCTAAAAAATTAGTCAAATATGCTATCAATAATCCCCCAAATCGTATAGTCTATGATAAGTTTATCCCTAAAGTAAATGAACTAGAAGAGATTGCTGAACTTATGGTACGATTTGGACTTGCAGAACAGGCAAATATTGAAGGACTTATAGATGCTAGCTTTGCCACAATGGTAAATTTAGGTAATATTAAGTTTGAAAATATTTTGCCTCAATGATAGATTACTCAATGATAGATTAATCATAGATTATTATTAAGATGTAGATTACTATAAAATCACTATAAAGATTAGATATTATACCTATTTTCATAACTAACTTAATTAGAGAAAATATAAATTATATCAATTTTTATAATATATTGAATTTAATAGAAAAATTTCTAATTTCTACAATGAAACCGGACTTTTGGTTAAAAATCGGTATAATGTCTATTATATAAATTGCCAATTACAAATCTTTTAACTTAAAGAAAAATAAATAGGAGAATCGGATGCCAAAATGGTT
Source organism: Candidatus Achromatium palustre (assembly GCA_001044195.1). Taxonomy (GTDB): domain Bacteria; phylum Pseudomonadota; class Gammaproteobacteria; order Chromatiales; family Chromatiaceae; genus Achromatium; species Achromatium palustre. The sequence goes on from LFCU01000092.1 coordinate 19,298, forward strand.
ATTAATCTTCTTATGCCTTATTATAATGCCACCGTTGCTAGTAGAGGCTGCAACTCTTAAAGACGTGCAAGAGATGCTCATTGAGCTTGGATATAATCCTGGGACACCTGATGGATTACGGGGCCGTAAAACCCGTAACGCCCTTAGAAAATTTCAAAGGGATCATGCTCTCCGCCGCACGGGCCGCATGAATCTAAGAACTGTCAAAGCATTGCAAGCCAGTATTGCAGCGAAAAAGGCAGCACAAGCAGCTAAAGCAGCGGCAGTCAATGAACCAGAAGCACCAGCAACTATAGATAGTACAAATAGTACAAATAGTACAAATATTACAGATAGTACAGATAGTACAGATAGTACAGAGACTATAGATAGCAAAAAGGTTACAGATGAAACAAAAGCTACAGAATCTGAACATGCAGAATCTAAAGCTGCAGAATCTATAGAAAATGCAGATATTGTAAAGGCTACAGATAGCACCGCTAATACAAACTTAGATGATAATAATCCTAAAACAACTAACGCATCTGAACATTCACCTCTACCAACTATTACAGAAGAACCAGACATAGAACATCCTTCTATAGATAGTGCAATAACTACGGAAACAATTTCGTTACCAAACACACAATCTATAGCAATAGAACCACAAGCATCTACTCCCAAAGAACCACAACAATCAAAAGACTCCCAACAATCAGTAATAGCTACCATTACTAGATCCCAAAATCAATCCAGATCTCAGGAAACATCTAGCAAACCGAAAATTTTAAGACCAGTACAACCTTGGCCCAAAGAAAAAACTGTACCCATACCTTCACCTGTTGGAATAATAACATTCTCCCGCATCCCAGGTGGATGTTTTATCACCCGAACCAATGGTACAAAATCGACTCAAGAAGTTTGTGTCCACAAAAATACCCACTTTCTCATCAGCCAACACGAAATTACCCAAGGACAATGGCAGAAAGTAATGAAAGACAACCCTGCAGGAGCTACAAAAGGTAAGGATCATCCTATAGAAAACGTCTCTTGGAACGACATTCAAAACTTCATAGCCAAACTTAATAGCACAGCCCAAGGTCGATATAGACTACCAACTGAAGCTGAGTGGGAATACGCCGCTCATGGTGGTTACAATAATATTTATTGGTGGGGTAATGTAGACCCAACCTGTGAGATAAAAAAAACCAATGGAGCCAATTTTAGTGGTGGCATCTCTTGCCCTAATACTACTACCAAAGTTGGAACTTATGCACCTAACCCTTACGGTCTTTATGATATGCATGGCAATGTTTGGGAATGGGTACAAGATGTTTATAGTGCGTCTGGTTATGATTCTAAACATCCCAATGATCCTGTAGTTACAAAGGGTAGTCATTTTAGGGTGTTTCGTGGTGGCAGTTGGTTATATCCAGGGGATGCAATGGCAGTATATAATCGAGATCGTGCAAAGCCTGATTTCCACTTTTCCCATTTAGGATTTCGGTTGGTTTATGAAGAACCTTAAACATACTGCACACCGTTATAAATTTAGATTTTATGAATAACTATGTGGGATGCAAAGTGTGTTGGGGTAGTTCGAATAATGCGTTCCCACGCTAAAGCTTGGGAACGGTGAATTAGTTGCTGTTAAAATCTCTTATAAATATCATCTCATATAATAACGATTTTAAAATTAAGGAGAATTCCTACTATGGCTGTCAAACATGCATTTAATGCCTCTGTTGCCAAATTACAACATGAAATGTGGAAAAACAAAATTATTACTTTTCTTAATGGCGGTCCAGTTCCAACAGAAGTCTCACACCGCGAATGTCAGCTTGGAAAATGGCTTTACGAGGAAGGGGGGAAAGAAGAATATGGATCGCTACCAGAAATGCGACACCTAGAAAAAGAGCACACTAAGTTTCATGATGTTATTAAACAAGCCATCGCAATGCAGCAAGCTGGCAATGAAAAAGAAGCATGGAATCTTTATGAATCCCTCAAGCCCTTATCCAAAGAATTATTGGCTATAATAGATACGTTATCTAATAAGCTTAAGCAAAATAAAGTCAGTTAAAATAAACCACATAGACGTAAATTATCAATAACTCATGGCAAATTGTATGGTGCATACCTTACCACATATTAGGATGAGTACATCCATAAACGAAACCCTACACAAGATGCCATAAGTTATTGAGAAATTATTTTCAAATAACAACTAGTTGAGTTCATGACAACAACCAAATATAACAAATGCTATTTTCATTACAACAACACCCAATCACATCTATACCACAAATCAGTGTAAAAGCTGAAATCTACATAAATGAAACCAGCATAGACTTATCCTATACAGTACGCGGTGATATCGACTCCCTATATATTCCAGAAACCAAACGCCATAATAGACGTACTGACAACTTATGGAAACATACCTGTGCTGATTTTTTTATAGAAAAAGAAAAAGCTGGAACTGGCTATTGGGAATGGAATTTTGCTCTTTCTAAACAATGGCAACTGTATGGATTTGGGGAGTACCGCAAACGGCGCACTAAACCTAAAGTTGCAGAACCAGACATCTACAAAACCCGGCGTTCTGACTCTTTGTTTTTACAAATATATATTCCCAAACTATCTAAAACTACCATACCTCGTATGGGACTGAATATGATATTAGAAGATAAACAGCAACAACTATCTTATTGGGGGATAAAACATGTAGCAGGGCCTCCAGATTTTCATAATGCCAGTACTTGGACTAAATTGTAATTACATAATCCATATCAATAACCTTGACTCAATAGGATATAAAAAACCTTTGTGCAATCTATCTATATCTATAAAACTACACTTACTTGTATTGCAATATCATCTTATCTAGCTATTAGTTTAATATTTCTTAATTGGACTGGATATGCTTGGTCATTCCAAAATCCACACTCTACACAAATTGATTTTAAACTTCAGACTGATATTACAAGATTAGACAAAGGTCTATCATGGGGATACTGTGGCGCACCGCCAAACAACCAACCTATTGTGACCCAACAATCTACTATAGATGCTCAGACTCCTATCAATATCGTCGCTGATCATTCGGAATTTTTTTTACAAGATCAATTTGGAATTCTACAAGGCAATGTAATTGTTGATCGTGGCAACCAACATCTTGAATCAGAAAGGGTTACTTATGAACGATCTCTAGGATTAATACGCTCTCCAGGCTTGACACTATTACAACACCCCACAGTACGTCTGTTAGGATACAACGCTGAAATCAATTTACTAAAAAATCAAGCCAAAATAGCTGTGGTTAACTATCGCATAGTAGGCTATAATGCTCGCGGCACTGCCAAAAGTGCCTTTATAAAAAACAAACTGCATTCTCAATATCGAGGCATTACTTATACTACCTGTCCACGAGACAGTAATGCTTGGATGGTGTGGGCAGACTCTCTTGAAGTTAATCAAAAAACAGGAGAGGCTATAGCCCATAATGCTACTTTCAATATATTAGGAATTCCAGTATTGTATACCCCATATCTAAGTATCCCTCTGGATAACCGCCGCAAAAGTGGATTTCTATTCCCTATAATCGGCATGTCCAGTCGTCTTGGCGTTGATATACGTATCCCATACTATTGGAATATTCATCCTCAATTAGATACAACCATTACACCACGAATTATGACACAACGTGGCTTAATGCTTAGTAACGAAATTCGCTACTTAACTACGCAGAACCAAGGAGTATTTACTGGAGAAGTTTTACTAAAAGACACTAAAGCTAATAACACCGAACATGAAGGGACACGTGGCAAAGCATCGTTCCATCAAAATGGCAGTTTTGGCAATAATTGGCGTTCCCAGATTAACATTGATATGGTATCAGACGATACTTATTTAGAAGATTTTGGGAGAGGGTTACAGATTACTAGTACGCGCCAAATGGAACGACGTGGCGATATCTATTATTATGGACAAGATTGGTATGTATTGGGTCGTCTCCAGAGTTTTCAGACTATAGATCGTACTATAGCCTCTGAGGATCGACCCTATAATAGACTACCTCAAATCCTGTTTGATGCAAATATACCATTTAATACCAATCTAAAATTAAAGTTACAGGCTGAAAACGTATATTTTCAACACGATACCAAAGTACGTGGTAATCGTTTAGCATTGCGCCCTACCTTAAGCATGTCTTTCAAACGTCCTTATGGATATGTAAAACCTCGTTTTATATTAAATCAGGTTAATTATTGGCTTAATAATCAGGATGCCAATCAGTCAACAAGGCTACATAGCACCATTCCATCTTTTAGTTTAGACTCAGGCATTATGTTAGAACGCCGTAGTAACTGGTTTAATATGCCTATAACCCAAACCATAGAACCACGTCTTTATTACTTATATACCCCTTATTATAACCAAGATAAATTGCCAGTGTTTGACAGTGCCGAATTTGATTTTTCATTCTTATCTTTATTTCAAACGAATCGTTTTAGCGGCAGAGATCGCATTGGGGATACTAATCAAATTACGTTTGCATTGACTACCAATACAAATTCAGAAGCTACTGGTAAACGGATACTCCAGGCTAGTATAGGACAGACTTTTTATTTTGCAAAACGTCGGGTACAACTTGCAGATATAGAAGATCAAGAAGGGCGTTCATCTATAATTGGCGAATTAACTACCAACCTTACTAATAACTGGAGTAGTCGTGCTACTATGCTATGGGACCCACATCGTAGCAACGAAGCCCAATTACGCAAGGCAACTTTGGGGATCCAATATCAAACACCACAGCGGCATTTAATTAATGTAAATTATCGTCTTAATGAGACTGATGCAGATGATGATACTACCTTTGAGGATACCGAATTATCATGGCATTGGCCTATAAGTCATCGTTGGCGGGTTATGGGACGTTGGTCATATTCACTACGGAACAATCAAACTACAGAAATATTTAGTGGTTTAGAATATAGTTCTTGTTGTTGGCGCATTCGCGGCGTAGTGCGTGATTTTATGAATAATGTAGAACAAAAGCATAATTTTTCAGTGATGCTACAAGTAGAGTTTACTGGATTAGGTACATTTGGTAATAGTATAGAAGATTTTCTCCAAGATACTATACATGGATATTGGTAATTGAGGTTGCGATGCCTATTACAACAAAATCATTGGTGTTTGGTAGAATTAAACTCAACACAATATTACAGATAAATACAATGCGACTTATTAACGCTTTTGGATTTTATAGCATACTTTGTCTTACCAGCACCTTTTGGCTTACAAGTACCTTATGGATTATCAGCACTGCTTGGCCTCTTCAGATTGCAGCTAATCCTGTTAAACTAGATTATATCGTAGCTATTGTAAACGATGATGTAATCACACGCAGTGAATTAGACCAAGAGATTATAGGAATTACTCAAAACTTAAGAAATCATAACATTCCCATACCTCCCAAAGGAACCCTAGAACCCCAAGTTTTAGAACGCATGATTAGCAACCGCTTGCAACTACAAATGGCTGAACGCCTAGGCTTACAAATAAATGAGGCCATTTTAGACAAGGCTGTAGCCAATATTGCTGCCCAAAACAAGCTAACCCTAATACAATGGCGTAATAAATTAAAAAGCGAAGGTATAGACTTTGCAGAATATCGCGAAAAGGTCCGCCAAGAGCTATTAATTAGAGCACTTAGGGTCAAAGCAGTATTCAATCGTGTTAGAATAACAGATCAGGAAGTGGCATTATTTATCCAGCGCAATCAAGGCCAAATCGCAGGTCGGGAAGCGGTACGGTTACACCATATCCTAATAGCAGTTCCAGACGGTGCTACTCCCAATATGGTACAACGTTCCAGAAACAAAGCCCAACAAATATGGAAAAAATTGCAATCAGGAGCCGATTTTGCGCAAATAGCCCTGACTAATTCAGATGGCCAAAAAGCCCTTGAAGGCGGCGATTTAGGATGGATGCCAATATCTCAAGTACCAACCATAGCAGCAAAAGCTGCAAAGACTTTAAACCCTGGAGAATTAAGTGAACCTATACGTAGTGCCAGTGGCTTCCATATATTCAAAATAGCAGAGGTTAAAGGTGGTGCAAACCAAGTAGTAACCCAAACCCATGCTCGCCATATACTAATTAGAACCAATGAAATGGTTTCTGAACAAGAGGCCAAAATGCGTCTTGCCCAATTGCGGATTCGCTTGATAGGTGGAGCAAACTTTGCAACCTTAGCACGTTCGCATTCTGATGATACAGCATCAGCTATAAAAGGCGGCGATCTTGGTTGGATTAATCCTGGAGACACAGTCCCTGCTTTTGAAGAACAAATGGCCACCTTAACTGAAAATCAGATTAGTAAGCCATTCAGTTCGCCTTTGGGTTGGCACATTATCCAAGTCTTAGAACGACGGCAATTAGATAACACAGCAAATGCCCTAAAGCAAAATGCTAAAGAAAATTTATATAAACGTAAAGCTAATGAAGCCCTTGCTTTATGGCTGCGTCGTATCCGTGATGAAGCCTATATAGAAATCCGGCTTAGACATTAAGTAGCATAATTTATGATATATGGTATTGAGGAAGTTATAGGATGCGCTGAGGCAAGAAGTGCATCAATTAGTCTGTCTTGATTATTATGGATGATGCAATTCGTGCCTCAGTGCATCTCTTAAAGTTTAATTGGCTCCAACACAGAATCCAAATTCAAATCATCACAATAATCCATAAATTCATCCCGTAAAGTAGCTATATGAGTATTAGCAGGAATGCCAATCGTTATATGCACAGAAAACATCTGAGTTCCAGTATGCGGTGCAGGATAAGAGCTAGTCACCATATCTTCAATATTAATATCTCTACTAGCAAAAAAACTTGCTAAACTATGAACGATACCAGGTTGATCTACAGATATGACATCTACAGCATATGGAATTAAAGATTTTGTATGCTCACGTTCTCCAGTGCGCTTAAAGCTAACAACCATATCCAGATGTTTTTCTAACTCTGGTATCGCATTTTCTATTTTAGCCAAAGCATTCCATTTGCCTTCAATTAAAATCATAGATGCAAATTCACCACCGAGAACCGTCATTCGACTACTCTCAATACTGCAACCATGTTCAACGATTAATTTAGATATACTGTTAACAATGCCAGGGCGATCCTTACCCAAAGCTGAGATAACAAGATAAGTTTTTTTAGGTTGCATAGCTTTCCAATAATGATAAGGTAATAATCGATGTTTTGAATACTGTCGTTAATGTTTTACCATATTTTACTTTATTATTTGGCATCCTTCATTTTTCAGTTTACACTTTTTATCGTTCCTTTCGCTTAAGCGTGGGAACGATTACGTGTAAAGTACTTTAGGCAAACAGATGAAGGATGCCTATTATCCTACCACCAAAATCTTCCAAATAGTGGATATTTCATCAATTTATTAACTAAAAAGTTAAGCGTAAAAAAAACTGGATAGTCAAGTATTAGACATTATCCGAAACCTCCTTCCATCTTAACTCACATAAGGTAATTATTAAGGTATAGATTCCTGCTTTCGCAGGAATGACGGGTTTTGGATAATGTCTATTATGTATAAAATGGCTAAAATTAAAATGTTCTTGATATTTATTCAGCTATGGAATCATTAAGTTGTGATTGTTTATACAATTTACTATATATTCCATTTTGTGCTAATAAAGTTTTATGTGTACCCATCTCCATAATACGCCCCTGTTCTAAGACTACGATCCTATCGGCATGACGCACTGTAGAAAGACGATGCGCTATAAGAATCATAGTGCGATTACCATGCAGTCGTTGGATAGCATCTTGTACAAAACGTTCCGATTCATTGTCTAATGCAGAAGTGGCCTCATCAAAGATTAATATTGGAGCATCTTTGAGAATTGCACGAGCAATAGCAAGGCGTTGCCGTTGCCCTCCAGAAAGTCGAACCCCATTTTCACCAATTTCAGTAGCAAATTCTTGAGGCCATTGGCTAATAAATTCAATAGCATGGGCTGCTTGTGCGGCTTGAATGATAGATGTTTGAGTGGCATTCGCTAGGCCGCCATAAGCTATATTCGCCGCTACAGTATCATTGAATAGTATTACATCCTGACTTACTATGGCGATTTGCTGCCGTAGAGCTGTTAAATCTAGCTCTTGAATATCTATACCATCTATAAGTATTTGGCCACTACTAGGTTGATAGAGGCGCGTTAGTAAATTTGCAAGCGAACTTTTACCACTGCCAGAAGCTCCTACGAGGGCAATAGTTTCTGTAGGATGAATATGTAAATTTATGTCTTGCAACGAATATGATTTGGCTTCTTGATAGCATAGGGTAACAGCATGAATTTCTATTTCACCACGTACTCGCTTTAGAGTTTTAATTCCTGTGACTGCCTCCGTTGGTTGATCAATAAGCTCAAATACACTTTGTGCTGCCGCAAGCCCCATTTGCAATTGTTCGTTGATCTTGGTGAGGCGTTTGATAGGGTTGATGAGTAGAGCCATAGCACCAAAGAAAGCAACAAATTCTCCTGCGGTTAAAGTGCCAGCTACGGACATAAGCGATGCATAATATACGATAGCAGCCAGTGCTAAGGAGGAGATAAGATGAATACCTACAGAGTTTAAATTACCTGTAAAGGCAAATTTAATGATATAGCGTCGTACTGTATTAGCAGCTTGATAATGGCGTTGGGTCTCATAATCGGCCCCGGCAAATATTTTTACAATTTTATGACCTTTAATTGCTTCTTCTAAGATATGAGTCATATCTCCCATAGCTAATTGTTGCGCTTGACTAAGGCGGCGCAATTTGGCACTCATATAATGGATCATCAAACCGACACTGGGAATAATAAAAAGTGATATTAAGGATAGAGTCCAGTTTAGGTATACCATAAGTGCTAATAGGCCAATTATGGCTAGGCTATCGCGTACTAGAACTAATGCACCTTGGGTCGATGCTGTGCTTACATTATTGACATCATAGATTAGTTTGGAGATAAGATGCCCTGATGAATTGGCATCATAAAAGTTGGTAGGTAAAACTAATAAGCGTCGAAACATTTTGTCCCGTAAATCCAAAACTACATGACTTGCTAACCATTGTAGCCCAAAATCGCTGCCAAACATGGCTAATCCACGTATCAATGCTAGTAGCACTAAGACAATGGGAATCATGCGAATTAGTGTTGGATCTTTATCAACAAAGCTGCCATCTAGCATGGGTTGCATTAGGGCGGGAATGGCAGGTTCCGTTATGGCTAATAGTATCATAGATAGCACGGTTCCTAATGATTCCCATTTGTAGGGTTTTAGGTAGTCAAGCAGGCGCGTATATAGCTTTAGTCCGTGCATGTTATATTGGTATAGGGTAAATTGATGAATCGTTCCCACATTGAGGCATACATATAAATATATTATTACAAGCTAAAATTAAGTTTAATAATTATTTTAATTTGTGGTATTCTGGAGTTCCATCCCAGACCGAACTTGGTGTTTCTTCACAATAGCTCCAGAGAGCAGTCCAACGTGTTGGAAAGTTGAGATCTGTAAATTGGATATGAAACTTGCCCCAATAATAAGTTGGTTCGTCGTCTATGCCAGGTCTTGCATATTGGCAGCGTGTGCCAGATTTGTTTTGTGCCCAATAGCCTTCATAATTACCACGTCTTTCAAGTATTCCAGCCAAACCAGGGATAAAGATAATACCTGATTCGCCATTATATTTATAGGTCCAGTATGCTGTAACGCCAACGTCTTTAGCGTATACTATTTGGCCGTAATTGCTATTCCAAACTTCATCAGCAATAATGGTTGGGACGTTAAAAATTAGTATTAAGATAAATAAAAATTTACTGTGCATTTATATAGCCTATTGTATTATCGATTTGAGGCTGTCAACCCAAGCTACGGTTGTTAATGTGACAAAATAGAATTAAATAAGTTTCGAATTAAGATTAATAATTCCCATTAAAATAGGAAATATCCTGATTCTAAAGCTTTCTGTGGGTAGTACTATCCTACGTATAAATAGCTTTTTTATCGTTCCCAATACCACATAAAGCATGGCAAATTTTATGGTGCGTACCTTGTTGCCACGTATAGGATGCGCTGAGGCACGAAGCGCATCATCCATGATACTTAGGCATCCTATTTTGATGACAAGATCCGTATCATAAAATTTGTCATGTATTATTGAGAAGTTACTACTCTACTTCATTATTTCTTGAATACACGTTGCCTATGGCTCATAATTTTACCTAAAATCAGAAAATAACTATATTCCAGATTGTTCAAGAGCGGCTTTGGCCTTCAACAGCCTATCCTTTACTTGAGCGGCTACGGCAGGTACTTTTGGGTTATCTACTAATTTTAGTACCGATTCAGGGTCCATAAACTCTACCTGGATCTGACCAGTTTCTAGCTCTCGTACTACTACATTACAGGGTAATAATAAGCCAATCTGCGGCTCAACGGTTATGGCTTGATGTGCAAACGGTGGATTGCAGGCTCCTAATATTTGATATGGACGCATGTCCGCACCGAGTTTGGCTTTGAGAGTGGCCTGAACATCTATGTTGCTTAGGATTCCAAAGCCTTGATCTTTAAGAGCTTTGGTTACGTCTTCGATGGCTTTAGTAAATTCTGTATTAAGTGTAATGGAAAATCCGTACATAATGTTATACTTTTTTGGACCTTGATTTTATAGATTAGCATTACTATATTATACTATACTATACTATTTAAGTAGCAAAATTACCCAAAAATCCCTATTAATAATTTTAATTCTCCAGTATACGGCGTATATTAGCTAATTTAAAATTTTTTGCTAAACTTAATAAAGTCTTGACTTGAGTAGGTGAATAATTTTTGTCTAATAAATTTTCCAAATATTTAATAATCTCATGCATGGAACCATGTTCTATCATACTTAATAATATTTTTTTATGATTATCTTCTAGTTCTAGTTTAGTTATTTCAGTTTTTTCTGACTCCTTGCAACTAGTATCCGCATAATCCCAAGTTATAGGCAAATGCTTTTGTAAAGTTTGCAATAATTTTGAGAGTTCAAAAGGCTTAGTTACGTAATCGCTACATCCTGCTGCTATACTAGTTTGGCGATCCTCCTCAAAAGCACTAGCAGTAATCGCAATAATAACCCGTTCCGAATTGTCTGAATTATTTAAAATCTTTTTAGTGGCAGTTAAGCCATCCATCTCCGGCATTACAAGATCCATTAGAATGGCATCAAAATTTTGGGAGTTTGTGCAGGCTACAGCCTCGGTACCGTTGGAAGCTTCAGTAATTATAAACCCAAGTGGTTCTAATAGACCTCGCAATACAGCGCGATTTTCTATAACATCATCTACTACTAATAGATGTATTTGGGTATCAGTGCCATCACTTCTGCGCACTCCAATCACTGAGGTTACATCATCCATAGTTTGGGATACTGATACGGTTTTTGTCTCCTGCACTGGTACTTGAAACGTAAAACAACTGCCTTGGACTATGTCAGTTTCTAAAGCAATCTGTCCACCCATACGGTCTATTAGATTACGACTTATGGCTAGTCCTAAACCAGTACCTTGTTGCTTATATTTATTGGCTCCAGTTTGGACGAAGGGCTGAAATATTTTGGAGTGCATCTCTTGAGGGATGCCAATACCTGTATCAAACACTTGAATTATAAGCTGGGGTTTTTGGTATTCAACTGTAAAACGTACCTCTCCTTGCTCGGTAAACTTAACTGCATTGCTTAATAAATTCATACATACTTGACGCAGACGTTTTTCATCGGCATGGATCTCAATAGGTAATGCATTTTTGCTTTCAAAACGAAACTCTAGCCCTTTTTTGGCAGTTTTGATACGGAAAATATCACTTAATTCGATGAAAAAACGTTCCAAATTAAAGGAGTTAGGAAATAATTCTAGTTGTCCAGCTTCTACTTTAGCTAAATCTAGGATATCGTTTATCAAGGTTAATAGGTATTCGCCACTGCGCAAAATAGTCTTTACCCCTTGTTGCTGTGTGTCACTTAGAGCACCTTCTTGTTGTAAGATTTGGGCATAACCCAATATAGCATTCAAAGGAGTACGTAGTTCATGGCTCATATTGGCTAAAAAAGCACTTTTAGCATAGTTCGCAGACTCAGCTACTAGTTTAGCTTCCTTAAGAGCCTTTTCTGTAGCCTTGCGTTCGCTGATTTCTAACACTAATTGCGTATTAGTACTTTCCATTAGATCCAATGTGCGCTCTAATTCACGTTTTTGTTGATACAGATCGATAAAGACCCGCATTTTGGAAAGTAAAATGTTATCGTCAATGGGTTTTTCTAAATAATCAACAGCTCCAGATCCATAGCCAAGTATTTTATGGGCATCATCTTTATAAGCAGCAGTTACAAAAATAATTGGGATTTTACTGGTATCGTCATTAGAGCGTAATAATGTGGCTACTTCGTATCCATCCATCTCTGGCATCTGCACATCAAGTAAAATCAGTGCTAATTCGTGCTCTAGTGCATAAGATAAGGCATCATTACCATTAGATGCTTGAATAACCTCTACCTTAATTTTACTCAACATTTGCTGTAGAGCAAAAAGGTTGGCAGGTTGATCATCCACAATAAGTACTTTAGGGGCAGGTGGTTTCATGATAATTCAAAGTGTAATTATGTATCATAGAGAGTAGCAATCTCTCGCAATGTGTTAGCTATACCAGATAATGGCAATATTCTATCAGCTACACCCATCGCAATAACTGCTTTGGGCATGATATCAGCTTCAGCAGTTGTTGGATCTTGTACTATGGTTTGACCACCTAATGCTTTAATAGTATGCATTCCTTGCGTACCATCATTATTAGCTCCAGTTAATAAAATTCCTAATAGATGTTCTCTATAGGCTTCAGCGGCTGTAGTAAATAATACGTCAATAGAAGGACGGACGTAGCAAACATGTTCATCTACAGACAATGCAAAATGCTTATCAATCTCAACTAGCAAATGATAATTAGGTGGTGCTATATATACTCGTCCTGGCAAGATGGGTTCTCTTTCTCTAGCCTCTGTTACTGGTAAACAACATTGATTGGCAAGTAGATGTGGTAATAAATTAGTACCATCTGCTGCAACATGGGCATTTATGATAATTGGTACTGGTAAATTTCTAGGTAAACCTTGTAATAAAATACGCAAAGCATTTAAGCCGCCTACTGAACAACCTATTACTATAGCTGTAATGGAGTTATATTCAGGTATATTAGACATTTTGTAATGATGCCCAATTTTATATGGTCTCACAATTGTTACGAAAAATCATATTTTTAAAGTCTACTATTTTAAATAAATTAGCAGTTTCAATAGCACGTAAACTTTCATGAGTGCCTAAACATAGATAGCCTTGCCGTGCTAGACTAGTATGAAATAAATTTAATACACGGCGTTGCAAATTAGTATCAAAGTAGATTAAAACATTACGGCATAACACAAGTTGTACTTCACAGAATACACCATCTGAGACTAAATTGTGATGTGCAAAGACGATATGTTTACGTAAGTCTTGGTTAATACGAAAAAATTTTTCATTAGTTATATAATAATCGGAAAATTTACGTTTGCCACCTGCGGCCATATAATTACGTTCATACCTTTTTAGTTGGGCGATAGGAAATATACCATCTTCCGCCTGATGTAGAGCGATGTCATTGATATCTGTAGCATATATCTGGGTTCTTTTGAGCAATCCCGCTTCTTCTAGTAAAATTGCTAGAGAATAGACTTCTTCTCCAGTAGAACAACCAGCTTGCCAAATTTGCAATCTATGGTAACTGCATAAATGTGGTAACACTAATTCTCGTAATGCTTTAAATACAGACGGGTCTCGAAACATTTCTGTTACTGGTACGGAAAGCCGTGCTATAGTAGCAGTTAGGAAAGTTTCATCATGCAATATACGTGGGATTAGATCTGCAATATTAGTGTATTCGTAAGCCTTAGCTAATGCTTGGATGCGGCGTTTAATCGATGCTTTGGCATAATGGTGGAAGTCATAACCGTGGCGTTGGTACAAAGCCTCCAAAAATAGATTAATTTCTATACATTCGATACGCAATTTGTCCTGTAAATTGCTAGTTGGACATTTTATTTCCATATATTGTATGCCTGTAAATTAAGAAATGTAGGGTGTGCACCGCACACCCTGATAGATGGCAGACTTTAAGTATAAAATTATAACTAAAATAACATCAGGTGTTTAAATATGCTAAATGCAAATATTGAAAATGATTGTTGTGAATTATGTGGGCACCGGATCGTGGCTGGATTTGATGAATTACAACATCCCCAATTTGAAAATACGAAAATTGCCAGATGTTGCGGATTGCAACGCAGTTTACCTTATCCTACAGACAAACAGCTTAAAAATTTTTATGGCACACTCTATAATAGTACTTATAAACGCTCTTTTGCAGAAGCTATCCCTGACTTTGTACTGCAACGCGCCAAGATTCAACACCAATGGATTAATCAACATGAACAGCGACATAAACTAGATATTGCTGAAGCAGGTTGCGGTTGGGGAGAATTATTGCTTACTTTCAAAGAACAAGCTAACTCATTACATGCCTTTGAGCTAGATCCAGAAGCTGTTACCTTTATTCAGGATCGTGCTGCAAAAGAAGGAATAGAAAAATTTGTTACTGTCTCCAATGAAGCATTAGAAAATAGTGGCAGCAGGGCCAAATATGATCTTGTATTATCTTCACACTCCTTGGAACATATATCTAATCCATTAGCAGTATTGCAACGTTGGCATTCAATGCTTAGGGAAAATGGATTATTGTTCGTTGAAGTGCCACGTGAAGATCCGGTACCATTAAATTGGGGTGTATCAGCCACACAGCCCTATTTTGCAGGACATTTAACATTCTTTAATCAAAGTTCTTTAGTGTCTATTTTGAAAAAGGCAGACTTTAAAATACTTGCTGTAGAATCAGATTTAGGGCCAATGACACCTGTATTAATGCAAGTAGCTTTAGGGCCAACTTATGATGGAGGTGCGCGTTTAATCCGAGTATTAGCACAGAAAGCAAAACAGCAGTTATAGGATACTGAAGGGTGGGCATTGCGCACCCTACATCTAAATACACTATAAATTTCTCCAAATCATGCCAACGTATAAACCCCATCTCAGGTCAGGGTAAACGCATTAAAAATCTTATTAATACAACATTATATGTTACCACACATTAGGTTTTCAGAAATCAAATCAGTATGACCACATCAACATTCTCAAATACGCAATACTTTAGAATTTAGAACGAAAGTTATCTTCCCAACCAGCCCTTAAACGTTTCATTGGAGTACTAAGAGTTGTTCCAACTTTTTCGAACAAATTAAGACATACATGTCGTATGCCAGTCATAATAGCTGGCGCATTGCCTTTACGAATACGGCTTGCATCTTCTTTAAATGCAACATCCATGCGCCAGTGCAGAGAATTTTCAATGCCCCAATGACTCCGTACTGCACCTGCAAAAACATCAGCTTTGGCTGGAATTGAACATAGAAAAAACGCCGTTCTACAGTTGATTTATCAGCAGTTTCACATGTTCGTTCGGCCATGCCTACGCTTTTTAAGCCTTTCCATGCTTTTTTAGTTTGAGGCAATGTGTTTAAATCTTCAGTTATCCAAGGGGGGGACTGGTTCAGTCTGATGTTTGAACATAACATCATAATTATATTACATTATTTTTA
>LFCU01000093.1 GCA_001044195.1 Candidatus Achromatium palustre
GATGATTGTTGATATCTATGTAGTATATCATATCACTAACCTTTGGGCCACAACCTAACGATATAAAGTAAAAATTGGGGTTTCGGATAATGTTTAAGGAACTAAGAAAGCTTTTGACATTCTAATTGTTATGGTAAATTATAAAAGATATTCGATTAGTTTCAGACTGGAAAAATCCTATGCTTCAACAAATATTTATGCTATTTTTGCTGATTGCCGTTAATATTCAGGCGGCTGAATTGGCATTTCCTAAATCAGCAGCCGAATGGACGCAGGCTTTAAACCCCACAGTATCCAAGCCAAAGCGAGGGCGTTTTGTTAGCCAAGGCAGTAGATTTACTGCACAAAATGTAGCTATTAGTAATGATCCACCACGCGCTGGTGCCATAGTACACTTTGCCTTTGATTCAGATCAAATACCCAAAACTGCTAATCCAGATTTGGATGCCTTAGGTCAGGCATTGCAAGATCCAAGTCAGCTTGGTGATATTAGCCTGACCATAGAAGGGCATACTGATTCCAAAGGCAGTGCCGCTTATAATCTCAAATTATCCCAATCTCGTGCTGCCGCAGTACAAAAATATCTATTGGATAATTACAATATTGCTCAAGACAGATTAGCAATTAATGGCTATGGCGAACAACGACCTAGAAAAAGCAATGCTACAGCCTGGGGCCGTTCCCAAAATCGGCGTGTGGAATTTGTGCGTAAACAATGATAAATAGTAGGATATACAGTATGCAGATGCAACAACAAAGTCAATCTTCTAATAATCATAGCTCTAGACTATCCTGGGGTAGGATTGTTTTTATCCTTGGAGTATTGGGTGGTGGAATTGGATTCACAGTACAATTTTTGGATCTAAATTTAGAAAAGATCCTCAATTGGTGCCAACATACCTGCGTTAAGAAACCAGTGGATTGTAACGCGCCAATATTTGGCAGTAACGATTGGCAATTCTGTGCTAACCAATTGGCTAAGGCTGCGTTTGATCCTGCTTCGTTTCAAGTACAAATCCAACGTATTCCATTACTATCTGTAACCTATAATGCAGAAGGCAACCAAGTAGGCCATTACGGGCCAATCCAAGATATAGATTCACCAACTACAATCCAGATTGGGGATCAATATCAAATACGGCTACAATCACCAGTAGCTATGCGCATGTATATGCTATATCTGGATGAGACTGGTATCATTACTAAAATGCAGCAAATGCCAGATGGATACGTAGCTTTAGCAGCACAACAAAAGGTGGTATTACCTAAGCCATCTCAAGCTTATGAAGTGAGACCGCCTAGTTCTGGGGCAGAGCATATTTTTATCCTATTTGTACCTGATCAACCGCAGCCGTTATTGGATGTACCAATAGGTAATTTAACTACAACGCTAAATAAGAAAAGTGCTAGTGTACATTTAGCAGCGTTATTTACTAAGACTTTAGCGGATCGTAGTATTCGCTTTACTTTTAATATAAGACCCTGGCAACCGACAGCTATGCCATTGACCACCAATTTAGAGGAGTAAGATTATGTATCGGTGTCTACATCGCTTTAATAATATTTCTAATATTATTTTGAGTATTGGGTTTGGCATTCTATTTAGTATTTTGGGAGGTTGGTACGTATCTGGAGCCTATGCGGCATCAGGTGTTACCAATCTTAATGTCCTTAGTGTGAGAATCAATGCACCTAATACTAGAATTTCAGATAGTGCCGTACAGATAAACTATCGTTACAGTAAGGCTGGCGGTAATGGTAAAAAATGGGCTTTAGAAAATGGTAGTACTCTCCATACTAAAGATCGGTTTAGTATTAAATTACGTGCCAATCGCTCGGTCTATGTCTATCTGATATATATCAATGCTGAAAATACAGTTGCTGAATTTATCAAAATGTCCGGCTATAATAACTATATGCCAGCAGGTACTAAGCTGCTATTGCCAGCAAAGCGTAAAAACTTTACGCTGATTCCGCCAACTGGCTTAGAAACGATTCATACTATAGTGTCCTTGAAACCCTTGCCTAATCTCGTAGCTAGATATCGTAGAGCTATAGAACGAGGTGAAGATGTGCGGGATATTGTTGCGCCAGGGAATCGGTATGTGGGTCAAAATGTGCGCATAGAAGCTGATCCAAGCCCTGAAGAGCCACCAGGCTTTCATGATAAGCCTAGTGAAGTAGGCATGGAACGTGTTGTTAATTGTGATCAAAATAGTATTTCTTGCCGTGAGGCTTTTGTCATTAAGCACTTACCGCGTCGTAGATAATAAGTAGTAGTCCAAAAATATTTTAACATTTTTCAATCAAAAAACGAACCTTTC
>LFCU01000094.1 GCA_001044195.1 Candidatus Achromatium palustre
GATATAATTTCTATTTTTTCTATTAAATTCAGTTAGTTATGAAAATCGGTATAATAGACATTATCCGAAACCTTTTCCCAGACTAGTAAAGATAAGACCAAAAGTTAGGTTTCGAATAATGTCTAATGTCTAATTATATTTTATTATTACAAGTAATTATTTACAAATTAATTCTACTTTGTCACATTAAAACTTAACTTCTTAATTCACAAAGAATTGATGCAAAGTATTGTTTTCAATAAAATAAAGGTCTTATTTGGTAATCTGACAAAGTAGAATTAATCTATTCATTAGATTATGATACTATTGTGCGATTACGCTAAATCTAATCGCGCCTCAAGATTTTTAATCAAGAAAATCTTGAAAATTATGGTTCAAAAATTTAATAATCTTGAAAATTGTGTAACTTTGTATACTAGATAATATAATCTATTATAATAGTCAAAACTATTTAGTTAAACCTATTTAGTGAAAACTATATAGCTACATCAATATGTCCACTAAAATATAATGAGAAGCATGTTCACATGACGACAGAAAATACCACCGACGACCATATAACAGAAGGAACCACGGCTCAACTCCCAGTGCTTCCCAACTCTGTAAAGGATGCCAAAGCTAGTCGGGAACTACTATTCACTTTACGCCACTTTCACTTAGGCGATCCAGGAGCAGGTACCAAACTTGAAGTACCAAATACCGAACTATTACCGGCACTTTTAAATCCCTATAGAGACACTAGCCGCCTGCGCTATGACTACCCCTTAGTATTACTACCAGCCACGGATGGCCATAGAAAAGCCACAGAACTTGCTATACCACTTACAGAATGGCTCCAGGATGCTGTCTTGGCCTTTGCACCTAACGATGGAGCACGGATCTTAAAAGATCATCTGCCTTGGCTAGAACACCACATCAGAACAACCCTAGATCAAACTGATGGACCAGTAGATGCAATAAGTCCTTTGCAAGAAGCTCAAGTAGCATTACAGGTGCATTTGCAACTCCCTGATGTTGAAAAAAATCGCCTTGATAAAGATTTACAAGCACTACAACAGCAAATTCCAACCGGAACTACTATCTTAGCTTATGGACGCTATGCTGCATTACATCTATTAAAACATGCGATCCATAGTAGAGTATTACCACGTCGCCAACGCCTTACCAAACTAATCAGCAATTGTGTGCGTGGCCTCAAAGAATTGTTAGAAGTAGAATGGGCCAAGTCTACAGAATCTGTAGAACCAGCTCAAGCTCGAGATAGTGTAGGGCCTGGTGCGCATTTGTTTGATCTTGCCAAGCTATCTGAGACTATGGATTATGCGCGTGGCACTTATGTTATGCCAGAGGAACGGCGTACCCGCATAGAATCTACTTTACAGACTTTGGAACATTGGGCCATGGACCCAATAATCATTCATTTTATTCATGGTGGGGCTTTAAATTGTGAATGGCTTACAGATGATCCTAGCCTAACTTCACATATAGATCAAGACCCTTGCGCACGTGCTACCGGTATTTTTGATCAGCAAGCAGCACATCTAGCTCAACTATTTGCAGCTATAAGAATTGCGCAGCTTGAAATCAATGGTATCTATGATCCGCCGATTCATGATCCTTGGTTTGCAAATTTCAATTGGGAAGGGTTTACTCAAGAAGAGTTACTCTTAGTTCCCAGCGTAATTGCTATTGAAGCGGCTGACCGTATTGCCGGAGTTGGTTTGGCAACATTTTCCAAACTGCTAAATTCTGGACGACCAGTACAGATCCTAATACGAGTACAGCCTAGCAACAATCCAGGTGCGGCCCATGAAGAAGACCCTATGCACAGCTACCGTACCGAACTTGGATTTATAGGACTAGCACACAGGCAGGCTTTGGTGGCCCAGACCTCTAGTGCCAGGCATCAGCATCTATTAGAATCGGCTTTAGTAGGCTTAGATGCCACTCGTACCTGTTTACATTTGGTCAATACAGGCTTGCGTCCTGGTACCGAATTAGTACCACTCAACTCTTGGTTGGTTGCTGGGGCTGCATTAGAAGGTCGAGCACATCCGTTCTTTAGAGTAAATCCTCAAGTTACGGATATTACACGGTTTGATTTTAGTGGCAATCCACAACCAGAACAGGATTGGCCAGTGCATCCGTTTAACTACATAGATGAAAATGGCCATAATGTTACGATTGATCTTGCCTTTACATTTGCCGATTATGCACTACTAATAGATAGATTACGCGAACAATTCCGGCTTATACCTCCAGGCTGTGAATCTGAAGCCATGGTGCCTTTGCAAGATTATTTAGCAATGCGTCCTGATGAGGCTTATCAGAAGATACCCTATATTTGGGGGGTAGATGGCCATAATCAATTGCACCGTTTGGTTATTTCGCGAATTTTAGCTCTAACCTCTTTAGATAGGTTGAATTTTTGGCATAGTTTGCAGGAATTAGCTGGAGTTCGAAATCCGCATGTTGAACGTGCTATAGAGAATACAAGGACTATTGAACAGGAGATTGCTAGACAAGCTCAAGAGCAGCTTGTTGCTGCGCATAAGGTTGAAGTTGAGCAAGTTCGTTTTCATGCAGCAGATGAGGCGATGCAGCGTCTTGCCGACTTATTGCTTAATATTGATCAAACAGCTCCCATACCAACCAAGTCTAGTCAATCAAGATCAGCTACTCATACATATCAATCCATAGATCAATCTGATCAATCTGATCAATCTGATCAATCTAAAGATGCAGGAACTTTATCTGCTGTAGAAACTTCAGATTCTCAAGCAACACCTGCTAATGATACAGCAGATGCTACTAGTTTCGATGATCCCTGGATAGACACAGTGCTTTGTTCAAGTTGTAATGATTGTATAAAAGTGAATCCATTATTATTTATCTATAACGATGACAAACAGGCACAATTAGGAGAACTCACTCAAGGCACTTATGCCCAAATGGTACAAGCTGCCGAACGCTGTCCTGCTAAATGTATCCATCCAGGAAAACCTTGGAATCAGGATGAACCTAATTTAGATGAATGGATAGCGCGAGCTGAGGGTCTATAATGCTAAATTTAGGAATTTTGAGCCA
This sequence comes from Candidatus Achromatium palustre, assembly GCA_001044195.1. Lineage (GTDB taxonomy): Bacteria > Pseudomonadota > Gammaproteobacteria > Chromatiales > Chromatiaceae > Achromatium > Achromatium palustre. The sequence goes on from LFCU01000094.1 coordinate 3,088, forward strand.
TTATTCACAAGATTTTCATGATTACCAAGATTTTAATCAAAAAAATCAAGTTAATCCAGAAAATTATGGTTCAAAAAAATAGCCATGAATAACATCCTATTAGCTCCTGCAATAATGACTGGAATTGGACTCTTCTTTTCTACAGTCCTAGTCATTGCCCATCGATTTCTAAAAGTCCAAGAAGATCCACGCATCGATCAGGCCGAGCAGCTACTACCAGGAACTAATTGTGGAGCCTGTGGCCAAGCAGGCTGTAGAGCCTTTGCTGAACAATTAGTTGCTAAGTCTATAGCTCCAAGCCTATGCAGTGTAGCCTCAGCCGAGGCCATTATTTCTCTGGCTGAATTACTCCAAGTAGATCCAGGGCATCAAGAGAAACAAGTAGCACGACTCCACTGTGCCGGTGGCAAAGGCCAAGCCTTTCAAATTGCTGAATACCAAGGCCTAACTAGCTGTCTTTCCGCTTCAGTACTATCTAGTGGTGGCAAAGGCTGTTCTTGGGGATGCTTAGGACTAGGCGATTGTCAACAAGCCTGTACCTTTGTCGCTATTGAGATGAATGCCAATGGTCTACCGCATGTCAACACTAATCTGTGTACCGCCTGTGGTGACTGTGTTGATGTATGCCCCCAGGATTTATTTGAAATCTTACCAATAAATCAAAAACTCATAGTGCAATGCAAATCTCCTCTAGCAGGAGACCTAGCCCGAGATTTATGCAAAACCGCCTGCGATGCTTGTGGCCGTTGCGTAGCAGATGCACCTGTTGGTTTGATAAAGATGCAAGATAACCTTCCCGTAATAGATTATGCAATAGGGAATATGGCCACTCCCCAAGTTACCCATAGATGCCCAACTGGAGCTATTCGATGGATAGAAGACAATTAAGCACATTGAATTTTAATTTGAGGAATTATATATGTTAATGAATACCGCATTACGACTACTGCGGCGTTTATTGGGACCTAAAAGTACCGAACAAATTCCACATCAGACAGGCATTCCAGCCATATTGGATGGAGCCACCGCAGTAGCTCTTACTGAAGCATTAATTAGTAACAGTGCAGGCCTAAGTGCCAATGCCCCATTACAGGCTGCTGAATTAGCCTGGCGGCATCAGCAAAACCTAGATACCAATTCATCATTAGGTGGCATAGCAGCCGAAGGGCCACGTGGGGCTTTTGCAGCTACTTTAGGACAAGCACTCACTGGATTACGTGCCACTACCTTCCTATCTGGCCCAGATCTAATAGCAACACAAGACATCTTACAAACTGCTGTTGGATACCATGCACCATTAGTAATCCATGTAGGCTTACGCAGTCTTGGTGGTGCAGGATCAGCTCTTGGCACAGGACACGAAGCCTTACATCTAGCAGCAGACAGTGGAGCCATTATTCTAACAGCAGCTAATGTACAAGAGGCTGTAGACTTTACCCTGATAGCAAGACAGATCGCAGAACATGTTTTGTTACCAGTCATAGTAGCTCAAGATGCAGAACAAACAGCTTTAGCTTTACAAGATCTAAAATTACCCTCTAAAAAATTATTAGACAATTACCTAGGCCATCCAGAAGACCAAATAACACCACCTACTCCAGCCCAGAAGCTCCTATTTGGAGAACGCCGTCGGCGCGTACCTAGCTTCCATAACTTAGAACAACCCATCATGCTAGGCGCGACTTTACCACAAGAACTAACAGGTTTAAGTCAGCTAGCGGCTAATCTCTATTTAGATACAGCCACCCAAACCTTACTAGACCAAGCCATTAGGGAATTTACTGTGGCTACTGGACAATTCTATAAGTTAGTTTCCAGCTATCGGGCTGAAGATGCCAAGATCATCATAGTAACTCAGGGTGCGAGCATAGAGGCCGCCGAATCAATCTGCGAACAGATACGCACCAAACACCACATCAAAGTAGGAGTTCTAGGGCTACGCTGTCTTAGACCCTTTCCCGTTACCGCCATAACAGCATTCCTAAACCGTAACGTACAGGTTTGTGTATTAGAACGAGTAACTACCCCTTTAGCAGAAAATTCGCCTCTATTCAGAGAAATACGCGCTGCTGTAGAGGCGCATTATCCTGACAAAATTCATGCCACTTTGCTATCAGTAGTGTATGGCCTGGGTGGAATGGCACTACCTGCACAAGATCTAGTAGCTTTATGCCAAAAGTTGCGCAGTGCGTCCCGTACTATCGAAACTACTCAGGTATATCTAGGAATAGACCTTACAGCAACCGAAAGTCCCTATCCCAAACGTCAAGTCTTGCTAGATCAGCTTCGACGTAATTATCCACATGTTGCTAAGATGGGTATACATTCAGATGAAATATTGGACTTGCGTCCTACCGAATGTCTAACTATCAGTCACTATAGAATAATAGGCGGTAGTGGCCCAGGACTAATACCAGATCTAGCCCCCCTATTACAGAAAATTCTCAAAGGTGGCTTACGCTGTCGTCCTGGTATTGCCGCTAGTTGGGGCAATCTCTGTAAAGATCAAATCCATGTTGCACCTAATCCACTTAAAGACCCTGGAGATAACATCCCAGCCGATCTAGCCTTGGTCACTGCTAATCCTAATTTACCTAAATTATGGCCTATTGAATTAGTTAAAGAAGGGGCTTTGTTAATTGTCAGTGCTTTACCAGATACGGCCTTGTTAGCTCAAATACCTACGGCAACTATTAAGACACTAAGCCAAACAAAAGTAAGCCTGTATCGACTTCCAATACCAGATAGTTTAGGAACAATCGATCAAGACACTCTAATAGGTGCTATATGTGGCATCCTAATAAACAAAGGAAAATTAGGCATTACTCAATGGCGATTACTAGCCCAATGGGAAGAACTCCTTGGTCCTGAAGCTCAAGCTGGAACACGCACTGAAAACTTCAAAGCAGGTCAAGAAGCGGTACATCAGATAGATTGGCCTACCCAAGCAATACAACCTACTGACACTACCAAGGCCCAGCAAGATCTAGCTCCAGATTTTTCCAAATACGCCCACCAAAATACCTCACCCTACCAAAGCCTAGCCCGCTTTTGGGACCAAATAGGAGTCCTCTATGCCAATGGAGACACCAAACAACTAATACCAGAACCATATCTAGCCCTTGGAGCCATCCCATCTCATACAGCAACACTACAAGACCTAAGCCCAACTCGCACACAGATTCCAATACTAGATGCCACTGCATGTACAGGCTGTGGAGCCTGTTGGAGTGCCTGTCCTGATGGAGCTTGGCAAGCTACTTTACTAACCCCGGCGCAACTACTAAGTGCTGGGATACAGGCTGCTAAAGTTACCACATTACAGCCTTTAGCCAGTAAAGTGGCAGCCCTAATAAAAAAATATCAAACCGCAGCAACTACTGATTTCAAAACCTTATTAGAGCCTGTATTCAATGCCATGTACCCACAATTGCCCTTTACAGAAGAACGCAAAGCGGCAATCAAACAAGACATGCACAACCTGTTTACCACCGCAGGCACTATACCCATTGTTGCCACAGAAGCACTATTTAAAGCTACAGAAGTCCAAGGCAAAGAGACATTAATAGCCCTAGCACTAAATCCAGATACCTGCAAAGGCTGTGCGATTTGTGCACAGGTCTGTGTTCCTAAAGCTATTAGAATGCAATGGCAAGATGCACCAACCCTACAGCAAGTCCGCAATCAGCATCATCAAGCCAGGCGGATCTTGCCAGAAAGTACAGAAATAGCCAAAACCCGATTCTTAGAACGTTTAAATACCCAGTTAGATCCAGATATGGCAAGTCTTGGTGCTGCACTATTAGCACCTGGAGCAACTAATGTCTTAACTGGTGGTGATGGTTTTGAGGCTGGTTCTGGCGCACGACTTGCCATACGCTGGCTTCTAAGTCTAACAGAAGCCAAACAACTCCCCGTTCAAAAAGCCTATAGCCAAGAAGTTCAAGACGTTCAATCTCAAATCATGCATACCCTCCGTGCATTATTGACAGATAACTTACCTACGGATGATCTTGAATCCTTATCCCAACGCCTAACCACCTTAGGTACTGCCCCCATTGATCTTAGCGATTTGCTTGAACAGGCTGAAGCCAATGCAACTACGGCTTTGGATAGTAGTCGCCTCCAACGCCTTGTAGCCATAGCTAAAAAACTAAATAGTCTAGCCAAACGTTTAATGGGAACTACACCAGATCAAGAGCGGATTAGTACTGCAATGGTCTTAAGCTTACGGGATAGTGTGTCTTGGGGCTTAAGCTATCCATATAATCCATTTGGTGGCCCAGTTACGATTGATCGTACTGGAGACGCGCCTCTATTAGCTGCTGGTATATTGGATGGATATTTATGCCAGACTCTTAAAGATCTAGCATTAATACGTCAAGCCCGATTAGAGTTAGAGCAGCCTGAAAAGGCGGCGAATCTTGCAACCTCGCAAATTACTTTAGAATGGTCTGAACTAACAGCATCTGAAAAAAGCAAAGCAGGAGCATTACTACTAGTAGGAGATTCAGGACTATTAACAGGACGCTCTCTAGCCCAACTACACCAGCTTCTGAGGATGAATTTGCCAGTTAAAATCCTCATCCTGTCCAATTTAGACCTAGGACTAGCAGCATCAGCTAATCTGGACCTACCAGTTCGTGCCTGGCCAGATACAGAGGCTGAATTAAGCCTTTTAGCTTTAACGCATAAGCATAATGTCTACATCGCCCAAAGTGCGCTTGGCGAACCCAAACACCTACTAACAACTATAGAACAAATCCTAGCCTATCCAGGCCCAGCCCTATTACACCTCCATGCACCTAGTCCCATTGAGCATGGTTTTGCAGCAGACCAGACTTTGGCTAGATCTAAATCTGCTATTAGTTGTGGTGTATTGCCATTATTCCGTTATGATCCCCAACGTCCAGGAGTCTTTGGTACTCGCTTTGACTTAGAAAATAATCCAGATCCAGCAACCAAGCTTACTCCTGTACATTGGGCCTTAGAAGAGCAACGCTTTGCTGCTATGTTTAAGCCTCTTGCAGATACAGCACCTAACCCTGTACCTATAGATGCCTATCTTGCCATGCAGCATCAGGAGCAACAGCACCATACGCCATTTATAGATAGCATCACAGAGCCAAAGGTCCGCCTTGCTATTGATCCAAAATTGGTGCAAACCTGTATAAATCGTCAAGCAGTGTGGCAGACTCTACAGGAGCTTGCTGGTGTGGTAACTCCATTTACAGATAGAGTGCGGGAAGAAATTACCACTCAAACTACAGCAGCTCATAAGGCTGAATTGGACGCTCAAGCTGCTACTTATGAGGCTAGATTAAATAGCTTGCATGATGAATTGCAGGAAGAGACCAGACATGCCTTACATAAGCGTTTGTTAGAGCTTGGTGGTTATACAATAAATAATTAAAATTAATTTCGGACTTGACGTGCGAGATTAATTAGAGTATTATTTTTTGAACCTTGATTCATAAAATTAACTAGATTACCATGATCAAAATATCGTATAATCATGAAAGTTTTGTGAATCTTGGTTCAATAAATTAAATTGGACAATAGCAAAATATTTTTAAATTGCTACGCTGTTTGTATTTTTCAATTAGAATATGCTATATTTTTTATAGCCATCAATTTTTATCTTTGCAATAGTGTTGAAAAATTATGAAAAAAATAATCTTAGTTATAGCAATGATTTTTGGAATGTCAGCATATAATATAACTTTTGCTGCTGATGATAGTTTTGTTGCTGGTGGTTTTGGAGCTGAAGGAGGTGCAGGAGCCGGTAGTGGTGCTGGTGCAGGAGCCGGTGGTGGTGCAGGAGCCGGTGCTGGTGCAGGAGCCGGTGCTGGTGCAGGAGCCGGTGCTGGTGTAGGAGCCGGTGCTGGTGTAGGAGCTGGAGTTGGTGCTGGAACCGGAGTTGCTGCTAGTTCTGCCGGTTTTGGTCTAGCTACAGCAACAGCAGCTGGAGGTCTTGCTGGAGCTACAGTTCTAGCTGGAACTATTGTAGCTACTGCTGTAGTAGCAGGAGTTGCTAATTCAGATAGAGATGAATCACCCACTGGTACTACTACAGTATCTAATCCATAATAGATGCTCTATTTTTTATCTCAGTCCTTAAAATTTGAGCAATTGATAAATAGCGTATAAAAAATCCACCAAGTGGTTTTTATTCAAAGCAAAACTAAACTAATAGTACCCCAACTAAAATTGGGGTATTATTGTGATAATCTTAGGAGGTTTTACAAATTTAAGGAGTCAATCAAAAGATGAAAAAATTTAATCTAAATATAATTTCAATATTAATCCCAACACTAATAGCACTCAATACCATATCTTGCTCTACCAGACAAAAAACCTACATGCAAGGCATGAGATTAGCTATTAAAGGCCATCCTGACGTTACCCTCTCAATACCTGCCGTTAAAGATACCAAAACAGATGTAATCTATGTTATCAAAGGCAAACTACCTAGAGCCACAATGGCCCTTGCCGTTATCGAAAATGAACAACACAAATGGGTCTCCGCAGATCACGGCATGTTTGCAATCAAAGCAGGCCGTATAATAAAAACCCTTGGCTTTAAATCTAACCTCATAACCACTACAAATCTAGAACAAGATCCATTAAACCAAGGTAAACATGTATCTATAGGAAGCCAATGGCAACGCCAAGTAGACTACGATTCCCCCCCCAAATTTAACATCAATATAAACTCTACAATTATTTCCAAGACCAAAGAAAATATATCTATTTTAGGACACCACTTCAATACCAAAGTAATTACTGAAAAAGTTACATATCCTGGTAAACTATCTAACCACCATTGGACTAATAAATTTTGGTATGAAATGACATCAGGAAAGCTAATTAAATCAGAACAAAAAATGGCACCACATACAGATTTAATATCAATAAGTTATATTAGTGATGTTGTAAGATTAATCGAAAAGTATTAAACTCAACTAGTAAGGCGCATCGCTACGCACCTTCTCCCTAAATTAGGTGCTCATTGCGCACCATAAATTTAAAAAAATTAGTAACTTCTCAATAAGTTATGGCATCCAGTTTCGAGGTAGTTATAGGATGCGCTTCGTGCCTCAGCACATTCTATTTTAAGTTGATATGTGGCAATGGACGCACCATTAAAGTTTGCCATTCGTTATTGAGATATTACAATTTATCCCTAAATTGAGGAAACTTTGTGCAACTTGAACGACTTATAGAATTTATTGGTAACCATTGGGAACTTGTGCTGTTATTTATAGGCATCTTAGCCTGGTTAGGATATGACATAATGCTTGGCAACAAAGGCAATATAGACCCTTTGGATGCTGTCACCATGATCAACCGACAAGATGCGCTAGTAATAGATGTACGCTCCACAGCAGATTTTTCAAAAGGCCATATCGTCCATGCCAAAAATATTCCTGGAAATGAAATACTTAAACAAATTAAGGCATTAAAAAAATACCAAGACAAACCTATTATTGTAAACTGCAATTCTGGAGGACAATCCTCTGTTGTATGCAAACAACTACGTCAACATAATTTTACCCAAGTATACAATCTAAGTGGTGGAATACTAGGGTGGGAAAATGCTAGTCTACCCATTTCCCGTAAAGGCTATTAATATAAATTTAATATTAAGATCTACACCCACACCAATCTAAAATAGATAGAAAAATATCATGACTGCTACTGCCCAAGATCAACGCCAATTAGCCATTCAGCGAATTTATTTAAAAGATGTATCTTTTGAAATTCCAAACGCTCCTGAAACATTCCGCAGCGAATGGCAGCCAGAAAACTCGATGAATATTAATACTGCTGTAAATAACTTAGATGCTGCTGATACCTTTGAAGTTGTGTTAAATCTTACCCTAACATCAAAATCCAAAGAACACACACTATATATTGCCGAAATAAAACAAGCTGGTATCTTCACTATTAAAGGTTTTACAGAACAAGAACGCTCCCACCTCTTAGGTGCCTATTGTCCCAACACTCTTTTTGCCTACGCTCGTGAGGCAATCTCAACTTTAGTCGCCAAAGGCAGCTTCCCCCAAATTATTTTACAGCCAATAAATTTTGATGCCCTTTTTGTACAACAGCAACAGAAAGCATCTAAACAAGCCCCAAATGAGGAAAAACGTACTTTAAATTAAGAATGCAACACTCGATATCTACAAACCAGATTGCTGTACTTGGTGCTGGTTCTTGGGGAACTGCTCTTGCAACTTTGCTTGCATATAATAATTTGCAAGTCCATCTTTGGGGACATGAAGAACATCACATAGCCAATCTGTTACAAGATCGAGAAAATCGGCTCTTTCTTCCTGGCATCAAATTAGCATCTACTATTTACCCAACTACCAATTTAAAGATAGCACTTAAGGTAGCAAATGATATACTAATAGTAGTACCAAGCCATGCCTTTAAAACCGTTTTAGAACAAATTAAGCCTTTTTTTAAGCCATCCCAAGGCATAAGTTGGGCTACCAAAGGCTTTCATTCTAAAAATGGCTATCTACTGCACCAAGTAGCTACAGAAATTCTTGGTAATACTCATCCTTTAGCCGTAATTTCTGGCCCAACGTTTGCTCAAGAAGTTGCTCAAAAATTACCAACTGCAATAACCATTGCATCTAAACATAGAGAATATGCACATCGTATAGCTAGTTATTTGCATACAAGTTATTTTAGGGCCTACACTAGCAATGATTTGATTGGGGTTCAAGTAGGTGGTGCGACTAAAAATGTATTGGCTATTGCAACTGGTATTGCGGATGGTCTTGGCTATGGAGCTAATACACGAGCTGCTTTGATTACTAGAGGTTTGGTGGAATTAACAAAATTTGGGGTCGCTTTAGGTGGATCAGCACCAACTTTTTATGGTTTAGCAGGTTTAGGAGATCTAGCTTTAACCTGTACTGATAATCAATCTCGTAATCGTCGTTTAGGATTGTATTTAGCAAAAGGGTTGAGCATACAGCAGGCGTGTCGTGAAATTGCTCAAGAGGTTGAGGGGATTCAAGCAGCTTACGCAGTATTTTATAAATCACAAGAGTTAGGAATAGAAATGCCAATTTGTGAGCAAGTGTATCGTATCCTATACCAACAAGTCAGACCACAAGATGCTGTACAGATATTATTGGAGCGTTCTATGAAGCAAGAAATCGCTTGACTTCAGATTTCTATCTAACAATACTTTCCCCCCAGGTTAGTTTATAAAAAACGTTGGCATTCTTCATTTTCTTCTTAAAGTACTTTACACTTACTTTTGTGATCGTTACCACACAGAATCTGAGAACGATAAAAGTGTAAACTGGAAAATGAAGGATATCAAAACGTTTTATGATGTTGGGTTGACGATGCGGCTGTCAACCCAACCTACGGTTCTAAGATTGCTCTTTGCTTTTAACAATGTTCACAGTTTTTAGCTTAATAATAGGTTATCTAATTATAGGTTATCTAATTTAAATTAGATAATTTAGCATATCGCTATATTCCTATCAATTTTCTTCCACCAATCTTATCTCGGCTTGAGTTAGCCCATATAATTCATAAACCTTATTATCTATCTCACGATCTATATTATCTATTTCCGCTTTCAAGGCCAGAGCCTGTGTCTTTTGAGTGTTAAAATATTCCATCCACTCAGCCTTTTGAGCTAAAGATAGCTTTACTTTGGCCTTATCCAATTCTTGGAGAAAATTAGCAAAATCTAATTGATACCAATTTTCCAAATTTTTACTTAATTTGGCTAATGAACATTCGGATTTTAACAAACCTGCAAATTTTGATTTTATAGTAAGTAATTTAGAATTGAGATTCAGCATGTTGTCAACAAGCTGTATATATGGTGTTTGATCATCGCTAATCTTTATTGGAAACTCCTTTAAATCCTTTAGTATGATTTTAGGAAACATCTTACGAACAGATTTGGGCGTAGTACTCATAAAATAGTACGACATGAGGCTACTATTTAATATTGCTAATAAGTATTTTAAATCATAATTAATTGATTTTTGGAGTACAGGAATATTGCTTGTGTTATATAAATAAGTTTCGCTTGCATCATTATAAGTAGAAATTATAGATTTTGGATGTTGTCCTGTTATCTCTCTAATTATTAAGCTAGGATTTGCATATATTCTAAAATCTCTTGGAGCTGCAAGTTGTTCTCCATACTGTAAATAATTTCCAGTCCATTCAATAGAATATCTACTTACATTTTTGCCATCTAAATACTTAAATGTATTATCATCTTTCTTATACGTGAAATCATATATGCGGTTTTTTACATTTTCACGAGTCTGTTTAGGATTACCTTTTCCAATTTCGTAAGCCTTAAGTGCCGCCTTGACTTCATAGATATTATCTAGCTTGTGGGTATCTTGACGTATTTTTTCGAGTAACACCTCGTCTTTATCGGAAATAAAAATCTGCAACGCACAATCAGGTTGTTGTAAAAATGCCTCTTGAGCTTTGCTATGCAGAAAAGAAAACTCACGGTTTGCATTGTTTTGTAGTATATTTATAAGGTTATTTTTAGATGGGTTAATTTTTGAGGCTATTAAAATAACTGTTTCAACATTTACATTCTCAAACGAATAGCCAAGTAGATTCACAATGTTATGTATAGTAGTCTTTTCTAGCAGCAAACGTCTTAAATTTGATGCTGAACTCACCATTAACCAAGCATTGGGTACAATCAAACCGAGTTTGCTAAATTGCAGTTTGGTAAGTTCAATAGCCTTTTCTATAAATAGTAAATAGGTATTTACTTGATACTGTGCGGTTATATAGGCTTGGGTGTAGAAATCCTTTATAGTCTTGGTAATTTTTTCTCGAGCAAACACATAAGGCGGATTGCCTACTATTACATCAAAGCCGCCAGATTGCATAACGTTTGGAAATTCTTGCTCCCAGTTGAAGGCTGTATCTCCTGCAATAGTAGGATCATCTATGAGACTATTACCGCATTTAATATTGTTATCTAAATAGGTTAGTGGCTCTTCTGGATTCGCAGTCTTGAGCCATAGAGATAATTTAGTGATGGCCACTGAAGCATAGTTGATGTCCACACCGTATAGATTATTGGTCAAGATGTGCTTGTCCCAGCGAAATAAGTGAGCTTGGCCGACGTTGAGGTCGGTGAGTCTATTATTTATCGTTTGGCCTTCTTGGTATAGATAATCAAATACTTCGGTCAGAAATGCCCCAGAACCACAGGCGGGATCGAGGACTTTGATGTTCGATAGGGCTAGTTTGTATTTTTCCCAGGCTGTGATATGGGATGCAATATTTTCATTATAGGTCACAGTGCCTTTGCGTTTACCGCGTTTGATGGCCTTGATGGATTTATAGTCCTGATCGGTTAATTCTGGTAAAGTATCAAAACCACTGGCTTGTTTTTGATCAGCTAGCCAGCCGCCAACGGCTTGCTCTACGATATAATGGGTGATATAGGCAGGAGTATAAAAGATGCCATCTTGTTTACGTTTGGATAGTTTGGTGGATTTGCTGTGCTTGATATTAAAGCCTGTTGTGGTGTCTTGAACTTGGGCTTGGAGTTCTTCAATGTCGCTTATAGATTGCTCAAAAATATGGCCAAGTACCGTGACGCTTACTTCGCTAGCAAAATCATATTCGCCTATGTCTTTGAACTTTTCGCAAA
>LFCU01000095.1 GCA_001044195.1 Candidatus Achromatium palustre
ATGTTGTATATACACCAATACACAAAATGTTCGCAATTATTCCATATTAAATTGTATTCTTTTTCCGATAAACGACTTCTAGCTCTATCAACACTCACTTCTCTTGAAAATGCACGGCGTGGATGCGGTTTGATCTGTAACTTTTTATTTTGTAAAAAATTATATAAGGATATTTCTTCTATAGGTCCCGAATGCAATCCATTTGCAAGACCTGAATAATGGATCACTGTTTCATTGCCAACATAGATACCATGATGAAAATAACCTGTTTTTGGAGTTATTATATGATCACCTAGCTTAGGTAAACTAACATACTTATTGACAGCATTTGTAATTGGCGTTGTTTCTGTTGGGAGTGATTCGGTAAGAAATTTATCCAAATACTGTCTTGTCAAAAATTCAGATATTTCCATATTGGATGTATTATAATTTTTATTATTTTGAATTATATTAAACAAATTATGTAGCATTTTGGTAAGCTCTTAATTAAGTTGAGGTAGCTTGGACAAATCTGCGGATTGTTCGTTACCGCAAATTTACCCTACTTACCAAATAATCCTAAAAACTTTAATCAACTGAAGCGAGCATTTTTTTCCCATCTTTTATAGCTATGCGCGACTTTGTAGTAAGAGTTCCATCCTCATTAATTACTGGAGATTCCATAACAGACTTAATTGTCTTAGCAAAGGACGCTGCTATCATGACTCCTTTTTGATCTGCTTTTGAGTATGTTGAATAGTTATCATTTGAACGAACTAGTCTTTCTAACGAAGTCAGCAAACCTATAAACCTATCGTCTAGCTTATTCAGTATAAAATTCATTTCTGTACAGCGATCTTTTATTCCATGCACTAGTGTTGTTGCGGATTTCATTTCTTCTGCTGCAAGTTCAGCTTTATCATGATTTGCATAAGCATCATGTTTTGCTGCTTCTGCTTTTGAAGCTAACATCATTCCACCTACAGCTAACACTGGAGCAGCAACTATGCCCCCAAGAACCAATGTGCCACCAGCCATACCAAGTCCTCCAGCTGCAAGGGAACCACCACCCAACCAAGCCAAAGTTGCATTTGTTGCTGCCGCTCCACTAAGTGTTCCTATCGCTGTACCTGTCGAGGCAGTGCCTAATACACCAACGCTACCATACGCAGCTAGGCCAGCTAAACCGCCTGATCCAAGAGCTGCAACTCCTCCACCCACAATTTCTTTCATTTCTAAAGCAACTTGTTTAAGTTCACGAAGATCATCACGTGTTATGCGTAAATCACCCAAATTTTTTAAGTTGCTGTCATCAAAGTCGATGTTTTTAATCTTAGAGAAACAATCTACAAAAGGTATGATTGAATCTTCATATATTTCAAATTTTGATTTACCCAATGATTGCATAGCGCGTTGTGTATCATCACGAGCAGATTTAAGATCATCACTTGCTCTATCATATAGACGTTGAGCTTTTTCATTCCATCTCTTAGCAGAATCAAAATCTGATTTAGCATCTAAACCTTTTTTTACTCCAAAGGCAGCAGTAAGCAAGGATGCTCCTCCTATAATAAGAGGAATCAAGGGAAGTGGCATGTTGTCATTACTCCTTAATTATGAATTAACTACCACAAATTTTATCCAGCCTCTCAGGTTAGGTCCGTAGGGTGGGAGTATCCCGCCATAAAGATTCGTATTATTTATGCTGTATACAATAGACATTATCCGAAACCCTCTACCATCTTGGCAAACATAAGATGATTGTTAAGATATAGATTCCTGCTTTCGCAGGAATGACGGGTTTCGGATAATGTCTAATTTTTGAAGAGGCGGGATGCTCCAGCCCTACGTGATTATCATTTTTATTGAGGACGCAGAGCGTCCAGGATACATTCCCACGCAGAGCGTGGGAACGATAAAAATCCTGTTGGCTCGATCCGATCCTGGCTCATTACTTTTTACACTTGTGCATGCCAGGGATGCTAACTTTTTGTCCTACGAAAACGAATCTTTCGGGCATACCATAATACTGAATGTAAAAGCCAAATCTATCCCATTCCCAAATTCCTTTACTATGACGACGACTATTAGAAATGGCATCACAATCTTTTCCAAGATATAATTTTAAGTGTATTGACCTAACTCGCTTGATGGTTGGTGCTCCAGCAAACCCATAATCTGGGTAGTGTTTCTTATTTACGGATGTAAGAATCGCACCATGTTTATTATAGCGAATAGTGTACTCGTCGCCATCGTCTGATATGTATGTGTGTGCCAGGGTATTAGCCGAAAACAACACAATAGATAGCCACCAAACAGAAATTACTTTATTTTTGATCTTTAAAAAATTGCTTTTCACCATACTCACCACTGCTTTAGTGCTTGCCTAAAAGAATTCCTTGAAGTTATATGTGTTCAGGATTATAGCTAATATAGGGATCCTTAATTACCCGGGTTACACTTAATCAAAAAAATCTACACTAATTACAAAAATGTCAACAATTTGTCATGACAGCAAAAAATTAACATCCATTGAACTCGATGTTCAAAAATACAAAAAATGTAAATTTTTAAAAATCTTTACTTAGGAATGAGGATTTATTAACTTGTGCATAACGAGCCAGCATATAGTCTACGACCTTTTTCATTTGATCCAACATAGAAATATTGCATATACTCGACATGGACATAAACTTAACTTTTATGAATCATTCTCATGTTCCACTTGGTAACGATTCAACTATCAGGAAAATTTAAAGTTATAGCCTAGTGCAGTATAACTTCGATCTTTAGATCACGACTTTATCTTCTTTTAACTTCTTTTAGAACAAAATCATAGTTAGGATATTGTTTCTTTCCTTGATCTTCAGCCAATCTAATTGCCGTTGTTTCTGATTCACATTTACAAGTTTTTGATCCAGTTGCTGATTTAGAGCCTTGGCACATTTCATAACGAACAACGTATTCAGCCATATTTTTTCCTCTTCTAATCTAGTTTAAACAAAGATTTGTAAATCGCATTAGTACAAGAAGCAAAGCCATATTGACCCTTTACACCATGTTCTTTTAAGGTGCCAGTAAATAATAGCCGTCCAGCTTTACCTACCGCACACATTGCCAGCCATTCTGCTGTTTGGCTATCTGTTTGTTGGTCAATGATTTCAGCAGCCAAAGCAGGATCACCCATTTTGTGGCGAACATAAATGCTGTTTACTTCTCGATGCAACGCTGGATCTAAATATTTAGCATACGCTAAACCAATCTGCCAATGCCCCCAAGTACCACCACCATAACGGCCACGTTTGGTTTTGTAAATGTGAGCAGCGTCCGCATTTAAACTTTTGGCAAGTGATTGGATGAAGTCCCAACCAGGACCGCCTGAC
>LFCU01000096.1 GCA_001044195.1 Candidatus Achromatium palustre
TACTTTTGTTTTATTACAATTTATGTTATCATATTTGTATCTATTTGTTTTTATTAAAATGGCCAAAGTCGAGTCTAACTAAACGTGCTTACCACCTATCAGTTTTATACATAGGATGCGCTGAGGTACGAAGCGCATCAATAATGATGGGTTTCGCTTTGGCTCTACCCATCCTACATGTAAACTGATAGGTGGTAAGGTCTAAGGTATAAAGAATCTTAGTGTTTTAAAGAAAGTGATAGGTGTTGAGCTAAACGTGACACTCTTTGCCTTAAGGTGCAATTAAATCTTTCGATGTAATTGATTTTACCTGTTTCTTTGCCTACAGCACGATGTCTTTTAGAAGGAAATATCGCATTATAAGCCAGGCAGGGTGCGCAGTGCTACCTGGCTCCTGCCCTACGTGCTAGAAGCAAATTGTTATGTACAACAGCTTATCGAAGGTGATATTTTGGTGACTGATAATCATAAAATTGACGACTCTAAAGTGGCATTTTATGAGGTATTAGAGAATTCGCGCCTCAATCAGTTGTCAGATGGCTAAATACTGCTAACAGTACGCTTACCTCCAGGATTAAAGCCTGGTGTGCAGCTTAGAAAATTTGATAAAATAATAACTCTTTGGGAAGTTATTATAAGCCAGATCCTTAAAGGCAAGAACTATGCTAAAAGACAAAACTTTTCTCTATAGCTATATTCTATTATGTTAATACTAGATATTGCACAATCAATATTTAAAAATAACAGGCAAAAAACTTGACATTATTTTTCTAATTTAGTTTAATTAATATGCTTGGGGTGGTTAACCTTCCACATCAAAAAGATGGATTCATTGTTATCTAAAAACGTAAGTGTTTAAAAACCCTAAGCCTTATTCCGTATCCTTAGTAGATCTATACTACAACTATCATAGATCTAGTTTTCAAAATAGATTCAACCTAAAATAATAATTATAAATAATAATAACTATAAATAATAACTATAAGTAACAATATGACTGCTCAAACTATTGCTTGGACTAAGATTGATGAAGCCCCAGCTTTGGCAACCTACTCACTGTTGCCTATTATACAGGCCTTCACCAAGGCCGCTGGGATTACCGTAGAACCTCGAGATATATCCCTCGCAGGACGTATCCTAGCCAATTTTCCCGAAAACCTAACATCAAAACAGCAAATTCCCGATGAATTAGCAGCACTTGGCAAACTAGCCAAACAACCCGAAGCTAATATTATCAAATTGCCTAATATCAGTGCCTCTATCCCCCAGCTTAAAGGTGCCATTGCAGAACTGCAATCCAAGGGCTATAAAGTACCAGACTATCCAGAAAGCCCTCAAACGGATGCTGAAAAAGATATCAAAGCCCGATATGGCAAAATCTTAGGCAGTGCTGTCAACCCCGTATTACGTGAAGGTAACTCAGATCGCCGTGCTGCTAGTGCCGTAAAACAATATGCCCGCAACAATCCACATCGCATGGGAGCCTGGAGTGCAGACTCCAAAACCCATGTAGCCCACATGGATAGCAATGATTTCTTTGGCAGCGAAGTCTCTACAACTGTAAGCGTAGATGGAACTGCCAAGATAGAACTCATTGCCACTGATGGAAGCGTCACAGTGCTTAAAGAAAAGGTGCCATATATATCAGGTGAGATATTGGATGCAGCGGTTATGAATCAAGAAGCTTTGCGTACCTTCTTTGAGACCCAAATGCAGGATGCCAAAAATCA
Source organism: Candidatus Achromatium palustre (assembly GCA_001044195.1). Lineage (GTDB taxonomy): Bacteria > Pseudomonadota > Gammaproteobacteria > Chromatiales > Chromatiaceae > Achromatium > Achromatium palustre. The sequence goes on from LFCU01000096.1 coordinate 1,731, forward strand.
GGATATACTATTGTCCTTACATTTCAAAGCTACCATGATGAAGATCTCAGATCCAATTATGTTTGGCCATGCCGTATCTGTATATTTTAAAGATGTATTTGCCAAACACGCAGACACATTCGCATCTTTAGGCATTAATCCAAACAATGGCTTAGGTGATCTATATAACAAAATTGCTACCTTACCAGAAGCACAACGCAATGCAATAGAGACTGACATCCAGGCTACCTATCAAACCCGTCCCCGTTTAGCAATGGTAAATTCGGACAAAGGCATTACCAACCTCCATGTTCCCAGTGATATCATAATTGATGCCTCCATGCCAGCTATGATCCGAGAATCTGGTAAAATGTGGGGACCAGATGGTAACCTCTATGATACTAAGGCTGTGATACCAGATCGTAGCTATGCCCCTGTCTATCAAACGGTCATTGAAGATTGTAAACAACATGGTGCTTTTGATCCTAGTACTATGGGAACAGTACCCAATGTAGGCTTGATGGCACAAAAGGCTGAAGAATATGGCTCACACGACAAAACCTTTGAAATTCCTAATGCCGGGACTGTCAAAGTAACTGGTTCTGAGGGCCAAACTTTACTAGAACAACCAGTCAATCCTGGAGACATCTTTAGAATGTGCCAAGTGAAAGATGCCCCGATTCAGGACTGGGTAAAACTTGCTGTAAAACGTGCCAGGCTTACCAATACTCCAGCCGTATTTTGGCTTAATAAAGAACGTGCCCATGATGCACAACTGATTCAAAAGGTTGAAACCTATCTAAAAGATCATGATACCAATGGATTAGATATTCGGATCCTAGCTCCAGTAGATGCAGTAAAATTATCTTTAGAGCGTATCCGGGCTGGTCAAGATACCATTTCAGTTACTGGAAACGTGTTACGTGACTATCTAACCGATTTATTCCCAATCTTAGAGCTTGGTACTAGTGCCAAGTTACTATCTATAGTTCCTTTGATGAATGGTGGTGGTCTATTTGAGACTGGTGCTGGTGGCTCTGCTCCTAAACATGTTCAGCAATTCCAAGAGGAAGGTTATCTTAGATGGGATTCGTTAGGAGAATTTTTGGCTCTAGCTGCTTCTTTAGAACATCTAGCCCAGACTGCTAATAATTCTAAAGCTCAAGTGTTAGCTGATGCCCTAGATGCAGCAAATAGTAAGATCTTAGAGTTTAATCGTTCCCCAGCCCGTAAGGTAGGACAAATTGACAATAGAGGTAGCCATTTCTATCTAGCCATGTATTGGTCGCAAGCTTTAGCCGCTCAAGATAAAGATCCTGAACTTAAAGCCATGTTTGCACCCATAGCTGAGAAGCTAACCGCTAACGAGGCTAAAATCACCGAAGAGCTGCTAGCTGCTCAAGGCAAGCCTGTGGATATGGGCGGGTATTACTATCCAGACTTTGCTAAGACCTCTCAGGCAATGCGTCCAAGTGCCACCTTTAATGCCATAGTGGATATGTTAAATTAATAGTCAAGCAGAGTAGCTCGTAGGATGGGTAGAACGAAATGAGCGAAGCGAATGAAGAAACCCATCAATATTAGGCTTCTAAAATGATGGGTTTCGGCTACGCCTCTACCCATCCTACCGCACTTATGACTATTTTTATTGCAAAGTAGGCAAGCGTCCAAGGAGGATATTTATGCCCCATACATTACCAGCAGAGGGATGGACTCCAGATAAGGTTATGGATTTAGGTCGCGAATTAATGGATGCAGTAACTAAAACTGCTCCAGATAAAGATTTTTTAAGTTATCATAAACCTGACGAAATTTTAAGTCACTATCAACCAAGTGAGGTTTTAAGTCATTATCAACCAAGTACAATTTTAAAGCATTACCAACCAAGTACAATTTTAAGTCACTATCAACCGGAACAACGTCTTGCTGGTTTAACCAAAGAACAAATCCGTGCTTATTTGGAGAAGATAAAAAAATCATGAACATCTTAAACGTTATGAATACTATATGTAACCATACTAAATATTAACTTTGCTACAACTTGTTTAAGCACTCAATAAAGTTAAGCTAGTATCGATTGTAGAGGAATTTCGATAATGGAAACGAATGCAATTACACAACTATCAGAATCAGGGGATATTAATATTCCATTAACAATTAGAGATATTTTGCATTGGCAAAATGGTATGGAACTTGATCTAAAAATAACATCATTTGGTTTACTAATTCAACCCAATCAAGTTAAACGTAAAAAACGCCGTTTAGAAGAATTTCGCGGGTTTCTAAAACATCAAGGTACCCCACTATCTGACGAACAATTATGTGCCTCGGTAAATTATTTGGAGAGTGAATGATAGCGTTTGATACTTGCCTCTTAGTGCGCTTTCTTGCCGATGATGATCCAAAGCAGGCAGATTTAGCAGAATCTTTAATGCGAAATAATACTATTTTTCTTCCAAATACTGTGCTATTAGAAACGGAATGGGTATTACGTTCCCGTTACAAAAAAAACCTGAAGAATTACTCGAATTTTTTAGCTTTTTACTAGAGATGGAAAATGTTGTGTTGGAAAATATTGAGCAATTTGAAAAGAGTTTGATGTGGTATAAAATGGGGGCTGATTTTGCTGATGCAATGCACTTAGCGGTTTGTGAAAAAGCGACTTTACATACATTTGATCATAAGTTTTGTAAAAAGGCTCGTGAATTAAATATGGCACCAAATATAAAAATTGTTGTTGCAAAATAACCATCATAAATATCTTAAAGATTATAAATACCATGCGTAACCATACTTATAGTTATCTTAGCATTTCTCATTACTATCTTTCTGGCTGCCAACTAGCTTATGAGTGATGATAAATCCAATACCAACTGGAATGTATTACTGGCCCATCTACTAGCACTGATCCTGGAACATTTTAATGTACAGGTGTTAAGTGATGTACAGTTATTGACTGATC
>LFCU01000097.1 GCA_001044195.1 Candidatus Achromatium palustre
TCATTATGAATTTTAGTTACCACAAGGGTTTTCTGTTTCCAAGCGAGTGATTGTACTAGTACATAGGAGGATAACGAAGGGTTACAATCCTTTGCTGCACCATGAACACGATCAATCATTTTTTTGATATTAGAGACTCCAAGGATTTGTGGTGGTAATTGTCCTTCTGGCGGATCTTCTACGCCAAAGATAATAAAACCACCTGCACTGTTTGCCATAGCGGCAATACATTCAGCGATGTCACTGCGCTTTTCATTTTCTGTTTTATATTCAAGTTGTAAATCTTCATCTTGTTGCAGCAGTTTTTCTAATATTTTATGAGTAATAACATTTTCAGTGATCATAGCGTTTTTTAACTTTCAATTTAGATACGCCGACACGGTAGGTACGATTAGCGCAGCGTAATCGTACATTTAAACATTAAAGATAATTTGTGCGATTACACTTCGTTAATCGCAACTACGAGCTAAAGGCTTAGAGTCCAATGGCTTAAGGGTAGAGTTTATTCGTTTAGTAGAACAGGCACAGTTATTGGCCCAATAGCTTGCCACCTATCAATTTTATATATAGGATGCGCTGAGGTACGAAGCGCATCAATATCATTAGCTTAAAATGATGGGTTTCGCTTTGGCTCTACCCATCCTACATGTAAACTGATAGGTAGTAAGGCCCAATAGTAACATTTTACAACGCACCTTTTACTTTATGGTGCACGATGTGCACTCTACAACTCTTCAAAAGCTCTTAACCAAGCATCAAAAAGACGGCATTTTTCACGAATTTGGGGAATGGTTATCTTCTGAGCTATGGTAATCCCCGTGACTGTTTTAAGAAATTTTCCGTTTGACCAATGATCTAGCCTTTTAGATGGCGCAGTTTGTGGATTATTATTGATGGCCTCTGGTTCCCCATATTTTGTTATAACTGCATCAATATCTGCCTGATTAATACCAAGTTCAGTTGCTAATATGTTGCTATCACTAAACAACAAAGCCTCGAATTCGTGGACTGAAATGTAGGGGATAAATCGCTTGTCTGCTTGTTGAGCAGAGAATAATTTTTCTACCTCTTTTTTCGTCGCAGCGTTTATGGTTTGTGCAATCTGCTCTGGTGTAGCCTGTGGAGGAATATGATCAAGCCCAGGCCATGCTTTGATTCCATAGTAATCTATAATAGTGGTTATGTACGTATCAGTTCGTTGTTTCAAATGATTACCTAAATCCCTTTTTACTTTATCAAAATGTACATCACCACCTTTTTGTCCAGGTTTAGAGACTTGAGTAGCGTTTATATAGATTTGCTTATCCGCAAGGTATGTTTGCAGGATTTGTTCCACAAAAATTTGCTCAGTTTTACCCTCCACAATTGCCATTACTTCCACTGTGTGACAATTACTCATATGTTGGTCCACCAGCAATTACATTTTTGCTCCAAAGCTCTCCAACTGAATAATCTTTAAGCCACTCAACAAAATCATTCTCAGCTAATCTCTCAAAGCTAGAAGCCCCAGCATTATGATTGATTACAATAATATCTGCAATAGCGAATTGGTCAATCAATGTTGGCGATTGAGTAGCAACAATAACTTGGGTACTTTTGGCGGCTAGCTGGATTAGTTCAGCTAAGATCACAATTGCAGCGGGGTGCAAACCCAATTCAGGTTCATCAATAACGATAGTTGATGGAGGATTAGGCTGTAATAACGCTGTTGCTAGACAAATAAAGCGAATGGAACCATCAGATAGGTGATAAGGCTGCATAGGAAAATCCGAGCCTTTTTGTCGCCAAGTTAATTTTACCTTTTCGGCTTCGCCTACATTTTGTACATCAAACTGAAAATCATCAAAAAACGGAATAACTATCTTTATCGAATCAACAATTTTATTGTAATTAGCCGTGTTATGCTGTTGCAATCTTAATAGCATTGGCGCAACATTAGCTGCATTGCCACGTAACCTATTATAATCTTGAATAATTTCCGAACGGCGCATGGGAGCAAGAGAGCTAGTATCGTGAAAATGATAGACAATCCAATTAGAAATTGATTCGTATACATGGTATCCAATCCCATGCCATCGATCATCCCATGATTTTTCATTTTTTTCATCATATATACGGCTTTCTTTTGACTGAGCACCATAAGAACGCCAATTAGTAGTTACATATTTGCGTGCTTCATAAATCAAAAATTGTTCATCCACATTTGGAATCAATTCGCATTTATATCCATTATGGCCTTTAGCAAAATCACTGTGAGAGTTAAACTCAAATTCAAGATCTATCTTTGGGGTAGCTTTGGGACCATTAAAAAGAAAACTATCAGCCCCACCTCGTTCTAAAATAAATCTGCTAAAATTTTTTCGTGCCATTGCCATAACCATGCGGAATATTTCTATAAAATTACTTTTTCCTGCACCGTTAGCACCAATGATTACATTGAGGTTGTTTAATGCGAAATTCTCTAATTTTTGTATAGATTTAAAACCTCTAATAGTTACTTCCTTAATAGTGCCTTTCATCTAGTTAACCAATGGTGTATTTACTGATTTACCTATCGATAAAAATTGCTTAGGATTTGATGTAAAGCATCAACTGCTAGCAAGTTTTTAAATATGTTGTTCATAGCAAAATGAACCTATACATTGTAATAGTTAAGTTTGATCAAATTTTATGTAACAAATATTGTTATATAAAAATAAATTAAGTAATTATTTTAATAAATATTTTATTCGTATACACAACTTTTTAGATTTAATTCTACTTTATCAGATTAGCACGGTAGGTAAGATTAGCGAAGCGTAATCGTACATTTAAACATTAAAGATAATTTGTGCGATTACACTTCGTTAATCGCATCTACGAGCTGCCTTGCGACATTCCTGCGTACAAGGTATAATTTTCCACGCAGTTTTTTAAGAAAAATACTTTCTTTATTATGTAATATTTTGATAGCCAAATAGTTACATGATACAATTTACCTCAAATTTCCACACACTAGCTTGAGGCAAAAATAAATGCAACGGACACAAGATAGCTTTGCATCTTTAGATTATCCGAAGTTATTATCGGATTTACAAACTATTTTAGTCAGGTAGCCCACGCGGGATTGTCAAATAATTTGTCCTTGTTCTTTGGTTTGCGTGGGCAAACGATACCAGCCGTTTGCCCACCCTACCTGGCTTATCGTGTTATATACATTGTTTGAAAGCATTCACAAATTTTGGAAGAATGGTCGAGCTTGTTTCTCGAATAATAAATCCTTTTTCATAATCTGCGACAATGTTTGTAAAATTGGTTTCTGCTGGATTAATTTCTACGATATACGAATTGGCATAACATGCGTTGCTTAAGACACGATATGGTAAATTTGTGACACCAGAGGTTCCTATCAGAAATAAAATGTCAGCTTGTTTGGCAAGTGCAATAGAACTCTGAAGTTTATAGTAATTCTCATTATAACGTTCATCAAACCATAAGATGTGGGGTCTTAAAAGTTCTTTACATTTTGGACAGTATAGTTTTTTTAACTCAGTTTCTGATAAATCCGCATCTTTATCTCTTTCTTGATCGATTTTTGGGAAAGGGTATAACTCGTCTGTACATTCATGGCTACAACGAGAAAATTCCAAATTGCCATGAATAGAAAACGTTCTTTCTAAACTGTTGCCTGCTCGTTTATGTAATCCATCTACATTCTGCGTAATCAAGCTGAAACGGTCTTCTAATATATTTTCCAGTTCTACTAAGGCATAATGTCCAGAATTAGGGGCGGCGTGATTGCAAATCTTATGGAGGTAAATATGCCATTTCCAAACTTCTATCGGTTTTAAATTAAACATGTTAAATGTTGCCATATCTTCTGGATGATAATTTTTGGAACCAATAGTCCAATAGCCTTGATCACCTCTAAAAGTAGGAATACCGCTTTCTGCGGATATGCCAGCTCCTGCCAAAAAAACAATTTTTCCATTGCTTTTAGCAACCATCTCTACAGTGTCTTTAATTGTTTGCAAATTCATACTACTCAATCTATCCAGTTTTTTTATTTCAATGTTTAAAGATTAAAGCTCTCGCTAGTAATTTAGGTGATTATACTCTACCAATCAATAACGGTAGTATCTTACGCTTTTATTGTAAACACAATATAATTGCTTATACCATAATTACAGTTTTAAATAGCGAGGTAGGGCGTAATAACCAACGGGCATTGCGCCGAATTTTTTCAAATGACCTACTGAATTAAAATCAAAAATAACAACAATCAGACATCATGCCCTTTCCTCTGTTGCTATATGGCGCAATGCCCGTTGGTTATTACGTGCTACCGTGCTTCGTTAATCGTACCTACGAGCTAGCTGTTATGAGTTAAAAAGGATATTGCTAATTGTAACGTAACGAGTTATAATACATGGATGATACTCAGCTTCAAACACAAGGGACTTGAACAGTTCTTTAAAACTGGTCATAAATCTGGCATTCAGGCTAAACATGCCAAGCATCTTCAATTAATTCTTGGCCGTTTAAACGCTTCGGTAGCACCAGAAGATATGAACCTTCCAGGTTTGTATTTACATCAGTTGTCCGGGTCTCGATCAGATATATGGTCAGCACGGTAGCACGGTAGGTACGATTAGCGAAGCGTAATCGTACATTTAAACATTAAAGATAATTTGTGCAATTACACTTCATTAATCGCACCTACTAATCACCTCTATTTATACCGTTCCAGATATTTTTTGACACTGCTGCCATGCCATTTGCCTTTACCAGATGCGGTGGGGATGCCGTCAATATTAAAACTTTGGGCGATGGCACTCCAGGATTTACCAGCGGTTCTAAGATTAGCAATTTTTGCTGCTGTCGATTCTTCTTTAGGTGGTATTGGTGTAACTTCAGGTAATGCGGGTGAGCGTTGCAGAATTTGGGCTGTTTGCTCCTTAATGTTGAGTAAATAACTCGAAATTAATTCATCTTGCTGTTCTTGCAACAATTTTTGTAACATTTGTTGATATTCAATGAGCAGATTTTTAGTAACCTCTTGAGTAGATGGTTGC
>LFCU01000098.1 GCA_001044195.1 Candidatus Achromatium palustre
GTTTAGTCAGAAAGACACTCGCATTTTCTAAAAAGTTGACAAACCATATTGGTGCCATTTGGAATTTTGTTCATCATTATAATTCAACTGTTGCTCGTGAATAGCTTTTATAAATCAATCAATTAAAAATCACTAACCTTTGGGCCACAACCAGATACTATACATAGCTTACCACCTATCATTTTCTTTAAAACACTAAGTTTCCTTATACCGTAGATCAATGGCTTACGATATAACTGATAGGTGGTGAGGTTTGCAATCTAGCAGCTTGTTTTTGAGCAATCTCCGTAACCATTGTTCGCGCATATCTTGCCGTTTTGTATCTAGTGGCAGTACATTAGCCAGTTCTGATGTATTAGGAGTTTGTTCGTCAATCATGGCCCCTACAACTAGAGCAAGCTTGCTAACGACTGTTTTGCGTAAACTTGGTAAGATTCCTTTTAATCCTTCGGATACTTCTGCAGCTAGTCTTTTTACTGTTCCCATAGTTATACTCTAAAAATTTTTGGTAGCTAAACAGAGTAATTGAAAAATTTATGTTTTACAATATAATATTTTAAATTGATAGGTGGCAAGGTTTTTACATATCAAATTAAACGTTATTTGGTAGTGGTTTAAAAGGTTAGTGATACAAATCTTGAACCAATAAGCTTCATGTATCAAAAACCACTAACCTTTGGGGCACTACCAACTTTTGAACATCGAGTGCTATGCTTCCTGACAAGGTATGTCATCTACTTGGTTTATCATTTTAAGAACATAACCCAAAATGATATGAACAATATTGAACGTATTTTTATTAGTTCCACTTGCTATGATTTAATTGATGCCCGTGCTGAACTTGAAGCTTTTTTAAATAAACAGGGATTTAATGTTATATTATCTGATAGTATGGAATCAGAATTTCAACTAGAACATTCCAAAAACTCTATTGAGACCTGTTTATCTAATGTACGGAATTCAGATTGTTTAGTTGTTATTCTTTCACAGCGATATGGGCCGCTTTTAAAGATTATTGACAACGATAGATCTGCTACACATCTTGAATATTTGGAGGCCAAAAAACGGAATTTACCTATTTTTATGTATGTAAGAGACAGGCTCGATGCTGAATATCGTATTTGGAAAAACAATAAAGATGCTACAGATCTTAATTTTGTGTGGTGTAAAGATCGTAATGCAAAACAATTATTTTCTTTTATCGACGATCATCACACAATTAAAGATAACCATTCTAACTGGTATTGGTCATTTCGTAATACCCCTGATTTAAAATCAAGAATCGCAAGAGATCTGCAAATCCATATTCGACACCATGAAGCTAAAACTTTTTTAGCAGGAAAATTATCGAAATTTATACGCGATAATTTATCTGGAATTATTGAAAAGCGAGCTGGTATCCATTTGCAAATAGAGCCAGGCAAAGAGTTGGAGACATGGCAAAAAAATCTTATTGGTATGTTACATGCGCTTTTTGTAAAGCAAGCTGAAGATGTAAGTGTGACCTGGCTAAGACCAACCCAAAATGGTGTGCGAAGGCTTATATTGTATAGAGATAAAAACTTTTTAAAACAGCCTCATTATGAATTTGGGGAAAACGAAGGTTTTGCAGGCAAAGTATGGTCACAAGGCAAAGCACAACTGTCTTCTCCTACGTTTCAACATAAATGGTGGGAGTACCGAGAATGTTGTGAAAATTCAACCTATATTTGTGCGCCTGTTGGTGATTTTAAAAGCAGTGGCGGAATTTTAGCTGTTGGTTCAGATGCTGGGTTTAATACTACCGAATTTGATCTTGAAATTGTTTCTATATTCGCATCAATATTGGCACTTAGCTGTGAAGGTGAGGCGATACATGCTGACATTCGTTTGGTTTCCTCTAAATAATCAGGACCGTAGGGCGGGAGCATCCCGCCTTTTTAAAGCTGTATATGAAGCCAGGTAGGATGCGCACTGTGCACTTTTTTCTTGAACATTAATTTATGGTACGCACCCTACTTCTTTTTTGTGTCCAAAATAACGAGTTAAGCGTTCTACTTCAATCATAAATTATCCGTTTCAATACTGTTTTAGCCATTATTAACAATCAATCTGTAATCGTCAATAGTTAAATTTATCAAATCAAAGATGTAATTTATGGCATCTGGTGCCAAGGCTCTGCCTTTCGACACTCGTATGGCCATTTATTTTAGTGCTCATAAATTTCTTTTTTTACAAACAGCAAATTTTGATAAATAGATTTCAAGTCTTCTATATTAGTTGCATTAAATAATCTGCTAATAAAATATTGGTATTTATGAGTGTCTATTTGTTCCAAAATAACAAAATGCCAAACTGCACCTACAATATACGCTCCTTTCATTGTGCGAATATTATTCAATTCAATGGCACAGATCATCTCAGCTAGTAATTGGGGACGCGGGTCATCATTTTTTATGGATTTTTTAAATTCTTGAATAAAGAAATATGGTTCATCAGGAAATTCTAAACCTTTGGCGATTAAAAAGTCAGCAACGCCAGTTAAAATAAAATGTTCAGTGCTATAAGTTAATGGTTCTTCGTAAAAGTCTCGAAAAGGTATGTTGAGATCTAAAAAATGGATGCGATTTAATATTGGGGTGATAAACTTGACTTTTAGATCTTCTTCTTTGTAGCTATCTATTAAAATTTCATGATTTTTAATTAAATCTATGAGAAATTGTATATCGTCAGTTTTAAGTTCAATATTATTATTAAACCATTGATCGAATTTATCAATTTGTATTTTAGTTTGGATATCAAACAGTTGTTTTAAGTCCCTAAAAGTGATTTTAGAATAAAAATAAGTGGGAATTTTTTGGTGTTTTTTGGCGTAAGCTGCGTTGATTTGTGCTAAACTCTCTGGGGTTAATTTGTCTATGAGTTTTTGGATGTCCATTATTATCCCAAACTATGTTGTATAAACGGAAACAGGCATCCTCTATTTTCCAGTTTACATTTGTAATATTGCTGATCCTACCGCTTTTTGTGAGTAATAATATCCTACGTATTAAGTATTGATAGTATACACTTATCATTCTCTTTTTGGCCATAAGTTACTTTTGTTTATAATTTTATATGGTATTATAAAATACATATATGCCCATGGAAGGTGGTAGTATGAGAACGATTTTACATATTAATCATAAAACGGCGACCGCATCTCAGTCATAGATTTAAGAGTTGCAGGCCGACTTAACATTTGGCCACCATCTCGAGTAAGAGGTACCCAAGGGAATTTAACACGACCTTTCACTGAAGTAAAAGTTAACAAATCTAATGGTATAGAAATACCAAAACCTTTAGTAAAACTACCTTCACCATAATCTTTGGATGAAACATTAGTAAATGCAGCAAAAGCTCCAACTACAATACCGCTCTCGAAACGTCTTGCAAAACTTATGTTGACTCCCTTATCACCTGCAAGAAATTGGCCTACACTTACAGAGACTTCAACATTTGGCAAAAATTCTGGTTTCCAATAGACACTCACATGGCCAGTCCAAGTATTATAATCAAGAAAGCCAAAGTCATTTTTATATGTTCTTTGTTTGACATAGTTAAGGTCAATACCATAAGCAATATTGCTGCCAACAGGTCGATATAGGACTTCAGTTCCCACACCACCAAACATCGTTTCTAAATAGCCAGCATAAAATTGCGCGTATGTATCCGAGCCAATCTGATCAAACCAGTGGCCATATAAATCTCGCATTCTAACCTTACTTCGTCTTACATATCTTCTAACTAAAGTTCTAACTCGTGGCAAAGAGGTATTTTGATTATCTTCTAAATAATTAAATTCATTATAGTTGTCTATTAGGGTAATCTTGGCGTTTGTCTTTAGTGCATAGTTAGGATTAAATGCGTATCCAGTACCTAATACTGCACCGCCTTCATAGATGTAGAAATTTTCTGGGCCACCAAAAGAGCTATTCCAAAACGTTCTGGCATTAAATAGTACACGAGAGGGGTTGTTAGGTTGAAAATTTGCTATTGTGGTATGAGATGGGTCACGACTTATATAGGTTTGACTAAGATCAGGTTGTAGACCTTCATAACGAGCTTTGGATTTAAAATTGTCAGCATCTATCTCGGTTTCTAACATGGGCACATTGGATTTATGCTGTACTATCCTATAAGTTTTAACTGATTCTGGAAGTTCAGAGGCTAAAACTCTGCCAACTCGTTCTGTAGCTTCATTATGATTACGATAGCCATATTGATCCCCATAGATAGTAACTTCGTTATTGTCAGCAGAGAGAGTCATAGCATTTGTAGTAAATTTGCCTTCCTTTTGCAGGCTGTTAAATAAACGGCTTTGATCTACAGAGTCCATTGTTGTAGGGGGCTGTACATTAACCAGCGAGCGGGGTGGTTTGTCAAATTTAGTCTGGCGGAAGGAGTTCATATTGAGGGCATAGGTGATTCCAAAGCTTAACGTGTCGCCACGTTGATAACTAAGGTGGAAATCAAACCCGCGCCATCTATATGCGGCTCCTATATTCCAGCGGGTACTTGGTTGTAAATTTCCTGCAAAGTCATTCCGATAATTATTTCCTTCATATTCAAGTTGGAGTCTTAATCCTTGAATAGGGGTTCGATATTCAATACCGCCAAATAGGGCCGTTGGGCCTTTGAAGTATTTGTCATAATCGAATGATCCGCCGCGTCCTACAGTTCTGATTGGCCTGGTGCAAAACGAACTTTTAAGTTTACAAAATGGGTTGGTGATGTCATTTTGAGTGCCTAAATAACCCCAGCCTAATCCTAGGTGAAAATCAAGTGGTCCATAAGCTTTGCTAGTTGCTAGATATTCGCTTCTAAAGTGTCCAGTACCGCCCATATCTATAAACCCTATAGAAACATCTGGTATATAATAGCTTTCTCTTATTAGTCTGAATTTTACATCTATACCTTTGTCCTTATAAGTCTGATCACCACTAAAAGTTGGGCTGTTACTATACAAACGGGTACGTACATCGGTGTAGCGAATCGTAGTTTCCATCCAGGGAAATAGTTGGAGGCTAGTTGATAAGAATCTATATTGATCAACATCCATAAAATTTATGTGAAATTCACCATCTGGAGCCATTCTTGCTGTAGGTGTTTGCAATAGGCCAGTACCACCACGCACTGTTTGAGTAAAATAGGTCGCAGGTTCTGCTATAGCTATAGTGGGGGTAGAAAAAGTAATTATAACTGTAGCTATAATTATAGGTAGAGTGGCGTAAACGTAGGTTTTATATAATTTGTTAATTTTCATGGTGATATAGTCATTTAGACAGTATACCTGTAATAGCACGTATAATAATATTAAGTTTTTCTTTAAGATGGGTTTCGGCTACACCTCTACCCATCCTACGGACTATAGCTATAGTGGGGGTAGAAAAAGTAATTATAACTGTAGCTATAATTATAGGTAAAGTGGCGTAAACGTAGGTTTTATATAATTTGTTAATTTTCATGGTGATATATTCATTTAGACAGTATACCTGTAATAGCACGTATAATAATATTAAGTTTTTCTTTAAGATGGGTTTCGGCTACGCCTCTACCCATCCTACGGACACAGCTTTATTTAAAATCAAGAATGCCTTTTATTTACAAATTTTCAATAACCAAAATATTACTAACGTGACTTTTTACTAGACTGTTTTTTAGCTTCTGTACATAAATCGCGATAATTTTGGTTGATCGTTTTAATTAGTTTGTTTATCATCTCAGAATTTAATTCTGTACGCGCAGAATCAATGTGAACTTCTAAACCATCTGCTAAATAAACTCGAGCATAAGGCTCGGCTACGCCTAATTTAGCGGGACGAATTTCTATATCCACTGGGGCATCCTCATGGATTAATGTTTTGATACGCTCAAGAGAAAAACCAGCCCGTTTCCAACGATTGATATTGCGCAAGATTTCGGCATGTTTTTTAGAATAGCGTGCTGCACGACCTGCTCCAACGGGGCCTGGCATAACTCCTTGTTGGATATAAAAACGAATATTGCGTGGTTCTACCTGAGTAGCCTCACTAAGTTCGTTAATGGTAAATTCATCTTTTACATACATAAATTTTGATTGCTGTACTTTTTTACTACAAGTACGTCCTAATTTTAGTTGTGAATATGCGAAATAGGCCATTAAGGCAGAGCCTTGGCACCGGATGCTAAATTAATTTTTCAAAAAAATAAATTTGACACAATTAGGCATCCTTCATTACCTTCCAAAAGTAGTTTACACTTTTTTAATTTGCAATAGGATATTAGCACCAGTATTGATAAGGAATATTTGGAATATAACCAATCTATAAATTGTAAACAAGAAATGAAGGATGCCCACAATTATAAGCTATTTTTTTGATTATATCAAATTGCTAATGTGCATTAGTGCATAAAAATACTGATATGTACCTGCATGTTAATACAATATGTATATATTACACAATCAATGTTTAAAAATGACATGTAAAAATCTTGTAACTTCTCAATAACTCATGGCAAAATCGTAGTAGGGTGCGCATTGCGCACCATAATTTTATTAGACATTATTCGAAACCCTATTACCATATTATTTATAGTTGAAATTTTAACTGT
>LFCU01000099.1 GCA_001044195.1 Candidatus Achromatium palustre
TAATATATATCTTTGCTATCTTGCTACTTAGGGTTTTTAACTCACTTTCCCGCTTAAAATGGAAGTCGTAGTCATAAAAAAGGCCCGAATAATTGGGCCTTTTATTGTTTGATTACCTAAATCTTACCTATCACGTTCTAGTTTCCACAAGATACCCTGTTTCGTTTTATGGCCAGTATTGAGGATGCTAAAATTGCCAAAATCATCTTGAGTCCATAGGCGCAACGCCGCAGCTAGTTTCCGTCCTGTCAGATTATTTTCTAAACCAAATAGGGCTGTAGCGGTTTTAGTTAATGTTTGGCATTGATGATCATTAATCATCCTGCATAGATCACTGGCGGTGATTTCCCGATTATCCCCAAAATGTATGGTATCAAAAAGTAGATGAAATATTTGCTGATGAAATTTTAGATGCCATCGAAAACGATAGCCTAGTAGCGGTATAAACTAAAAACGATAAGCCATGTCAATACAATCAGATTTCCATCTAATTGATACTACCTTGCGAGATGGTGTACAAGCACCTGGAGTCAGTTTTTCCAGAGACGAACAGCTTACCATTGCGCAAGCACTTGCAGCAGCGGGAATCCCCGAACTGGAGGTTGGAGTACCAGCTATTGGGGAATCTGAACGCGATACTATCAGAGCTTTAGCAGATCTGGAGCTACCAATACAACTTTCAACCTGGTGCCGTGCTACGGCCTTTGATCTGGATGCTGCTAGTAAATGTCAAATTCATGGTGCCCATTTTTCCTTACCAGTCTCTGATGTACATCTAAAAGTTTGGGGTAAAACTCGATCTTGGGTGTTAGATACTCTAATCTACTTGACCCAAACCTTTCAAGGTGCCTTTGAGTATTTAAGCGTTGGTGCTCAAGATGCCTCCCGCGCCTCTTTAGATTTTTTAATCGAATTGGCTCATGTCGCTCAAGAACAAAAAGTAGTGCGCTTAAGATTAGCAGATACTGTAGGCATTCTTAATCCGTTACAAACTTTTGATTTAATACAGCATTTGCAAAAAAATGTCCCCAATTTGCCATTGGGATTTCATGCCCATAATGATTTGGGCATGGCCGTAGGCAATACCATTGCGGCATTGCAAGCTGGGGTAAGTTCGGTTGATGTTACAGTAAATGGTTTGGGTGAACGGGCTGGTAACGCCGCTTTAGAAGCAGTAGTAATGGCTTGCAATCTTACTTTGCAAAATTCCTGTGGGATAGATACTAGGCAATTGGCCAAGTTAAGTGCTTTGGTCGCCAAGGCTTCGGGGCGCATGATTCACGAAGATAAGCCAGTAGTTGGTACTGGTGTGTTTCGGCATGAATCGCGGTTGCATTGTCGTGGTTTACAAAATGATCGACATAGTTATGAACTGTTTGCTCCAGAAACGGTAGGTCATGCTCCATCTGCTTTTATAATAGAAGATATAAAATCATCGTAAATTCTCAATAACGCATGGCAAACTTTGTATCATATATTAAGAATATTTTTTAATATGTTGGGTTGACGATAAGGCCGTCAACCCAACCTACATGACTGCTAGATTTTGTAGGATGCACTGTAGGATAGGTAGAGCCTAAGCTACCCCCCCCCAACGTCAGATGCCATAACTTATGAGAAGTTACGTTCTAGTTTCCACAAGACACCCTGTTTCGTTTTATGGCCAGTGTTAAGGATGTTAAAAATACCAAAATCATCTTGAGTCCATAAGCGCAAGGTGGCAGCTAGTTTCCGTCCTGTTAGGTTATTTGCTAAACCAAATAGGGCTGTAGCGGTTTTAGTTAATGTTTGGCATTGATGATCATTAATCATCCTGCATAGATCACTGGCGGTGATTTCCCGATTGCCAAGACAATCCCACCAAGCGTTTAGGAATGGCAATATTGCTTTGGAGTTATTGAATTTTGTTTTGAGGCTGGGTGGTGATTGATTGGTGTTTTTCGATAGCTCTTGTATCTTTGTTTCAATGTTTTGAAGCTGGGAGAGGCATGAGGATTGAAATGCTTTTTGTTCTTGGATGTGGTGATGGTGATTGTGACAAACGCAGCAGATGGTAGGTGTATATTGCTTGTGGGCCAATTCCCAAAAGGCTTTGACTAATGCCTTTTTGAATCTACGCACAATCACCGTATTGCGCATGTAGGTGAGGATGAGGGTAGATTGTTGTTCGTTCAACTCCGCGTATTCTATAGGATGGCCGCCTCCTTGGTGACGATTCACCATCCGCGTTTGAAACGCGCATGGTCCAAACTCTTTCAAATCAGGTAGATAAGTGCGAACTAACTCTAGAACGTTTTTATGCTGTACGTTAGTACCTTTAGCAATAACTAGCGATGTAGTAAAAGCTTCACCTTCTTCATCTAAGAAGGCAACAGGTAAATCTTGAGGGGTCATATACGACTCCGAAGTTAAATTATTTTAAGAGCCGCTGAGATTATAGGTAAGAAATGCCAGCGGGTCGCGTATGAGGTTACCTATACTGGTCTTCGGAACCCAGCCATCTTTCGATGCCTCATCTGCCCACTGATAGGAGTGCAGATATAAAAAACGCCAATGGATGATGGCGTTAAACGCCGAAGAGCTACAGGATAGGTAATCCTTGACCTAAGATTTTGCTTAGGTTATATATAATATGGACAAGATAAATTTGGTTGTCAAGACTTTTTAGAAAATTTTTATGCGCTATTAGGCATCCTTCATTTCCTGTTTACAATTTATAGATTGGTTATATTCCAAACATTCCTTATCAATACTGGTACGAATATCCTATTCTAAATTGAAAAAGTGTAAACTACTTTTGGGGGAAAATGAAGGATGCCCGCTATGGCATCCTTCATTTCCTGTTTACAATTTTAGATTGATTATATTCCAAACATTCCTTATCAATACTGGTGCGAATATTCTATTCCAAATTAAAAAAGTGTAAACTACTTTTGAAAGCAAATGAAGGATGCCGAAATAACTTTTAAATTGGGTAGAAAATAGTAATGTAAAAAAAATTGTGACATTTTCAAAAAAGGTGGGATCGCTTCGCTCTCCTGCCCTACATTTTCGTGCCTCAGCGCATCCTATAATCATCGACTGTAGGGTGCGCATTGCGCACCATTGAATTTTTCCTACGCATCAGGTATCTAGGAGGTATATAATGAGATTTATATCAGATTTTACTTTTATAATCATATCACTAGGAATATTTGGGCTATTAAATAATGTCTATTCTGACACCATACGCATTGCTGTAGCCTCTAATTTTGTTAATCCAGCGCGACACATTGCCAACAAATTCCGCACTACTACTGGCCATAATGTAATCATATCCATTGGCTCAACAGGCAAACTATATGCGCAAATAAAAAACGGAGCACCTTATGCGCTTTTCCTAGCGGCTGATAGTACCACTCCCAAAAAACTTGCTCAAGAGGGCTATGGGGTTGCCAAGACTCGATTTACTTATGCGATTGGAAAATTGGTATTATGGAGTAATAATTCTAAATTTACAACGCTAAAAAGCTCCATTTTACGAGGTAGTTATGGTACTTTGGCAATTGCTAATCCCAAATTAGCCCCTTATGGACTAGCAGCTAAGGAAACCCTAATACGGTTAGGATTATGGAATAGAGTTCAGAAACATTTAGTAATGGGAGAAAATATCGGTCAAACCATGCAATTTGCGTATACAGGCAATGCTGATTTGGCCTTTGTTGCCTATTCACAAACTATTAATAGATATGGACATACCTTGCCAGGTACTATATGGCAGGTTCCACAACGTTTTTATCGACCGATTCGGCAAGATGCTATTCTTGTTAAATCTCACCAGCAAAATAATCAAACTGCACTTGCATTTTTGCAATTTCTTAAAAGTTCTCAGGCTATCACAATAATTACACAATATGGATATGCAATACCATTATAATAGGATGCGCATCGCGCCCCCTACCTTATATGTTGCGCTAATGCCCATTCTACATGATGCTGTACCAAAGCATTTGGATGTATTAGCCGCCTTTGCAAAGCTGCAATTATTTCTGGTGTAGGTGGCGCATTTCCTAAAGCAATGGCTATATTACGTAGCCAACGTATCCAACCCAAGCGTCTTATTGCAGATCCTTCAGTATATTTTAAAAATTCCGCTTCAGACCAGGCAAATAAATCAATTAACTGAGCCGGATGCAGTGCAGAACGTGGTTTAAAATCTGGCTCTGTAGTAAATGCAGCAAAACGGTTCCAAGGACATACATGTTGGCAATCATCACAGCCAAAGATGCGATTGCCGATATAAGAACGTAATGTAATAGGAATAACACCAGGTTCTTCTATGGTTAAGTAGGCGATACAACGACGGGCATCTAATTTATAGGGAGCGATAATAGCACCAGTTGGACAGGCCGCTATACAGGTCTGACAAGATCCACAATGATTACTAGCTGGCATGGTAGTTGGCAAAGATAAATCTGTATAGATTTCTCCTAAAAAAAACCAGGAGCCAGTATTGCGATTTACTAAATTGGTATGTTTACCGATCCATCCTAAGCCAGCCTTTGCTGCTAAAGGTTTTTCCATTACTGGTGCTGAATCTACGTATACCCTGTATTTAAATGGTCCCGTTAGATTAATGATTTGTTTAGCGAGTTGTTGTAGGCGTTTTCTAAATAATCGATGGTAATCGCGACCTAGAGCATAATTGGCAATATAGGCTGTATTTGGATCTGTGAGTTTGGTAGTCTGTGTGAGTATGGGTAATGAGAGATAATTAAGTTGTGCTGAAATTATGCTTTTTGTACCAGGCAGGAGTTCAGCAGGATGGCTGCGCATCTGGTAATGTCGAGCCATAAATTGCATTTGTCCATGCCAGCCATGCTCAAGCCATTCAGTAAGTTGTATAGCAGCGTTTTGTAGTTCAATATCGGTGATGCCAATTTGTTGTAAACCTAGATTGGTTGCTATATTTTGAATTTGTTGAATTATGTCATAGCTATCGATAAAAGTTTTGTCTTTTGGCATAGTTCTTGCCTTTAATGATCTGCTTAATCTGATTCTACCGCTTACTGTTGGTAGAACTACCCTACGTATAAGTAGCTTTACAAGTATTGATAGTATATACTTGCCATCTTTTTTTAAATATATTGTGCTTGTGGCTCATAATTTTATATAGCATTATCAAATAATTATATACCCATAGAAAGCGGTAGAATCAGATAAAAAATTTTTTATGGTTTAAAAAAATAAGAAAATAGTTGACCTTATGTAGAAGTTCACTCATAATAAGCAGGTGTAAATAATTCACTATTTAAGTTTTGTGTTATAAGATCGTTATATTCGGAGTTAATAAATGAAGAAAATCTTAGCTGTACTATTAGTATCCATTATGTGTGTAATGCCTTTTACTTCACAGGCTGCCACTCCTGCTGAAACCGATGGTTATAAGAATTATCTTTATTATTTAGCTGCTGGAATTATTGGTGGGGCTGTACTGTTTAACTTTATTACAGGTGGTTTAGAAGCAGTACCATTTGTAGCATCTAGCAGTTCTTTATGGGAAGGCCCACTAGCTATTAATAGAGTATTAACCGCTCTTAGCATTGCAGCAGGTGCTTTAGCTGTAGATTGGGGTTACAAGAATCTTGAAATCAAAGCCGATGGTACTCCTAAAATTCCAACGCATCACTAAAACGAACCCCCATAAATTACACATAGCCACAAACTATAGCTATAGCTAATTCTAAGTTGAATAATCTGCGACCTAAGATATTTATCTTTAGAGGTCAGAGGTCGCGGTATTTTAATAATTAATTAAATGTACGGTACGCGATGCGTACCCTACACCTGATGATGCGCGTTAATATTTGTTAATGAAAATGAATCAGATGCAAAGAGGGTTTCCAATAATGTCTATTATTAGAAAACTGTTAAAAAGCGAATCAGCACTTAAATTGCGTGAATGTTTGAAAATAACATAAAACCACTGCAATTAGTCCTATCTCGATGGGCTACTAACTTTTATATTTGGCTACTTATCTGGGTATGGCGCCTTGGCCATTTTCTACGTTTAGTGGGATATAGATTTTTAGCAGATGGTGGTTTACAGCATACGGCTTCACTAACTTATACTTCGTTACTCTCTATTGTACCCTTAATGACTGTCAGTCTGGCTTTATTTTCAGCCTTTCCAATTGGTGATTGGGTAGTAACCCAAATTCAAGATTTTGTCTTTCAAAATTTTGTTCCAGCATCAGGCGAAGTTATTCGAAAACATTTACAACAATTTAGTGATAAGGCATCACGACTAACTGGTGCTGGTAGTATTTTTTTAGTATTTATAGCTATCCTGATGATGGCTAATATTGATTCTGCATTTAACAAAATTTGGCATGTCAAACGTCGCCGTAATCCTATTGCTAATTTTACAGTTTATTGGGCGATTATTTCCTTAGGACCTATCTTTATAGGTATAAGTGTCTTATTTACCTCATCCCTTAGTTCTGTACCAATGTTCGCTATAGCTGCCGCTAGCCTGCGGGAAGGAGGCAATCAAGCTGCAAGCTTAATGCCAGTATTAGCATCCTCTATTGCATTTATGTTGCTGTATCTTGTTGTACCTAATCGTAGAGTCTCAATTTGGCATGCCTTAATAGGGGGCTTAGTTGCGGGATTCCTATTTGAATTTAGTAAGCGTAGTTTTGCTTTGTATGTAGCTACGGTTCCGTATCAAGCTATTTATGGGGCGTTAGCAGCAATACCAGTATTTTTAATTTGGATATATCTATCCTGGCTTGTGACTCTATTAGGCGGAGAAATTGCTTATTGTTTAGGAATTTATAGAGATAGTTGGAATCCTGAAAAAAGTCGTCAAGGGCAATGTTTATTGTTAGGTTATAAAGTATTAGGAATTTTATGGAAGGCTCAAGAGCGAGGGGTTTCGGTCCCAATCGAACGGTTTCTTACTGAAGATATAACTTATTCGCAATCTGAACTAGAGTATCTATTATTAAAATTATCTAAAGCGCGTTTAGTGTTACGTACTGAACGTGGTGAATGGGCATTAGCGCGTAACTTGTCTAGGGTAAGTTTGTTAGATCTATATCATATTGGTCCGTTTCTATTGCCAGTTGGTTTGGAGGGTGATCCCGAATTAGATAAAGTACTTGCTAAACTAAATTCTGGATTGCGTACTGCACTTGATATTCCATTAGAATCATTATATCAAGATCGTTATAAGTTGTAGATTAGTCTAAAACAGTTGTTGGCTTTTCACCATACTATTGCCTTCTACAAACATGATCAAAGTGGGTAAAGAGTTTTCTGGCTAATAACTTTCTATTACTCGTGAAGGTATTCATTACTATAGATAAAGAAAGCTAAAACCATAAAAAACCCCTTTTTAAAGGGGCTTATAAAGATTGTTTATACTAGATTTTTTTCTATACAGGTAAATGGGATATATTAGTAATGGCGACGGTCATTATGTCTACCACGATCATAGTTATCGTAGCTACGACGATTGTGTTTAAAACGTCGCACCATGTCACTTAAACGGTCTAACTTACTATGAATGATACGACAATCACGCCGTGACAAATAACCATCATCTTCATGTAACCTTCTGGCAGTTCTGCGAACGCGACGTTTTTGACGACGCAGGATGCGACGCTCCCCCCTAGTTAAACGACCACGTTCAATTCCGCGATCAATACGGCGTTCGATACGACGCATTTCACTCCACCAACGGCAAGAATTGGCTTGTACTGGCATTCCAATTCCCCAAAACAACATAGAAAATAATAATGTTTTGACTACGATTTTCATTATGTTTCTCTTGAAATAATTTTTAAGATTTAAGATAAAATTTAAAACTAGATACAAGTCTATTTTACAACTACTGAATCATTACTGAACAAAATAAATTATTTAAAACCCTCTTTTAATCGTAACTTCTCAATCAATATAACGTCAGGTTCGCTTATTTAAAATTCAGTTCAGTAAAATAGGGACTGGTTCAGTCTGATGTTTGAACATAACATCATAATTATATTACATTATTTTTA
>LFCU01000100.1 GCA_001044195.1 Candidatus Achromatium palustre
CAGTGCCTTGGTTATTAGATATCGCAGGTATATCTATATCTATCTTTACTATATCCTTATTATGGATTTGGTGGCAGGCAACAATACGCAATTAGATGCAAGATGATTTTTAAACATTGATTCTCAAGATTAACTTGATTAGCTTGATTCAAAAAATGTAACTTCTCAATAAGGTATGGCCTCAGCACCAAAATGTGTATCAGATGCCATAGCTTATTGAGAGTTACCAAACAAATTAGCAACTCAACCTACCACCTACATACAACAATAGGCAAAGCAATGGCTGTACTAGCAGATTTATATACCAAGGATTACTCAGCCTGGACATCACAAACCGCGCAATTATTGAGGGCTAGACAATTTACCAAATTGGACATAGAACATCTGTTAGAGGAATTAGAAGGCATGGGTTCAAGTGAACGGCGAGAACTGGAAAACAGGTTTCGAGTTTTGCTAGCGCATCTATTAAAATGGCAATTTCAATACCAAAACTTATCTAGCAAATGGCAAGAATTTGATGGCCGTAGCTGGAATCGTACCATTAAAGAACAGCGTCGCCAATTAATTAGATTAATGCAAAGAAATCCTGGTTTAAAAACCTTAGTACCTAGTGTTATCCTAACAGCTTATCAAGATGCAAGAGAAGATGCCGCTGATGAATCCAACTTACCATTAGAAATTTTTCCAGCAGGTTGCCCATACTCACAAACACAAATTTTGAATAAAGATTTTTATCCTACTACTGACATATCAATGCTGTCTATTTTAAATGTAGAACAAAATTCCTGAGAAAGCGGTAGAATCAGTAAATTTCTATTTGTCAATGCGTAAGTCCTATTTACGTGTAGGGTAGGTGAAGTCAGAGTGAAACTTACCATTTTAGGTCAATTAGATTGATGCGCTTCATGCCTTAAACGCATCCTATAACTATGATCTTCATCTACAGTTATATTTAATTTAAATATAAAATACAGTAGGTTCAATGAGAAATGTAAAGGTGGTTTCGCCAATTACTATATCGTCATCCTCCTCTAAACGGAACTTTTCAAATAAATTATGGGTTTTATCCTGCGTTGTATGCTGAATTTCATCTTCATCTAGCATACTATCACAGACATCGATTTTAATGCTATCATTACCTCTATTTACACGAGTACCATTTTTGCTATTCATATCACATAAATAAGCACCTGGATTGTCTCTAGCATTAATAATCAATTTGCAGTGAGTACTAGATACCAGAGGATCATGAATGGTAATATCGCATTTTTGAGAACGTCCAATCGTATATTCTGCTCCATCATTCAGTTTAACAAGTTTGCTAGTCATATCTGAATCAGGTTGCAGTATTACATATCTTAAATAGAATGGCATAAAATTCACCCTAAGCTAGATTTATTTTAATAGACATTATACCCGATTTTCTGATTCTACCGCTTTCTGTTGGCATATATGTATTTGATAATGCTATATAAAATTATGAACAAAAGTAACTTATGGCCAAGAAGAGTATGATAAGTGTGTACTATCAATATTTATAAAGCTAATTATACGTAGGATATTATTACCCACAGAAAGAGGTAGAATCATAAAATTAATTTTAGGTACATTCATTACTAGATACTGAATACTTTATGAATTTAACTAGACGAGAATTTATACGCTTATTAGGGTTAGCAGGAGCCGCTGGAATACTACCATCTCATCTTGCTATGGCCACAAATCAAACGCAAGATATCAATATTTATGATTTCCCCAAATTTGGCAATGTATCGCTTTTCCATATTACTGATACCCATGCCCAACTTAATCCCATCTATTTTCGAGAACCTAATGTCAATCTAGGCATAGGTGCAGCTAAAAATCAGGTTCCACACCTTGTGGGTAAGCATTTTTTAGAACATTTTGGCATTTCTCCCAATAGTCCTGAAGCTCATGCCTTTACTTACTTAGGCTTTAAAGAAGCCGCTCTAAAATACGGTACTGTGGGCGGATTTGCCCATTTACACACCCTATTACAACAATTACGCACCGAACGTGGCACTGGAAATAGTCTACTATTAGATGGTGGTGATACTTGGCAAGGCTCTGGCACTGCATATTGGACGCGGGGTCAAGACATGATAGCAGCCTGTAATCTACTAGGCGTAGATGTTATGACTGGTCATTGGGAATTTACCTATACAGAAGCTGAAGTAATAAAAAATCTTGCCGCATTTAAAGGAGAATTTGTAGCTCAAAACGTTAAAGTACGTGAAGAGGCTTTATTTGACTATGAATTTATGGATGCACCAGGCTTTGATGAAGACTCAGGACAAGCCTTTAAACCCTATACTATAAAGCAAGTAGGTGGTTCTCAGGTTGCTATTATTGGTCAGGCGTTTCCTTACACACCCATAGCCAATCCACAACGCTTTATCCCAGACTGGACCTTTGGGATTCAAGAAGAGCATTTACAAAACCTAGTAACTGAAATTAGAACCAATATTAAGCCAGATCTAGTAGTATTATTGTCTCATAATGGCATGGACGTAGACCTTAAATTAGCATCACGCATAATAGGCATTGATGTGATCTTTGGTGGGCATACCCATGATGGCATCCCAGCTCCCAGTATCGTAAAAAATCGCAATGGGGTAACCTTAGTAACCAACGCAGGTAGCAATGGCAAATTTTTAGGAGTATTAGATTTAGATGTGCAATCAGGACGGATACGCGATTTTCGCTATCGTCTCTTGCCAGTGTTTTCTAATTTAATTCCAGCCGACTTAGAGATGCAAGCCTTGATTGAGCGTATTCGTGCCCCTTATGCGTCCAAACTCCAGCAACCATTAGCTATTACTGAAGAGACCTTATATAGACGTGGCAATTTCAATGGTACTTTTGATCAGATAATTTGTGATGCCCTTAGAAATGTGAATAATGCGCAAATTAGTCTATCACCTGGGTTTCGCTGGGGAACTAGTCTGCTACCAGGACAGACTATTACTATGGAATACCTATTAACCCAAACCTGCATGACATATCCAGAAACCTATCGTAGAGAGATGACTGGAGCTGAGATTAAAATGATATTAGAAGATGTCAGTGATAATTTATTTAATCCAGATCCATATTTTCAACAGGGTGGTGACATGGTACGGGTTGGTGGTTTAAACTATGTGTGTGATCCTAGTGCCAACATGGGACAGCGGATTCAGGATTTAACTTTAGATGATGGTTCTAAACTTATAGCGAATAAAAAATATACGGTATCTGGATGGGCAACTGTGGGTTCTAAAGCACCAGGCCGACCAGTTTGGGAAGTAGTGGCAGAATATTTACGCGATCAAAAGGTTATTCGATCTCTACAGATGAATACACCCAAGATAAAACATGTAACCAATAATTTTGGTATGATGTGAGTAAATCACTTGACCAAATCAACTTGGGTAAAAAGTAGGGTGCGCATTGCGCACCCTACAGAATTAATAACACAAATCTTTTAAATCCCAAAACCAATACCATTTTAATGTAAAATATACAATGAGCATATACAAACATCAACAAAGCAGGACCATCCATGAGTAGCAAGTACAGCAAGGGTCATGATGGAAAAACTCTATATTGCTCCTTCTGTGGCAAAAGCCAGCATGAAGTTCGCAAACTAATAGCAGGGCCATCCGTCTTCATCTGCGATGAATGTGTCGAACTATGCAAAGATATCATCACCGAAGAGGCGCACACTGATCCAGAACCAGTTGAAAATAAACTGCGGAAACCACGAGAAATTCGATCTAACCTAGATGAATATGTCATAGGCCAAGACAAAGCCAAAAAAACTCTAGCTGTTGCAGTTTATAACCACTTTAAACGCCTTGAAACCTTTAATGCTAATAGTGCCAAAGATGATGTTGAGATCGCCAAAAGCAATATCCTACTCATCGGACCTACAGGCTCTGGCAAAACTCTCTTGGCTGAAACTTTAGCACGAGTCCTTAATGTCCCATTTACTATTGCTGATGCGACTACATTAACCGAAGCCGGTTATGTAGGCGAAGACGTAGAAAATATTATCCAAAAACTATTGCAAAAATGCGATTATGATGTTGAAAAAGCTCAGACTGGAATAGTTTACATCGATGAAATAGACAAAATCTCACGCAAAGCTGAAAACCTCTCTATTACTAGAGATGTCTCTGGCGAGGGCGTACAGCAAGCATTACTTAAATTAATAGAAGGCACTGTAGCCTCTGTCCCCCCCCAAGGCGGACGTAAACACCCCCAGCAAGAATTCTTGCAAGTTGATACCACCAATATTCTATTTATAGTAGGCGGAGCTTTTGCCGGGCTTGATAAGATCATCCAAAATCGTACCCAAAAAAGCGGTATTGGCTTTGCAGCAGAAGTACATAGTAAAAATGAGATAAATAAGATTGGCGAAACCCTAGCCCTAGTTGAACCTGAGGATCTAATCCGCTATGGATTGATTCCAGAGTTTATAGGGCGGCTACCAGTACTAGCAACCTTAGATGAGCTAGACGAATCTGCTTTAATCCAGATTTTAACTCAGCCTCGTAATGCGCTTACTAAGCAATATATGCGGCTGTTTGAGATGGAAGGTTGTGAATTAGAAATTCGTCAAGATGCCCTAGAAGCCATTGCTCGCAAAGCAATGGAACGTAAGACCGGGGCGCGAGGTTTACGTACCATTATGGAGCAGATGTTAATGGATACTATGTATGATTTGCCATCCATGCATAATGCCTTGCGTGTTATTGTGGAAGGTTCTGTCATTATGGGAGATGCTGAACCTTATATCTTATTTGAAGGCGAAAAACGTCTTGCAGCTTCAGATTAGTTACATATTCATTATACAATAGACATTATTGGCGTATGTTGGGTTGCTAAACAGACAGCAACCCAATCTATGATGCTATTCAACAACACAGGCAAACCTGCTATGAGTACAATGAATTTTATCATCCCTGATGAAATCAAAGACGCTTTTAATAAAACATTTGCTAATCATAACAAAAATGCTATGGTAGCACATCTATTACAGGAAGCAGTTGCAAAAAAAGCTAAACTCGAGCAACAACGTAATGCGACCATTGAACATATCCTTGCTCGTATACCACAACGTACCCTTGTAGATCCTATAGATATTCAGACAGCTCGCGAGGGAAACCGTGTTTTATCGTTCCCACGCTCTGCGTGGGAACAATTACAACCTAACCTACGTTGACAACCTACAATACTGCAAACCTACATGGCTAGAAATTATAGCACGAATTAAAAAACTACACTGGAGTTTTATATGCCAAAACGCGAAAAAAAACCACAAACTGTTACAGAACATACAGACGACACAGTCCCAATACTGCCACTTAGAGATGTAGTGGTGTATCCCAACATGGTAATTCCACTATTTGTAGGGAGAGACAAATCAGTCCTCGCCCTTGATAGTGCCATGCAGCAAAACAAACAAATTTTACTGATAACCCAAACAAGTTCCGAAGTTGATGACCCGCAATTTCGTGACATGTATCCAGTAGGCACTATCTCTAACATTTTGCAATTGCTCAAATTACCAGATGGCACGGTCAAAGTCCTAATTGAAGGCAAAGAGCGCACTCAAGTCATCCGCTTTATCGCCACGGATTTTTTCTCAGCCCGCTACCAAATACTCCAAGAACATATACAGCTAGATGAACGCGAAACTGAAGTGTTAATGCGCTCCGCTATCAATATGTTCGATCAATATGTCAAATTAAACAAAAAAGTACCACCAGAAGTTTTAGTCTCCTTAGCCAATATTGAAGAACCAGGTCGCCTAGCAGATACAATCGCAGCGCACATGGTCTTAAAAATCGATGAAAAACAAAAAGTCTTAGAAATGACTGATATCCAACAACGCCTAGAACACCTAATGGTATTGATGGAAGCAGAAGGCGACCTATTACAAATGGAAACACGTATTCGGGGTCGCGTCAAAAAACAGATGGAGAAAAATCAACGCGAATATTATCTAAACGAACAAATGAAAGCTATCCAAAAGGAACTTGGAGAATTAGACGATGTACCTAATGAATTAGAAGAGCTGGGTAAACAAATCGAAACGGTTGGAATGCCTAAAGACGTTAAGACTAAAGCCCTAACCGAACTCAGTAAATTAAAATTGATGGCCCCTATGTCCGCAGAGTCTACAGTGGTACGTAACTACTTAGATGTCCTAGTTGCAGTACCTTGGAAAAAACGCAGTAGAATCCGACATGACCTCAAAGCGGCTGAAGATATATTAGAAGCTGATCATTATGGATTGGAAAAAGTCAAAGAACGCATTATCGAATATCTTGCTGTACAACAACGAGTTCGCAAACTCAAGGGTCCCATCCTATGTTTAGTTGGCCCACCTGGTGTTGGTAAAACCTCCCTAGGCCAGTCTATCGCACGAGCTACAAACCGTGCATTTATACGAATGTCGCTTGGCGGTGTACGTGATGAGGCTGAAATTCGTGGTCATCGTCGTACTTATATTGGGGCTTTACCTGGTAAAATCATCCACAACTTGACTAAAGTTGGCACTAAAAATCCACTATTCTTGCTAGATGAAATTGACAAAATGTCTATGGATCTAAGAGGTGATCCAGCATCTGCACTTTTAGAGGTGCTAGACCCGGAACAAAATCATACTTTCAATGACCATTATCTAGAAGCAGATTTTGATCTTTCCGAAGTAATGTTTGTGGCCACAGCTAACACTTTAAATATTCCCCCTGCGTTGCTAGATCGCATGGAAGTGCTACGCTTGTCTGGATACACTGAGGAAGAAAAGGTCTGTATTGCCGAACGGTATTTGGTTCCCAAACAGATGAAAAATAATGGCCTGAAAGACGGCGAATTATTGTTATTAGAAAATGCTATTCGTGATATTATCCGCCATTATACTAAAGAAGCTGGAGTGCGCAATTTAGAACGCGAGATTTCAAAGATTTGCCGCAAGATAGTCAAAAACATATTGTTGAACAAAGATTCTAAAGACCCAAGTGATTCAAATGTACCAAGTGCATTAAACGCAACAGTAAATACGGATATTTTAGATAAGTATTTAGGGGTCAAAAAGTTTCGATTTGGCAAAGCTGATGAACATGATCAAATTGGGCAAGTAACAGGTCTAGCATGGACTGAAGTAGGTGGTGAGCTGTTACGTATAGAAGCCGCATTAGTTCCTGGCAAAGGTAAATTTTCTTATACTGGCCAGTTAGGTGATGTGATGCAGGAATCTATCCAAGCCGCCATGACTGTGGTACGGAGTCGTGCTAGTTCTTTATTTATTGCCAAGAATTTTTATCAAAAATATGATGTCCATGTCCATGTTCCAGAAGGAGCTACTCCTAAAGATGGGCCAAGTGCTGGTGTTGCCATGTGTACAGCTTTGGTTTCAGCCTTGACTAAAATCCCCGTCTATGCCTCAATTGCTATGACAGGAGAGATTACTTTAAGGGGAGAGGTCTTGCCCATTGGTGGACTTAAAGAAAAACTCTTAGCAGCTCATCGAGGTGGCATTGAAATTGTGCTTATACCTAAGGAGAATGAACGTGATTTGGCGGATATTCCAGCAAATATTAAGGAAAATCTGGATATCCGTCTAGTGCGTTGGATCGATGAAGTCTTACAGATAGCATTAACGCAGATTCCGGTTAAAATGGTTACTGATGATGACGAATTACCAGATATAGATGAAACTACTGACTTAGAGGTAAACTCTAAAAATACCATTACAGAGGGTCTATCCACTCACTAAAATAGCTTGTAGGATGGGTAGAGCTATTCTTGGTAGCTCGGGACTGGTTCAGTCTGATGTTTGAACATAACATCATAATTATACTACATT
Source organism: Candidatus Achromatium palustre (assembly GCA_001044195.1). Taxonomy (GTDB): domain Bacteria; phylum Pseudomonadota; class Gammaproteobacteria; order Chromatiales; family Chromatiaceae; genus Achromatium; species Achromatium palustre. Next base: position 7,877 of record LFCU01000100.1, read on the forward strand.
ATTTTTATAATAGTTGTAAGGTCTCACAATAGAAAATTTACAAGCAAATTTTTTTAAATTGACACTATTACAATATCTAGGACAAAATTTTAAGACGATTTTAGAGGACAGCATAATAAAAATTGTTTTTTAAATAACATAATGTTAGTTGATGAATTAGACTGAACCAGTGCCCACTTTTTGATACAAATAGTATTATCCTGTGTATGATTTAAAAAGGCGGGATTCTTCTGACCTGCGCTAAAAGGTACCCTGCCTGGCTAATTTTTGTTTAAACGCTTGGTTCTTCTTAAATTCCAACGGTGTATAACATGCCACCTCCATACTAAATGTACTCCAAAATAGCCTAATAAAGAAAATATCGTCCCTGAGATCATACATCCCAATAAAAACGGCCAGAAGGCATCCTTCATACTGTGTAAAAATTCCCAAAAACCTCCATCAGGTATTGAAAAGACAAATAATTCTACTCTATGACCTAAAACAAAAGCTCCAATTACATAGCAAAAGTATATTATTGCTGGCATAGTTATTGGATTAGTAACCCATACCAAGGCCACAGCTAAAGGTAAATTAACTCTAAAAAAGATAGCACTACTTGCAGCTAATATCATCTGAAATGGTACGGGCACGAATGCCATAAAAAGTCCTACCGCAAAAGCTCCAGCAGTAGAATGGCGATTAATATGCCACAGGTAAGGCGCATGTAGTAAGCGTCCAAAAATTTGCAAATATTTATTGTTACGAATAGTATCGTGCTTTGGTATCAAGCGTTTGAATAGCTGTTTGGACATAGTTTTTTATAGTAATTTAAAAAGTCGTAAAATTTAATTGGGTGTGGCTACTTTGAAACGACGACTAATTTAAGACATAATCATGGTTGAATTAGATTTTTGAATAATGTTATACTACAATAGATAAGATAATATGATTCTATCGCTTTCTGTCGGTATATATGTATTTGATAATGCTAGATAAAATTATGAAACACAGTATAATCAAAAAAAGATGGTAAGTATATACTATCAATACTTGTAAAGCTAATTATACGTAGGATAGTACTACCCGCAGAAAGTGGTAGAATCAAGAATATGTGTGGGGGCTAAAACAGTTCTTGACTTTTCGTATACTATCATATATTATCTCCTACTACTACTACTACTATGAACATGATCAAAGTAGGCAAAGCCGCTAAAATGCTAGGTGTTTCGAT
>LFCU01000228.1 GCA_001044195.1 Candidatus Achromatium palustre
AAAGCCATTTTTTACGACATTTGATGAGCCGCATTTTGGACATGTCATCTAAACTATCTCGATTATATTTTTTGTTGATTGTTGATATCTATGTAGTATATCGTATCACTAACCTTTGGGCCACAACCCAAAGATTTACTGGTATAATTTCTATTTTATCTATTAAATTCAGTTGTTTATGAAAATCAGCATAATGTCTAATGATTGTATTTATTATTATAATATAGCGATAATTTTAACGACATAAAATCTATCTTTGTATTAGTATCTCATAAAATTTCAATCAAACACGTGATTTTAGTGAGACAAAATTTTTCTCGACAACTATACTATAATTTTTCAGGAATAGAAAACTGGATAGTCGAGTAACTACACCATGCACCAAATTTACCGCCACGAACTTATATACTGCCTATTTGCATTACTAATAGGTCTTTTAAGTGGCTGGTTCAGCGACGATTACTTATGGGGTTCACTAATAGCGTTACTAATCTACCTAAGCTGGCATTTCTACCAAATACTACGCCTAAATAGCACTATATTAAGCCATCACCACTTACATCCCCCATTTTTATTAGGCTTATGGGGTAATATCTACCAAGAAATTTATCGGAACCAACAACGTAGTCGCAAACGTAAACGCGGTTTGATGCGCTTTACAGCCCGTTTTCGAGATACAGCAATGGCAATTCCTGATGCCTTGGTGATTATAGACAAACGTCTCACTATAAACTGGGCCAATGCTGCTAGTAAGTCATTACTTGGCTTTGATTGGCCTCAGGTAGATGGAAAATCTATTATTGAACTTGTGGGAAATTCCAAATTACTAAATTATATTCAGCAAGGTACTTATAATCAACCAATAGAGATTGTACCATTACACAATAAAGCTTTAGTATTATCTATTCGGGTTACTCCTTTTGGCGGCAAAAAACATCAACGTCTCTTAATAGCCCGTGATATCACACAAATTCACAATCTTAACCAAATTCGCCGCGACTTTGTGGCTAATGTTTCTCATGAATTACGTACCCCATTGACTATTATTAATGGATATGTAGAGAATATGCTGGATATGGAGTCGATTCCTGAAGATTTAAGGCATCCTTTGCAACGTATGTATGCCCAGACATCACAGATGGCAACATTACTTCAAAACTTGTTGGCCTTATCTAAATTAGAATTAGCAGAAAAGGCTAGCAAGCAAGTGCCAATTGAAGTAGCATCCATGCTAGAGGCTATTGCTATGGAAGCTGAGGCGATGGGACCTGAGCATCATTTAGAAATTAATGCCGATCCAGAGCTATGGTTAATAGCTGATGAAATTGAGATTCAAAGTGCTTTTTCTAATTTGATCTTTAATGCTATAAAGCATACTCGGGCGGGGACCGAGATTAAGATTAATTGGTTTTTGGAGTCAACAGGAGCCTGTTTTGCTGTATATGATAATGGAGATGGTATAGCTTCAGAACATATCCCACGTTTGACAGAGCGTTTTTATCGTATTGATAAAGGGCGCTCTCGTGCCTCAGGTGGTACAGGTTTGGGGTTGGCTATTGTTAAACATATACTGACACGCCATGATGCAGAATTGCATATTTCTAGCAATATAGGGCAAGGTAGTAGTTTTATTTGCAGGTTTCCGCATACTGCGCATCGTAAACCACCACCATAAATTAAATTTCTTACTGTTTATGATAGAAATTGTTTAATATGTTAATTTTACTTTGTCAATTTGACAACTATAAGGTACTAATATAACAAAGTAGAATTAACAGATGTCAATAAAATTTTTATCTAGAAAGAGGTTAATTTATTTTGGAGAGATTTATGAATGATGCTCAAAAAGGCTTATCAACTATATCCATACCAGCTATACCATCTATGACTATTATAACTATAATAGCTTGCTTAGGACTAGTCGTTGTAGAGACTGGAGAGGCTTTCAATGCTGGTAGTGGCAATAATCCACCAGCTAGGATTCCATATCCTACAAACTTTGGTTATCCAGCAAGCAATATCCCACCACCTTATACCAGCGGCTATCCAGTTGCTACAGTGCCTTATGGTAATACAACTCCAATACCGTTACGTTATCCCCATGGTCCAGCGCAAAGTTATTATATTCCAGGACGTAGTAGGCTAGGACATGGCTATCCAAAAAATAGCAATAATGGAAACTATAACTATAGTACTCCTCCTGGTTATCAGGGTACCATTAGCCCTAATGTTCCTCAAAAGTATAGAAATGTTCCTAATTATGGTTCAATACCCCCTGGCTACCAAGGTAATCCTATAGGCTATCAAACTAATCCTGGTTACAGTGTACCACCTGGTTATCCAAATAATCCTGGTTATGGTATACCACATGGTTCCCTACCTCATTCATCTCTCCCACCAGGATATAACAACACTGATAACAGCCCTGAGAAAAGAAATAGCAACCCTTTTTCGGGAATGACTAGCCCTATGCGAATGATGCCAAATCCAATGCAAATGTTTGGTAGAAACAAAAATAGAAATTAAATTTCTATAATGTTATAAAATAACAGAGTGAAAAATATATCTTCCTCTTTGATGGAAAAGTAGTGGACAATTTAATTGTTTTGTAACGCAGATCGTCACTAACCTATTCCCACGCAGAGCGTGAGAACGATACTTAAATTATAGATAAAATATAAATACAGAACCCAAATGGTTTTTATAGCATGATAACAAATAGCACTGAAATAGCAGTATCCTTTCCTGGTGGCAAAAAAGTAGATGCCCAAATCGATTCCTTTACAATCAATACTGATCAACCAATAAAAGCAGGTGGCGAAAACTCAGCACCAGCACCTTTTGATCTCTTTTTAGCCTCCTTGGCCTCTTGCGCTGGCATCTTTGCATTAGGTTTTTGTCAATCGCGTAACCTTGCAACAGAAGGCTTAGGCTTAAAAATGATTGGATTTTGGGACCAAACACGCAAACTCTATACCCAATTTGAATTTAAATTAACCTTACCTGCCGATTTTCCTGAACAACATCGAGATAGTATAGTAAGAGCAATTAATCTTTGCGCGGTAAAACGGCATATTCAAGACGCTCCAACATTCAATACCGTAATTGAAAATTAGCTGACCAGGTTTCATAACATTGGATCGTCAATGGATCTTTATGTTTTTTTGTAACTTCAACTTTTTAGAAATTGCTTCATATTTTTGGTTTACGTAATTTTGTAGCCAATTTTTTGAAACACCAGTAACTCTGTAACCATTACATAGACATTATCCGAAACCCCAATTTTTACTTTATCGCTACTGGATTGATAGAGGGTTTCGGATAATGTCTATTGGTGCTTTTGTTTTCTATTACGAATAAAGCCATTTTTTTACGACATTTAATGAGATGCATTTTGAATATATCATCTAAACTATCTCAATTACATTTTCTTTTGATATCTATAAGTTAATATCTATATAGTATATAGCTAACCTTTGGGCAACTCTGAATGGTTTAATATGTAATGTCATTTCGCATCATGATACCAGCTCGATATGGTTCTACACGACTACCTGGGAAACCACTAGTATTAATTAATGGCAAACCACTAATACAGCACGTCTATGCCAGAGCCTGTGCTAGTAACGCTTTAGACATTGTCATAGTTACGGACGATACTAGAATCCAAAAAGTTGCCATGACTTTCGGTGCCAAAGTCTGCATGACTAGTAAAAACCATCAAAGTGGTTCTGAACGGATTGCCTCTGCAATAGATTTATTAAATTGGCCTGATACTACTTGTGTTGTAAACTTGCAAGGTGATGAACCCTGTATGCCAGCTAGTTTGATAAATCAAGTAGCCAAAGATCTGATAACCCATCCAGATGCAGTTATGGCAACTTTAGCTACTAGGATTCAAAATTGGGACTTGGTTTATGATCCTAATGTGGTTAAGGTAGTTAGGGATTCTAATGGCTATGCCTTGTATTTTTCCAGAGCTTCGATTCCTTGGCACCGTGAAGAGTTTGCAGCAACTACTCCCCATACTGTATCTGAGACTATCCCTAATACTATAAATATTTACCGCCACATTGGTCTATATGCTTATCGCGCTGGATTTTTACGAGAATATATAAACTGGCCTGTTACAGATCTTGAACATGCTGAATGTTTGGAGCAGTTACGAGTACTTTGGTATGGCAAGCGTATTTATGTAGGACATTCAGAAGCAACGCCTGGCCCTGGAGTTGATGTTCCACAGGATATAGCTAAGGTTGCAGCATGTTTAGTTACAGGGCAATATGCATAGCTTTGATACTTATCAATTTGTTATTTTTCAGTAGTTGTTTAAGCGTTAGTGATATTTTTGTAGCATGTATCTATATATTGAATTTTTTATTCTAAAATCACTAACCTTTGGGCTACAACATACCCCATCAAATTAACGCAATCTTGGATCCAACGCATCGCGTACCACATCAGCAAACAGATTAGCTGCAAGCACTAAAGTAAACATAAAAACAAAAGCCGCAGCTAATGACCACCAGACCATAGGCTCTCGCGCCAACTCTAAACGCGCACTATTTATCATATTTCCCCAACTATTCATAGTTGGGTCAACCCCAATATTAACATACGACAGTACAGCCTCAGCCAATACCAAACCGCTAAAATCCAAAGCCACTTGAATCAATACCAAATGCAAGATATTGGGCATAATATGCCGATATAAAATACTAAAAGAACTAACTCCAAAAGCCTGTGATGCCTGAATATAATCCAATTCTCGTAATTTTAACGTCTCACCACGTAACAATCTACACAACCCAGTCCAACTGGTTATCCCCAAAATAATACACAAAAATAACAGCCTTAAATCAGCCCGTTCTACTAAGCTAGTAAAGTCTTCAGCATGAGTATTCATATACACTTGTAGTAGCAAAATAGCCGCAGCAATTAGCAATACACTAGGAATCGAGCTAAGAGTAGTATATAAGTATTGAATTAGATCGTCAGTTATACCTTGAAAATATCCAGCTGCAAGTCCCAATACTAAAGCCGCAGGTAGCATAACTAATGTTGTTAAAGTCCCAATGACTAATCCAGTACGTATACTTTTTAGGGTTTGATACAGCACATCTTCGCCAACTTTATCCGTACCAAATAGGTGGTAGGATATGGATAGCTGTACCATAATGCTAATCAATACTAGCAGAATTCCGATTACTGATAGGATGGTAAACCAGGGTAGGTCTGTTGTTTTTGTAAGTATTTTACGCAATTGTTGCTTAAAGTTTGTTCTAGTACGCTTAGATAGGATAAAGATTATTCCAGTGCTTAATGCTAGCCACAATATTAGGCCATACAATAATCCCAATCCAGTGCGCCATAATATATCTGAGAGTTGTTCTTGCTTGGGATCTTTAAGGTGCGCACCACCGTAAGTGAGGCGTGGATAATGCTGTACAGTGCGTCCATCTGGTAGTTGCATCATTTCTTTAGTATAAGAATGTGTTGCTAAAGGCGCGGAATAGGTTTTTTCCTGGCGTGTACGTAGCGGGGTTAAGATTAGGTCCAAAACGCTAATTATCTCGGTAGAATAGCGTTGTTTTTGGGCAGCTCCAGTATCTTGTAATAAGGGACGTATATGTACCGAATCTAGTAGAGCGATTCCAAGATACAGGCTCAATATTACTATGGTTCCCATACCAATACGGCTGTGTGCTACTATACGCCATGGTGCCATTAAGTGAGGATGACGTTGGGATATGACAGCAAAGCTGCCAGCAATAATAACTAATAGGAATAATAAGGCATCAGTCCATAAAATAACTAGTTGTGGCATAATTTACTTCTCGTTTGGCCATTAAGTTGTTAATTAATATTAATTGGTAATGGATATACTAAAATAGGCTAAAATAATTATTATTTACAAAAAATTAGATATGAGAATGAAAATAATTGGTGCTGAAGGAATCAGTGGAACCCAATTGGGTTATGAACTTCAACATGGCGCAAAATTTGTGATATATCAATATTGCATCTCTATTATAGTTGCAACCTTTAAAAGACCAAGTAATATTTATTTTTTTAAGGCTGATAAAAGCTCATTTCAGACTGGTTTAAAATTTTCTTTAATATCGTTTCTATTAGGGTGGTGGTGCATACCTTGGGGACCCATCTATACTATTAAGGCTATCGCAATTAATTTTAAAGGTGGTCAAGATGTGACCCAAGAAATTATTAACAGCCTGCAAAATTTAAAGAATGTTCAAACAACAACTAAGTTTCATCTTTAACTTCTCAATAATGTATGGCACCTTGTGTGGCGGCTCTACCGCTTTTTGAATATCAAGAGTATTTAAAAATATGTGGTTTAAGCCACTAAAATGGGTGCCAAGGCAGCGACTCGGCACCAGAGATACGTTATTGAGAAGTTACTTTCATCTTAAGAAATAAATACCTCATGAATGCACCATTATTACAGATTACAGACCTCACCACTCAACTTGGCAATCCCAAACAACCCTCACAAGTCGTAGATAAGATAAATTTAGAAATTTACCCCGGAGAGACCTTTGCTCTGCTTGGAGAATCTGGTTGTGGTAAGTCTATGACAGCTCTCTCTATAATGCGACTGTTACCGCTATCTGGACGTATTATCGAAGGTTGTGTGCAATTTAGTGATGTTGGAGATCTATTAGACCTCCCAGAAAAAGAAATGCGCCGCATACGTGGTGGTCAGATGGCCATGATCTTTCAAGAACCACAAACCTCACTGAACCCAGTTATGACTGTTGGTCGACAAATAGCTGAAGCGGTAGAATTGCATGATGTACAACGCAAGACTAATAGCACCAAACGAGTAATTGAGCTTTTGGATGCGGTAGGTATTCCAGATCCTAAACGCCGTGCTAAAGAATATCCACATCAGCTATCTGGCGGGATGAAACAGCGCATTATGATTGCGATGGCTTTAGCTGGAAAGCCAAAATTGCTGATTGCAGATGAACCAACTACGGCTTTAGATGTGACAATTCAGGCCCAAGTCCTACAATTACTTAAGGATCTCCAGCAAGATACAGGCATGGCGGTCTTATTGATTACCCATGATTTGGGGGTAGTGGCAGAGACAGCGGATAGGTTAGCAGTGATGTACGCAGGCCAAATTGTTGAAACTGCAACTAGTGAAAGGTTTTTTAGCAAACCAGGACATCCTTATGGTCGTAAATTGTTAAAAGCTCTGCCAGATGCGAGTAAACGTAAGCAGCGTTTAGCGGTAATTCCTGGTATGGTACCCTCTCTTAAGCAAAAGTTTTCTAATTGCCGTTTTGTGAAGCGTTGTGATGTTGCTATTGCTGAATGTAGTTCCGAGATTCCGCCTTGGGTTTTTGGTTCAAATAATCAGCAAGTTCGGTGTCATATTTGGCAATCCGATACCAATAAGCCATTAGAACAATCAATACTTAGGAATCAAGATTCAGGTGTTTTGAACGATAGTTCACAAGATTTACATGAATCCCAAGATTTTAATCAAGATAATAAAGATAATCAAGTGAATCAAGGTTCAAAAACATTAGATCAACCATCCAATAACATACTACTAGAAGCGCGAGATCTATGCGTCCACTTTCCCATTCACAAAGGAATATTACAACGAATTATAGGCCATGTACGCGCCGTAGATGGACTCTCCCTAAATCTATATCCTGGACGCACTTTAGCTTTAGTAGGCGAATCAGGTTGTGGCAAGACTACTGCTGGCAAAGCCATTTTGCAATTATTACGCCCTACAGCAGGTTCCGTACGCTTTGCAGGACAAGAATTAACTAGTTTAAGCACCAATAAGCTACGTCCCTTACGTAGCATGTTGCAGATTATATTTCAGGACCCTTTTGCATCCATGAATCCAAGAATGCTAGTAGGTGATATAGTAGCTGAGGGTTTGATTGCGCAAGGCTTAAACAACCGTAGCACCCGTCGTGCTAAAGTACTTAAATTATTAGATCAAGTTGGCATAGCAAGCGACGCTATAGATCGCTATCCCCATGAGTTTTCTGGTGGTCAAAGACAACGTATCTGTATTGCTCGAGCACTTGCTGTAGAACCAAGTTTAATAGTTTGTGATGAACCTACCAGTGCCTTAGATGTCTCAGTACAAGCCCAGATCATCAATCTATTAAAAGATTTGCAGATAAATCTTGATATCTCCTATCTATTTATTACACACAATATTTCAGTTGTAGCCTATCTTGCTGATGAGGTTGCTGTGATGTATCTAGGACGCATTGTAGAACAAGGCGAGGTTCACGAGATCTTGGAACATCCTAAGCATCCATATACTAAAGCATTGTTATCAGCAGTGCCAACAATTGATGACACAGGGAAACAGAGGATTCAGTTAGAAGGCGATCTGCCTTCACCTGCTGATCCACCATCAGGGTGTCATTTTCATCCGCGTTGTCCTGAGGCAACCGCTGCATGTAGTCTTAAGTATCCTGATACGGTAATTTTATCTCCAACTCATAGTGTGCGCTGCGAGTATGCTAAATTTTAAGCGTAAAAATCATTGAACTAGCTCAAACTCTACTCTACGATTAATAGTTTTTTGCGCAGGATTAGTCGCAATCATTTTTTCAGTAGAACGCCCAGCTGATAAAAGATTTGTTTGTGGAATCCCAAGCCTAGTTAAATGTTTAACCACCACTAATGAACGCTGCAATGCTAACCACTGGTTTAAATTATAATTACCCGAAAGATCAGTATACCCAATAACTACAATACGTAGTTTTTTTGGAGCTTGCTTGATTAAATCCACAAGAGTTTTAAGTTTTGCAGTAGCTTGTTTGGGATAGGTAAATTTAGTATTTTCATCAAAAAATATAGCATTGTTAGCAATCCATCTAACTAGACGCTGTTTAGGTGATAGCAGCTCGTCTTCAATTTTAGATAAGCGTTGTGTAAGAGCAGTTTGGGATTGGATTTGCTTCAAAGCACGTATAGCTTGGTCTGTGGTTTTATTATGTTTCGCTATTTCAGAGCGCATACGGCGCATCTCTGCCTGCATTGTATTTAAATCACTGCCTATTCGAGCCAGTTTATCTGGAGACAATGCACTAATGCGATATTTTATCTCGTATCCTGGGAGGACTTGTGCTATTTTAGATCGTAGGACATCACGTGCCTTCATATCAGGGACTAGACCATTTATTTGCAAATAACCAGCATTATCTATTTCTACATTTAATGGATAATTAGCTAAAATATCATTAGAATTAATAGTTTGTTGTGCTATATCGAGAATATAATGCCTTTTCCATAATTTATAGCCAAACCAACCGCCCCAAAGTAATAGACTCACAATAAAAATTGCTAATAGTATAATGCTGTTACGGAAGGTCTGAAAAAAAACGTTTCTTACCAATGCTTTTAAATCAGTAGAATTGCGAATCTCTTCTTGTAGATCTGGGAAAATTAAAGGGGTTAATATGGCGACTAATCTGGATCGGTCTTGTGTGCCCAATTCATTTAAGGCATCTATAAATACTCGCTGTACACTTTCTCTTAGAACTATATCATCACCAACTCGTCTATCGAGTAAGATGAGGCGTTCAAGTTCTGGACCCAGTAAAAGTTTTCTCAGACGTTCTTCTTCAGTTTCATGATTGTTATTCATAGGTCTGATTATTTTTTAATTGTCTTTAGTCTGAGGTTGGATATTTATAGAGTCAGTAGTAGGTTGAGGATCTTGAGAATCTTGAGGATCTTGAGGATCTTGAGGATCTTGAGAATCTTGAGGATCTTGAGAATCTTGAGGATCTTGAGGATCTTGAGAATTTTGAGGATCTTGAGAATCTTGAGAATCTTGAGAATTTTGAGGATCTTGAGGATCTTGAGGATCTTGAGGATCTTGAGGATCTTGAGGATCT
>LFCU01000108.1 GCA_001044195.1 Candidatus Achromatium palustre
GTTTCTTGTTTTTATGACTACGACTTCCATAAAGTCTTGCTGAAAAACAAAGTCAGAAATGATTTTATAAGACCAACCTTTTGCAGCGGAATAAAGTTTCTAACAAATCAGCTTGTTGTGTCAAGTCTTCTTTTTGATCGTGACTTGAAACCCGTGCGTAGCCAATGGTAAGCTCATTTTCATTATTTAAATTTAATAATTTTTCAGCATCATAATAACGGGTTCCAGCTTTAGATTTTCGATCAGGAAGTAGAGACGCAACATATTGCGTCTCTACTGTTGCTTCCCATTTATGTAAGGTCTGAATCGAAACACCTAGCATTTTAGCGGCTTTGCCTACTTTGATCATGTTCATAGTAGGAGATAATATATGATAGTATGCGAAAAGTCAAGAACTGTTTTAGCCCCTTTGTTTTTTGGCATCCTTCATTTCCTGTTTACAATTTATAGATTGGTTATATTACAAATATTCCTTATCAATATTGGTGCGAATATCCTATTCCAAATTAAAAAAGTGTAAACTACTTTTGGAAGCAAATGAAGGATGTCAATAAATTAGATCTTATTATTTGGTTTGCTTGGGTAAACGATACGACCGTTTGCCTACCCTACCTAGCTGGCTTAGGTATTATATATGATAGTATATGATTTCTAGGAGCGGAAAATAAGTAGGGTGCGCCCCCTTCTCTTAAGATATGATTACCTGATCCGATTGCAAAATAACATCAACAATTTCTTGAGCCAATCTATTCATATTCCAACCAGTAGCAGCACTATAGGGAATAATATTATTAGTAGGTTTAAATAGTTGTTGAATCGAATCTTGCTTTGTACTTATATTTTCTAATTGTTTAGAATTAGGTGTTATCCCACAAGATCTATCTATTGGCTCTATTTTATCACAAAAATTTAGAGCAAAAATAATCTTGCTTTTACCTGATTCATTAGTAAATAATGCATTATAAGCAAACTCGTCTACCACATAATCACGCATATCCGCCCGAAGCGTAAAGATAACAACACTAGCACTATTTAAGAAATCTCTATACATTTTTAGATATGCAGTATTTTGGTATTCACTTTCTCCTAACCCTGGTAAATCACCTAAAGTAAAATAGCAATAGGGAGATACTTCGAAATCCAGGCTTTGGCACACTGTAGTACAAGCATTTACAGCATCAGTTGCCATAAAAGATTGGCCCAAAAAGGCATTGACTGTTGAGGATTTGCCATATCCGGTTTTGCCTACAAATAGAGCTAAAGCATGGTGAGAAATAGAGCCATCCCTTGTATCATACCATTTGAATTGAGGTGCTTCTATACGTGCGTATTTTAGTTTGGAAAATGCGATGTATCGATTGGAAAGTTCATCCAAATTTCCTTGGTGCGCATAATATCTAATAATTCCCATAAATTACCACTGCCAAATTCGTGAAACTATAGTTGCAACTTTTTTAATTATATAAGTAGCTGCTTTTCCTACTGTTGTTTCAATTATGTCTGAAACTGTATCTAACCAACCAGCTTTTGCTTCTTGGCTAGCACTTTTTGATATATTATTGTCTACAACTTGGTTTAGTACTACTAGCTTTTTGTCCTTAGGCAACGCATGAACAATGGCATCCACAAGCTCTATAAGGCCATATTTTTCATTAGCAGAAACAGCTAAGATTTGGTCTAAAGGTAGATTAAAGTAGTTTGAGACAGCTTTACGTTTTTCTTGAATATTATGTTCTTGGGTTGCATCAGGTCTTCTCGCTTCTACATCCCAAGCTTGAAATGGTTCAATTTTATCGATTTGATTTATAATGATAAAGAATGGCTTACCATGAGCAATGTAAGGAGAAACTAAGCACTTATAAAATTTTTCTTCTGCTGAAAATGCACGGTCATCTGCTTTAAGTATCCATAAAATTAGATCAAGTTCAGGTATTAACTTTGTATAAAGTGCATGATATTCATTATCACGTGCATCGTTTTCACCTATACCTGGTACATCCACTAATTTTAGGCCACTTTTGCCAATTGCTAAGAAAAGTTCTTGTGGTTCTCGAGTACAGGATTCTATATCACTGATTGGGCAAACATCGCGTCCGAAAACTGCGTTACATAGACTGGATTTTCCAACTCCAGTTTTACCAAAAATACCTATCTTAGGTTCGTAGTTTATCTTATCATTAAGTTGATCTGTTATTTGCGTTTTAAGGGTTTCAGGAATAAGAATACCGTCTTTTGCAAAGGCTTCAAACAGGTTTTGATAATTTGTGTTTTTTGGAGTCATTATATTATTATACCCTTGCAATAGTGCAATAGTTGCAACCCAACCTACGCACAATTTGTTGCCATGCCAAATGGTGACAAATACTCAGTAAAGGCACTATGAAATCTTTGTATATCGACTAAATGATGCGAAATACCATCTATAAGTATTTTATTTCTATTATGTAGAAATATTTCCCCGCCAGATTGCTGTAGTTGAATAATAAAGTCTTGATATATGTCTTGATCTATGGCAACAGTTGTACTATTTTTTCCTAATAAATATGCCAATAATGATGATTTATAAGGCTGGTGTGCTGGGATACGCACTAATGGCAAAGTCATCGCACGTCCTGAATACAACACCACTTTGGCAGCATTAAGATTGTATTCATTCATATCAAAACTCATTGGTTCCCAGCCACACTGTTTAAGTAATAATAAATCATAAGGAGCGCAATGATCAAAAAAATCCGCTTCAAATGTCATCTGTTGTGGGGATACATGCAAGACGTACAAAGCATAATGCACTGCTGCAATTAATAAAATATACTTAAAGGCATTAATATCTCGCAGATAACGAAAATTAGAGGTCATAGATTCTGATACAAAGCACACTTGATTGGTATCAGGATTAGCACTTAATACTAAACGACCTAGCCATTCCTCACGTCCTGTTTCATATTGTTGTGATAATGAGATTAAACAGCGTTGCTCTTCAGTATAGGAACTAATGGTTAGTTGGAGTTTGCTATCTCTTTTGAAACTAACATCTAAGTAGGCAACTTGTGGATAGCCAGGTTGGTATTTTAGTTGCCCCCAGTGTAAATCGAATGCTTTAGGTATAGCTATTGGTGCATATTGTCTGCTGTGGGGGGCGAAAAAAAGATCCATGACAACCCTGGAATCTAGTAGTTCTCGGATACCATGTTGGGTATGGGATTCTTGGCGGGAATGATCGTTTAAATCAATTGCGACATATAAACGGGCTTTTTCAGTACGTAAGCCTAATAATAGCATGGATGCAAAGAGGCGTGGGCTAATATAGTTGGTATACTCAAAGGAGCTTGGATCTTGATTGATCTGCAAATTAGTATATTCATCATAGATTACATCGGCAGCTAGATTTTCTAAACCTAAGGCTTTAAAGACATAACCCATACCACTATAGAATGCGATTAGGCGGCGTGGCCCCTTGTCCCATAATTCATGTAACATCTGTGCAATAAGTTGGCGTTCTGCAAGCTTATGCTCTATAGTCTTATTAGAAGATGCCTCAGATGTCATACAACGCTGGCTAATAAGGCATTCAAACCATTCGCAGATACGTTCAATGGCGCGGCTAAAATAAGGTCGTCCCCTACGTTCTACCGCACTTCCTAGTATATAAGATGACACTAATAGTGGCATCCATTCATCTTGACGAATCTGTATTAAATTACGTAATGGGTCTTTGGGATTTAAGATGAAGTATGTGGTATCAAATGTCATGTGTTGCGCAGTACATGCGCATAATACTTGTAAGTCTTCTTGTTGATGCGGGGAACCAAACATGCCTTTTTTAAAGCGTAATCCAAAATAATCGATTCCTAGAATATCGTCCTCAACTAAAAAAGTAAATTTATGAGTATACCAACATTGTCCGTATTGAATTTGTTGTTCTTTAATAATTGTGCCAGTAATCTGTTTCCATAATGGATTTTCCCAATCAAAAAACCTGAATACTGGTTCTTGTTCTGAGCCTGCTGCACCTAGAAGTTCTGGATCATGTACGTATACTGGTTGGTTATTATGCAGGAATTGGACAGTAAAAGATTTAATTTCCCTACCTAGATCATACTGCACGTCTACGTGAGCTGAAAATGATGGTATTGTCGTAGACACAGCTATATTACTAGATATATTATCTGTGGATATATTATCTATAGCAATATCAGTATCTACATCAATGGTATTGGAAGCATTAATAGACACTTTGTTATCATTAATTTACGGAAATGGCCAATGATGACTATTAAGATTATATCGTTTCCACGCTCCGCGTGGGAACGATCCATGTAAATCAACATTTTTAAAATGTATGGATGATTTATAATTGTATTCCACACTTTTCTATTTAGTCAAGGTTATTTTTATTTTAGATAAATTATTTTACGCCTATTCTTAAAGCAATGCAATACTTTTTTGGTATGATATTAGATTGTTCATCCTCAATACCATCCAACAATAACGCAATTTTTTTCAGGACTTAGCAATTTTCTCTTTAACTCTTGGGGCAACGTTTTAGCAAATCGCACCTATGATTCTGAAATTTTATAAACAGTATTTTTTCCATGTCCTTGACGTGTAACTTTACCGTTTTGTAATAAATCATTGAGATCACGACGACTGGTTGCTTCTGAAATACCAGCTATTTTTTTGTAATCATGAATTGTAAAAGTCTTATCTATAGGCAGCGATTTAATTGTTCGTGCTTGGCGAGGAGTTAAGGTAGTATCATGAACTGAAAAACTATTTAAATGATTTAATAATTCTTTTTTAGCTGGAAGATAATAACTATATTCAGCAACGAAAATTTCTTCACTTAATCTTCCCAATGCGTAATGAACTTCATCGCTATTTTTTTCTTTACATATAATCAATCCTATCGGATCTTTCATGTATGGAAGACATTCTCTTTCACGAAAATATGTAAGATATTTATTCATTTGCCCAACAAAACGATCACAAAACTTTTCTACTTTAAGATCAACGATAACGTAGCAGCAAAGTGAAATGTGAAAAAAAAGTAAATCTATATGATGGATTTGATTGCCAATTAAAACCTTGTACTGACTACCAACAAAAGAGAAACCATAGCCTAATTCCATTAAAAAACGCCCAACATGATTTAACAATTCCTGCTCCATTTCGTATTCAGTAAAACCTTCTGATAGATTAAGAAAATTTAAATCATAGGTATCTTTGATAACTTTACCTATTGCTGGAATTTGTTGCAAAGGCAATGTCTTTACTTCTTGGACTTTAGCAGTTTTTTGATATTCATTATTCTTGATGCGTTGGCGTAATTCACGAATGCTCCAGCGATTAGCTAAAGTTTGGGTTTCATAAAATTTGCGGACATTTTGGTCTTCTACTGTGATAAGTTCACAATAATGGCTCCAAGTAAGATTGGGTGAAAGATATTGGATAGCAGGATAAGTTTTATGAAATTTTATTATATTCTTTAGTTGAGTTGTCGAAAAATCTAAATCTTGAGATAATGACGTAATAATCTGCTTACCATAAGGTGCCCTTTCATCAAACCTAATAATATCTCTAAAAATTCGTTCTCCAGCTAACCAATAAGTTTGTACTTTTACTAAATTAAGGGCCTTTTCACTACGATATTTCTCGACTTCAAGAATCGCTTGAACATCAGTTAATAATCGTGTGTAGTCAATTTGTTGGTAATCTTCTAATGGTTTCATAAATAATATATCTGTATGATTAGTTGATTGAAATTTTATTTAATAAATATGATTAATATCAAATTATTATAGTAATATGGTATCTGCCATATTTTATATATTGTCAGATAAATTAATTTAAATCAAAAATAAAATGATTGGAAAATGAATTTTTATTGTTTTTATAGGTAAAAATACTTGCGGATACGTCTACAAGTTGTGGGAACCGTAAATTAATTTGTGGGAACCATAAATTATTGTTCTCACGCTCTGAGTGGGAAAGTATCCTAGACGCTCTGCGTCCTATGATTTATAACATTCCCACAACTTGTAGACGTGTCCGTTTTTTTTGGATGTTCATTACTTTAAAGCCTTTTCTAAAGCTCTAAGAGTTATTTTACGGGAAAAAAAATCTACAAACAACAATGCCTGGCTACTTATAGGTTCTGGTAACGTTTTAATATTAGAAAGAGTCATACAAAAATCCCAACCAAAATTGATAGATTTTCGATATTGATTAATACTTTCTAATAATGTTTGGTACCCTGAATCTGGCGTTTGTAACCAAGAGTAAAACAATGCAATACGATACCCTTTCTCTTCTGGTTTTAGCAGATTTAATAAGGTATCGACCCGTTTTTGAGAACGCATCCTGTCACCTTGCACAAATGCTAATTCCATATCATTACTAAGCAGGCTAGTATTATTAGGATTTATTAACAAACCCTGTTCATGCAATTTGCAGGCTTTTTTTAGATCACCGTTCCACCACCAACCTATCGCAAGGCTGGTTATTAAATCTGGATGAGCTTTAATATGAGCATCTGTAATCTGACTTAGCCACATTGATGCTCGATGCCGATTTTTAGTCACACCATGTCCTTTGGCATACATATCTCCTATACGTATTTTGGCATTAGGTTCCTCCTGGGCTGCGGCCTTTCTAAACCATTTTAGAGCTTCCTTATAATCTTGGCCTATATGTCCTTCATAATATATAAGTCCTAAGCTAGTTTGCGCATTGGCGTTGCCTTGCTCTGCAGCTTTACGATACCATTTGGCGGCTTCTTTATAGCTTTGTGTTACACCTTGGCCATTGGCATATAAGCTTCCAAGATTGTTTTGGGCATTAGGGTCTCCTTGGGATGCAGCTTTACGCCACCATTTTATGGCTTCTTTGTAATCTTGAGATACGCCTTGGTTTTTGACATACATAACGCCAAGATTGGTTTGTGCATCTACATAGCCTTGGTTTGCCGCAAGGCGATACCATCTTAAAGCTTCGTTGTGATCTTGATCTACACCATGACCTGTGTTGTACATGGTGCCAAGGTTAGATTGTGCCGGGGCATATCCTTGAGATGCTGCTTTAAGGAACCATATAAGGGCTTCGTTATAGTTTTGATATGGGCCTGGGTCTATGAAGAATATAACTCCAAGGTTGTATTGGGCTTCGATATTTCCTTGATTTGCGGCTTTACGAAACCATTTTATGGCTTCTTTATTATTTTGTGCTACACCATGACCTGTGTGGTATAGAAATCCAAGGTTAAACTGCGATTGTGCGTGGCCTTGGCTTGCAGCTTTGCGGAACCATTTTATGGCTTCTCGAGAGTTTTTGAATTTTTTAGTATTAATTGGGATTGCTAGTTTCACAATATTTGCGCCTAGTTGTATTTTTTAGTTATATTAAAATATAATCAATTTTTTGGAAAGAGCCTAAATCATCTAATATTTTGGAGAATGTTATTATTATGGCAATATCGCCCACACATTCAACTCTAGAAGGAAATCCTATTGCAGACGTACAAAGTACTAAAGATAATCGCCATATTGCAATTGACAAAGTTGGAATCAAAGATATTAAACATCCAATTATAGTAAAGGATCGTAGTGCTGGTTCTCAACATACTATTGCTAATTTTAATATGTATGTAAATCTACCACATAATTTTAAAGGGACACACATGTCTCGTTTCGTGGAGATTCTCAACAGACATGAGCAAGCTATTTCAGTAGAATCATTTAAAGACATGTTAGGAGAAATGGCCGAACGATTAGAAGCTGAATCTGGGCATATTGAGATGCGATTTCCATATTTTGTAACCAAGCATGCTCCTATATCAAAAGTACGTAGTCTTATGGATTATGAAGTCACACTTATAGGAGAGATTCATCGCACTGTACCAATCATGCATATTAAAGTAAATGTGCCTGTGACTAGTTTGTGCCCTTGTTCTAAGGAGATAGCAAATTTTGGAGCGCATAATCAACGTTCGCATGTTACAGTACAAGTGCGTACTGATGAGTTTGTGTGGATTGAGGAGCTTATAGATCTAGTAGAGTCTCAAGCTTCTTGCCAGCTTTATGGATTATTGAAACGTAAAGATGAAAAGTATGTCACTGAATATGCGTATAATCATCCTAAATTTGTAGAAGATATGGTGCGAGATGTAGCCTTATGTCTTAATCGTGATTCACGTTTTAATGCTTATTCAGTGGAGTCAGAAAATTTTGAGTCGATTCATAATCATTCGGCGTATGCAATGATTTCGTGGGATAAGTTTAAGTCTTAAGCATAGAAAGATTAGTATATAAAGATCTAATAGAGATCTATAAAAGATATATAGTGCTATCTTACTTAAGTAGATTTTGATTATTAACTATGGGAATTATTTTTGGGAATTATTTTTTAAAGAGATAATATCAAAGTGCAAAACAAACAGATATTTATACAATGCAAACGTTTTATAGCTATTACTTATGCAATCCTGAGCCTAATAGCTCAACCTATTATCGCAGCTAATGCAGATGCTGTTGCTGAAATTCCTACAGCTATTACATCCTCTAACACCTCCAATACCCAGCCTGCTGATGGACTACAAGAACAACCTGCTACTAATATTTCTGAATCAAACAACCCACCAGCACAACAAAACACTGATGATGATAACGCAATACAACGTATCTTTCACAATCGACGGCAGGCTGCAATAGAGGCTCATAAAAAAGCTCAACAGCGTAGCATGGCAGCACGACGGAAGTATTGGGAAGCGCAAATTGCTAGACTAAATGCCCGTTACCAACGTCTGCGCCAAAGAGCTGCTGCTGATGGTGTCAACTTTTCTGAAACTCCACCTTGGAATGCGGCTAATATGGATGTATCTACAACGCAGAAATTTAGGCAAGATGAACAAAATTCTAATGCCACCAATATCTTTCCACAGCCTCTAACTGCGCCTGCTGTACCACCATCTCCTGATAGCTCTCAGTCTGTTTATAAACAACCACAGTCTACCGATACCCCACCTGATTTGGAACGGATGCAGGCTATTATCAATGGTATGACGCAAGAAGAACGTGATGCTTGTACTACGGTACATCGTCTTTCTATGGGGTTGATGCAATATTCCAGGCCGTATCAGCATCCACCCATATACTATAATATACCACCACATTATGGATATGTACCAAGACCTGGTTTCAGTGGTTATGGCTATCCAAGGAGTACTAATGGATACAATCCGTATGCAGGCTATCGCTCATATCCTTATGGTTCTGGATATAATTCTGGTATAAGACATTATCAACAACCATCACCTAATTGGCGCAATCAGTGGTAATAATAGCTCATAAGTTATTCATCCACTTTAATTGAATATTTAACAGCTTCTGCCGCTCCTAGAGATCATATACTATCATATATAAGATCTAAGTTGATTCGCTCTCCGTTAATATCCCTTTCGGGCACGTAACTAAAGTCCTGAAGGGGCGGTCGCTCAACCGCAAGGCTTGAGAGCTAACTAAACCCATAAGTCTTTTAACATTTTGTTTCACTAAAAATCAATAAGATACTACTTGATGTTCAAAAGTTAGTATTATGTAATATTCTAACGTCATGTGTTGCAAGGATTTTATAGGAGATACCATACAAAATGCCTTGCAGAATGAAACGACCAAAAAATATATTTGTATTACTCGACTATCCAGTTTTTTGGCTTAACAAAAATTGCGTATGGATTCCTGCTTTCGCAGGAATGACGGGTGGGTCATTCAACGGACAGCAGATTTTTCATCAAGTCGTCATTCCTGCGAAAGCAGGAATCCAGTATTATAAATTTCAATTGTATTATATAAACATTTTCTAAATTTTAAACATCGAGTACTAGGGCCAAAAATGTTAAATATTTTTGGATTACTACTTCTACTTTGTCAGATTACCAAATAAGACCTTTATTTTATTGAAAACAATACTTTGCATCAATTCTTTGGAAATTAATAAGTTAAGTTTTAATGTGACAAAGTAGAACTACTTAATACGAATTTTATCAATGCTTGAAACTAATCCTAGAATCAGAGAGATCCCTTACAATTACACCTCCCTTTCAGATCGTGAAATTGTTATACGCATCCTTGACGAATCCGCCTGGGATGTACTAAACCAACTACGTTCCCAACGTCGTACTGGTCGGTCTGCCCGTATGCTCTTTGAAGTTTTGGGAGATATGTGGGTAGTGCAACGTAATCCCTTGATTCAAGACGATCTCCTAGCCAATCCGAAACGCTTAGGGTCTTTAATCCATGCCCTACATCACCGTTTAGATCAAATCGTATATCGTGCTGGTGGTGACAATACTGAAGCTAATCTTATAAACCCAACAAGACCGCTTAATGAACTAGCTTTACAGCTATCTGATCAAACTAGAATAGCCGTTAAGCAGTTTGAAGCTTGGTTAGCCAAACTCAAACACAGACGGCAAGAAATTTTAACTAAATTATCTAAAATTACTCGCAGAGATAATATTCTATTCGATGGTTTAAGTAGAGTATCTCATGTCACCGATGCTACAGATTGGCGCGTTGAATATCCACAATTGGTCATAACTCCAGACACAGAAATTGAAACTTTACAAATAGTACAAGCCTGTATTGAACTGGGTTTAACCATAATTCCACGTGGTGGTGGTACTGGCTATACTGGTGGAGCTATTCCATTAGATCCAGAGACGGCAGTAATCAATACTGAGAAACTAGATACCATAGGAGCTTTAAAACAGCAACAATTGCCTGGTGTAACCCCAAGCGTAGCCACAGTAGAGGTAGGTGCTGGGGTGGTAACAAGGCGTGTTTCAGAATTTGCCTCCCAACATGATCTGGTCTTTGCCATCGATCCTACCTCACAAGATGCTTCTACTATAGGTGGCAACATATCTGTAAATGCTGGTGGCAAAAAAGCCGTACGTTGGGGCGTAACCCTAGACAATCTAGTCTGGTGGCGCATGGTAACACCAGATGCTCAATGGATCTTAGTCGAACGCCTCAATCACAATTTAAACAAATTAAACGCTGTTGAGTTTGCAGAATTTCAAGTTACCCATTTAGACACAGATGGCCGAACCCCTATTCAAGAACCAATCTATATTAAAGCACCAGTTAGCCAGTTACGCAAACCTGGATTAGGAAAAGACGTAACCAATAAATATCTAGCTGGCCTGCCTGGTGTACAAAAAGAAGGCTGTGATGGACTCATAACCTCAGCTTGTTTCCTACTGCATAAAGCCCCAAAATTTATGCGTACCGTATGCTTGGAATTCTTTGGTCTTGCTAAAAGTGCTGTTCCTGCTATCTTAGAAACCAAGCAATTTATTGATGCAGAACCTACTATTGATTTAATAGGTTCAGAGCATATGGACGAACGCTATGTACGTGCTGTTAAGTATGGTACTAAATCGTCACGTCCACATCATCCTAAGATGGTACTTCTATTAGACATAGGCGGCGATGATGAAACAGCACTAAACCAAGCAGTAGATACCGTAGTACAAATTGCCAATAAACGAGATGCTGAAGGCTTTATCGCAGTTAGCCCAGAAGCCAGAGCACGGTTTTGGCAGGATCGTTCCCGTACTGCGGCAATAGCCAAGCATACTAATGCCTTTAAGATCAATGAAGATGTGGTAATACCCTTAGAACGTCTCGCAGAATATAGTGATGGAATAGAGCGCATCAATATTGAATATTCTACTCGCAATAAATTGGATATAATAGATGCGTTAGAGGCGTTTTTTCAAACCGATCTAACATCTCTCTTAGATAAGATAGATATTGATGGGTTTCGCAATGCTCTACCCATCCTACATGATGCTGAAAATACAGATATCATCACAGCCAAACAACAAGCAGCCTTAGCACTGCTTAAACAAGTAAAGCAACGCTGGAATAAATGGTTACAAAATCTAGATACTAAGGCCCAAGATTGGCTAGATCAGCTTCCAATACCTATTCGACGTACGATAAAATATCAAGATACTATCTTTGACATTTTACAACGTAAAGATCTGCGTATCTCTTACCGTGCTGAAGTTGCGCAGCCATTAGATGATATCTTCAGTGGTCGCGAATTAGAAGCTGTTAGGAATCGGATTCAAGAGATACATAGTTCAATCCGCACTAGCCGTCTCTTTGTCGCCACGCATATGCACGCAGGAGATGGCAATGTTCATACTAATATTCCAGTATTCTCTAATGATTACCAAATGCTGCAAGATGCTGAAATGATTGTAGAACGCATCATGCAATTAGCTACCAGTCTTGGTGGTGTAATCTCTGGCGAACATGGCATTGGTTTAACCAAATTTAGATTTTTAAGTCCGGAAAATATTAGTGAATTTACTAAATATAAACAAGCTATAGATCCACAAGGCCATTTCAATAAAGGCAAATTGCTTGTAGGTTCAGGGCTAGAGCATGCCTATACCCCATCATTACGCTTAGTACAGCAAGAATCCTTAATTTTGCAAGCTACAGAATTAGGCGAACTTAATGATATGATTCGGCATTGTTTACGCTGTGGTAAATGCAAACCTGTCTGTACTACGCACGTACCTAGAGCTAATTTGCTCTATTCACCTCGGAACAAGATCCTGCTTGCTGGTTTAATTATGGAAGCTGTACTGTATGAAGAACAGACTCGACGTGGTATTTCATTGCGGCATTTTGATGCCCTCAATGATGTTGCAGACCATTGTACTGTATGCCAAAGATGTTTCAAACCTTGCCCGGTCAATATTGATTTTGCTGCTGTTACCTCAAGGATGCGAGCCATTTTATATGCTCAAGGTAAAAAGCATTTTAATCCTCTAACTTGGACTTCGATGCAATTTCTTAAAGTAACTGATCCTACTATAATTGGCTGGTTACGTTGGGGATTAATTCGCAATGGTTATGGTGCCCAGCGTTTAGCTCATGCTACAGCGAAACGCTTAGGATTATTAGGAAAACCAAAGCTACCAGCAGCGACCTTTGGTGCAATGACTCCTAAGGCTCAGATAGTAAATTTTGTAAAGCGTCCAATGCCAGCTCAGATTCATCGTGCTCCGATGCGTCGCCTGTTAGGAGTGGATGATGCAACTAAAGTAGCCATTATTCGCAACACTAAAGTACAACCCGACGAAGATAAAAATGCAGTATTCTATTTTCCAGGCTGTGGTTCAGAACGCCTGTTTACGCAGATAGGATTAGCTACTTTAGCTATGCTGCATCATGTAGGTGCTGAGACAGTATTAGCTCCAGGCTATATGTGTTGTGGCTATCCGCAACTGTCCAGTGGTGATTATACTACAGGGCAGCGTATTACTACAGATAATAGGATTCTATTTCATAGGGTAGCCAATACCTTAAACTATTTAGACATTAAGACGGTCATTGTATCCTGTGGTACCTGTCTGGATCAATTATTGGATTATCAGTTTGAGCGTATCTTTCCTGGTGCTAAATTATTAGATATTCATGAATATTTAGCTGATCAAGGGATGGCCTTAGATGGTACTCAAGCGGCTCAATACTTATATCATAATCCATGTCATTCCCCCATAAAGACTCGCAATGCTGTAGGTTTAGCAACTTACCTTATGGGAAAGCCTGTTCCTTTATCAGATCGTTGTTGTGGTGAGGCAGGGACTTTTGCAATATCGCGTCCTGACATCGCCACACAGGTGAGATTTCGCAAGCAGGAAGAATTAGAGGCTGGAATTAGTAAACTTACAGGTTCAAATAAGGTTAAATTATTAACCACATGTCCGGCTTGCTTACAAGGTCTAAATCGGTATCGAGATCAGATTAATCTGGAAGCTGACTATATAGTCACAGAATTAGCTCGCCATATTTTAGGCCAAAACTGGGAAACTAACTTTCTAAACACAATTAAAAATGATGCAATTGAGCATGTATTGTTATAAAGCTCACCACCTATCAGTTGTATCGTAAGCCATTGATCTACGGTATAAGAAAAACTA
>LFCU01000117.1 GCA_001044195.1 Candidatus Achromatium palustre
TTTGCCTACGTAATGGCCTTTGGCAATCAAGTATTGCGCAAAAACCAACGGCACATTGGTGAATATAACGTCATCATGATGACAACACTCAGCAGTGCAGCCCTAGAAGTGACAATCAGAGATTCCTGCCAATTACCAGTCAATGTACAAAACACGACCCGCAAACATTATCAAGATATTGTTACCCTGATGCAAGAATCTGGCCTACACTGTTCAGTAAGCAAAGACATTGCCCTCAAGACTGATATTACTAACTTTCTACAATGTCCAGTTAGCACTCTGAACCATTATCTAAATAGACACCTACATGATATCAAACCGATTAAGCTGGATCGAGATACCATTCGCAGCTTAGGCTCTAAAGCCTCTCGTCTCTATGGCTATGCAGTACAGGATGTAGGCACTATAACCTTGGAAATGAATAGTCTCGTAGGCATTACGCTCAAAGAAAAGCTGTTTGGCCAGACCACCTCATTAGCTCCCATTACCACACCAGGAGCAACCAATTTTGCTGAAGTCTTTACCAAACTCTTTGCTGATACTACATTGCATACTAATTATAAGATTGGCGATATCATTATAGATTATTATGTCCCGGAATTTAATCTGGTTTTGTATTGTACTGATTGCAATATGCAGCGTCCTGCTATCCCGTACACTAAATTACAAAAGCTATTTCCTACCCAGCATATTGTGCAATTTCAGCAGAATACTGATATTACCCAGATCTTTAATGCGATCCTCAAAACGCGAGTTAAGCCAGGATTATCAACGGTTATTCCAGAACCACAAGCTATATATTATGGAGCTGCTGAAATCGTGCCTGGACTTATCTGCGACTGCTACGTTTTGGATAATGGCAGGGCTGTATTAAGTGAACGTGGTGCAGCAGATTTATTAGGGGTAAATCAAAAGACATTTCAGAACGTGACGGTTAACTCCCTCCCAAATGAGCTTAAGTCCTTCTTAGATAAGGATTTTAGCATGGAGACAAACTTAGCCAATGTAACTGCAGAAAATTCTCCACATAAAGGACAAAAGATTAGAGTTTACAATGCATTAGACGTAATAAAACTTATGCGAGCTTATGCTGTCGCCTTGACCCGAAATGCCCTAAAGGAGACACAAATACATATTGGCTATAAATCTATAATTAATATACGCTTTTCTACCATAGCAATAATTTTAGAATCTATCTTACAACCACCGCCCTGATAGGCACGACTTGCATCACTAAAACGATCACATACCACCCATTTACCTTGGTTTAATGCAGGCTTTATGTATTTGGCAACATGTTCAGCGCGAGCGGCGGCTAATAGTAATAATTCGCTGATATTTTCTATCGAAGCAGCACGTGGTTTCAAAATAATTTGGCGTAGTTCTTCTCCAAGTACAGTTCCGCCAGGTTCTCTGGTGATCTGCACTGTTTTGCCAGTTTGTTCTAACAGAGTTTTAATCAAAGGAATATGCGTAGTTTTTCCTGAGCCATCAATACCTTCTAATGTTATTAAATTTCCAAAGGTTGTTGGATTCAATACGATTGGTGCATCCATAAGACTTATGTAAGGGTGGATTGAATGAACTATATCATATTGTATCGTTATGGATTGGCAGGATGCATCGCAGCCTTTAAGCCACCGATAATAGCTCCATTGAGTGCAGGTTGTAATGGTATAGCATTATAGATAAGGTATTCTAAAAATCCATAAGCTACACCAACTCCTACTCCTAAAATTGTACCGCTTATAGCAATAGCTGCTGGATATTCTTCTACTTTTGTTGCTGCGCTGAGACCAAAAATAGTTCCAAACATTCCAAAATAACCAGCGTTAATAGTAAGGTGCCTTAGCATATTAGCATCTACAAAGTAGCCATAACCAGCTCCTACTATCGCACCTAAGGCTGTATTGGCTAGCCAATAAATCGGGCCATGATTTGGCAATTTAGAATTTGTAGTGTTTGTATCTTTTGGATAAATTTGTAGAAGTGGATGTTGTAAGTTATTATTATTTATGGGATCAGCCCATGCTATTTGCCCCCCCAAAATCGCTATACAACAGACCAGAATAAAGATGTTTATGTTGTTGAGAGTTTGCATAATAACGTCAGGTTCGCTTATTTAAAATTCAGTTCAGCAAAATATAACTTGACTATTTAAATTTATCAATGCTACAATAAAATTTGATGATAGTATATCAATCTATAGAATAGATTACAAACCCCTACATTATCTGGTTTCTTTTAATATCCTAAATAAATTGGATGACTACCAAATTAATAATTCATAAAATAAAATTTTATGAGTACAAAAGAACCCCAAAATATACAACCTAAATCCTGCATGAAAAATATATGACACAGCCAGGTAGGGTGGGCAAACGGCTGTATCGTTTGCCCACGCACACCAAAGAACAAGGACAAATTATTTGACAATCCTACGTGGGTACGATGA
>LFCU01000251.1 GCA_001044195.1 Candidatus Achromatium palustre
ACAGGCTTTATTATATGTGTTAATGATAGCAACACCTCTTGTAGGCTATCTAATGAGCAATAGCGCAGGTTATGGAGTCAATTATTTTGGGATGGTTCAGTTGCCTAGATTGCTTGGTAAGAATCATGCTTGGCATGAGATATTTGCTGAGGCTCATGCAATTTTGGCTTTTGCATTTTTATTTTTAGTTGCTTTGCATGTAGCAGGGGCACTTAAACATCGTTTTTTAGATAAGAATGTTGATGCGGATGTACTAAAACGCATGTTATAGTCTGTTATGGAATGATATAGTTAATCTTCCAACAATGCACTTTTAATGTACTTTTAAAGAAGGGAACTTATGAAACCTAATATTGGAACTATAGATCGTGTAGTACGTATTGTATTAGGGGTTTTATTAATTGGCTTTGGGCTATATCAAAAAGCCTGGTGGGGAGCAATTGGTGTTATCCCCATTGCAACTGCTTTTTTGCAATGGTGTCCTGTGTACTTGCCATTTCATTTTAGCTCCTATACCGAAGCCGATACTCAATAGAATATCTAATAAGATCTTCTTAATCTAAATACCGTGTTGTCAAAACTTTACCCCCCAAAATCACAATTTTTTTTAGTTATCACAGTGATTTTGGGGTTTGCTCTAATTAAATTAGGTATAGCTCCCCATTTCGGCTTATCTGTAGATGAGTCCCATTATGTCCTTTATGGAATGCGCTTTGATTATAGCTACTTTGATCATCCACCTTTGGTAGGTTGGATTCAAGGCTTCTTTCTATGGACTTTAGGCCAAGGTGAACTCCAAGCACGGTTGCCCGCTATCTTATTATCTATCTCAACTTCATTACTGTGCTGGAACTTTTTACAGCCATATCTAAAAAATACTAATGAAAGCATTGTTAAGAATGCCGGTCTTTGGGCACTACTAGGCTTAAATGCCTCGTTAGGCGTGACCGCACTTGGCTTGATGCTACTTCCAGATAGTATTCTGTTTACTATTACGTTTCTGTTTATATTTTCAGCTGAACGGGTACGTGTTCGTGGCTCTACTCAAGACTGGTTAATCTTAGGACTAATTACTGGTATAGCTGGTTTAACTAAGTACAATGCGATTATATTGCCATTGGCATTAGTAATTACAATGTTCACAACTGGGGAATGGCGACAAGTTATAACTATTAAACAGCTACCTAAAGCAGGTCTAGCTATGCTAATAGCATTGGGTATAATCAGCCCTGTATTGTTTTGGAACCTAAAGCATGAATTTATCAGCTTTGGCTATCAGCAAGGCCGCATTTTACGTTTTTCTAATCTCAACATAGGCAATCTATTAATATCTTATATTACTCAATTATTGGCTTATGGACCATTTATAGCTTATGTAGCCTGGTATGGCTTATGGCGTTTATTGTGGCACCCTGCGTATGTCTCAGGTTTAACTCTATGGATTTGTTTGCTTTTCATTGGCCTATTTTCTTTTGCTGGCTTAGGTAAGCCTACTTTGCCTCATTGGTGGGGAGTTTTATATGTATTAACAATCCCTTTAGGTATCGTATTTTTAATACAATCATGGCATAAAACTATCCAAACTCTAATAATACTTAATACACTGTTTGCTCTGACCATCCAGATAGAACTAGCGTATCCATTTTTACCAATGCCCGAAAAATTTTCTCTACATCGTGATTTTAGAGGCTGGCCTACTATCATGACCAAATCCGAGGAACTGTTAGCTATAGAACAAAGCCCCAGAGCCATGATAGCGGTGCCTAATTGGTCTTTAGGTAGTAGGGCTATTTATTATGCTAAAGATCCTAGTAAAATTTTGGTAGTGGATCGGCGTTTAGATCAATTTGATCTGTGGCAACCTATAAGACCTGAAGGTAGGGATTTGCTGTTCATTTTACCACAACATTTTCGTATTAATATGGCCAAACGTTACAAATGCGCCCGTATTGAACATAAGGATCAAATAGAGATACGTGTGCCTACTCATAAAGTAAATCAGATAACCTTTGCATGGTGTTACAAGTTTGCAGGATTGAATTGATAAGGCCATATCTCGATTTTAAAAGCATCTATCAAATACTATGAAAGCCACTTCTCTGCAATTGAAGAATATAAATAAATGGTTTGCAATCCCTGCATCTGGATACGTATTAATTGCTATAATCCTATATCTAATAGGTGGCTATCATAACGGCTTTTTAGCTTTAAATCTTATGAGTGCTATTTTTCCAGCGGTATTTTGGCAATGTATAACTTTTTTAGGAGACGAACATCTAGCCTTAACTTTAATGCTACTAATAGCGAGTAAACGTCCCTATTTTGCTTATGTATTATTATGGTCTGTACTTAGCGGCTTATTACTATCGCGCTTGCTAAAATTAGGCGTTAGTAGCTATAGGCCATTAGCTGTATTGCCTCAAGAGACTTTTTATTTAATTGGAGCACCCTATAAATACCATAGCTTTCCCTCTGGGCATACCCAATTGGCATTTACAATAGCTTCTAGCATGTTCGTTTTTTTACAAAATAGATATACAAGGTTATTGATACTGACTGTAGCTAGTTTAGTAGGAATCAGCCGTGTAGCAGTAGGCGTACATTGGCCCATAGATATATTAATAGGTGCAGCGATAGGCTTGTTAGCTGCAAGATTAGGAATCTGGATTGCAGAGTATAGCATAAGGATCTATGGACAACAGGTAGAATGGCAATTTATAATTTGGATACTGTTAATCTTTCCTATACGTTTGATTTTAGGATATAATCCAGGTTTAGAAGTTCCTTTTATTTTATCGCCACTGATTGGAATGTTGGTTTTAACTTGGTTTGCGCAACATATTGTAACGTCTCATTTTTTTAAACCATAATTTTTCGCCACCTATCATCTCGTACGTTCTACCAATTGGTAAACAGGAGTTTCAAGCACATAGATACGATTAAGCCTGTATGCCCTTAAAAATCGATGGAAACGAACAAACAAGGACCCATCTTAAAATTACCCGATATATTGTTTGGTAGTATTTTATGGCATTTAGCGATTATAGAAAATATACTGCATCTGAATTAAAGAAAATATTTCGTGTAACAATCAAAAATAACGAGGATTTGTTTAGCAGCTTTATACCAAGTGGCAATGATTACGCTGAGTTACAGACATCTGTCATAAAAATGTCTTCACGGTTAAGGTTATCAAAATTTGACAATGAAGCAACTAGGGGTAATTTGCTGGTAGCGCGTATTTTGTGGACAGCAAGTGAAGTGTATAATTTAGGAGTATTTTTTGAGCCACTGGTTAATTTTCAAGAACAACCCCCCATCATCCTTCCTCATCAATTAAATGGTGCATACGATGGCGCGTTAAGTTTGGATGAGATTGATTTGGTTTCTCCCATTATTTCAATAGTTGAAGTCAAACGTAGCAATCTTGCAGAGGGATTAGGGCAATGTCTTGCTGAAATGTATGCCACTTTACATATTTTTCAACAGGAAAAAGTTTATGGCATTATTACCGATGGCGAGGTATGGGAATTTTTGCTATTACAAGATGCGGTATTATCTGTTGATGCACGTAATTACTATATAAAATCGGTTGCTGATATTGTGGATCGTATTGGGTATATTGCAATGCTATTTACAACATGAAAGATAAGCGGGCACTGGTTCAGTCTAATTCATTAATTAACATTATGTTATTTAAGAACAATTTTTATTATGCTATCCTCTAAAATCGTCCCAAAATTTTGTCCTAGATAATGTGATAGTGTCAATTTAAAAAAATTTGCTTGTAAATTTTCTATTGTGAGACCTTACAACTATTACAAAAATAATGTAATATAATTATGATGTTATGTTCAAACATCAGACTGAACCAGTCCCCGAGTGCGCAGTGCACACCCTAATTAGCTCAATTAACTAACAAATTGAATAGTTATTCAATCTTAGCTGTTTCAAGTATGCTGCGGTTTTTACCGCACATAAGCCCTGTTTACCCTGTGCAGTGATTCGCTGAAAAAGCTCATATATTGGACTTAACTCTTTTTTAAAGAAGACCTGGTTACGTAACAGACAGTAATAAACTGGGGTAAATAAATTATGCTCATTAATTATTTTGTTAAGTAAATCAAAATTAAATTCAGTATGTCGGTAAAATACCAGTCGCATCATGTCCACTGCCTGTCGTAATTCCATTCGTGATGAAGTTTCATGACAGCTATGCTTGTACTGATGCAGACAGAGATGTAAAAAACAAATTGTCGGTTCTACTACAGTATGTCCATTAAATATCCTGGTGTTTTCAAAATAAAACTCTACTGGAATTACGTATGCTGATCCTGGTTCCCACAAATCCCAGTGAATTTCTAATTTTACTGCATCATCTGGAATTCCATACTTGTATTTTGAATGATCGGGTGCTGGTCCTAAATGGACGTTATGATATAAATTCATTTTATCAAATAATTCCCGCTCACTTATCCGAATGCCATTCCGATTTAAAGGCACCAGGTCTAAGTCAAGACATAATGAAACTGCTTTTTCCTTATCGACCGCATTGATTAATACATCATGGTCCCAAAATATTTTATGTCCAATATTATCATAGGAATATCTGGAGTTTGCATCACCTTTAATCAAAATAAAATCCAGTCCCTTTTGTTTAAACTTGGTGCTAAATTCACTAAGTTTTGTAGCTCTATTCTTGTGAATTGAAATATTATATTCAAGATCCTTATTTATTTTTGAAACCAATTCTGGTGGTAGGTATTGTTGGAGTTTATATTTTTTAACTTGAGATGCAAAATAAGGAGTGATGTAATTCAGCCCCAATTTTCTCTGCAAGTAGTGTCCATCAAAATTTTTAAAATCCAAAGCTTTTATTTCGTTAATGTCTGGTTGTGGACGACAACAAGCGATAAGAATTTTTATTTCTACTGCTGGTGAATAGTCTCTGAAGTTTTGTAGGGCTGTATAGCTATGGGCTACATGCTGCTGCACAATTTTGAACTCAAAGTCCATATCTTCGCGTTCAGGAATGTGGATACTATTTAACCCTAGAGACATTTCGTCATCATCAAATACAATATGAAAAAAACGAAGACCTACCTTTTTTCTGATATAACTTTTAAGCCTTATTAAATCAAGTTTTTTATCAGCCTGACATGTAAGTGCGTAACCAGGGCTTTCTTCTTCTAATTTAGGGAATACGGCATCTGCCAAAATATGCTTGATCCTATCATCATCTTCGTAAAGGATTCTGATAAGATCACTAAAGTTTTTAAGTAAATCAATTTTTAAAATATCAACCCCGCTTGATTTAAGTAATGAGATAATTTTGTCCTTTTTCGCTTCGAAGCCAGGTTTGATAAGCACAAAAAAAGAAAACGGCAGATAAAAGCATGACTGACCCAATTCGGCCTGATACTTTATCCGGGGTGGGGAACTGAACAAATGCTGAATAAAATCGGAAATAGAGATCCGGTTGTAATAATATTTAAACGCTTCTTTCCTAAGTTTTTTGTTAAAAATTACCACTTTTAGCCTCTTTAATCAGAGTATTAAAATAAACCATAAAATCTGGACAATTTTCAATACATATTTTACATTTAGAAGGGACAAAGTCATTATAATAATCCTGACGTTTTTGTTGCACGTCAGCTTCGCTCACATGGCATATCTTCTCTGATTTCTCCCGTAGATGTATCATACATGGATAATACCATTTTGAATCACGACAGACATCATCTAACAGAAAATAGCACTTGGGCATATTTGTATGGATCCCTCTGAATTCTTTTTCAATCAAACGTGGTAAACGAAAAGTGAGGATTGGATATTTTTCACAGTTCTGGTTCCCTAACAATTTTTCAATCTGTGGTTGCAAAACTTTTTTTACCTGATCAAGATTGATACTATCTAGTACAGCAGTTACTGGTTTGATGTCAGAAGCACCAATATCTGCCATGTAAAGTATATTATCCAAAAAATGCTGGCAGTTATTTTCGGTGATCGTCATGTTTATTCGGCAGACCACGTTTTTAGCTTGAGCTGTGGTAATCACTTTAAGAACTTTCGCACAATCCGAAATTCGTTCCTGCTTACCTTTGGGTCCGTCATAGCTAATATTGATTTCATCCAAACCAACATCAAATAAAGCTGTGTAATAATCAGATGATTTATGCAGATTGGTGGTAAGCAATTTTCGGATGTTTTGATTCTGCAATTGGGTAACAATGCTTGGTAAATCTTCATGTAGGGTAGCTTCGCCACCGGTGATGTGTACGAAGGATAATCCATCTTGCTTCCCTTTGACGATTATCTTTTGTACATCATCAAAACTTATCTTACTTTTTTCTATTGGAAATTTACAGTAGGTACAGTTTATATTACAATAACTGGTTAATATCAGATCAAGGTAATATATACTTACTGTTTCAGTGCCAACCAGTTTTTCCAAACGCTCTTGATTTAAAGTATAGTATCCAAGCTTTTGAAGCTCATTGTTTGGAAAATGAGAATGGAATTTATCTAGCATATACTGTACCACGTCATAAATGCATCCTTCACTTTGGCGGAAAAGTAGTGAGCAATTTAAATTTTTGTGACGCGAAGCGTCACCAACTGCATTCCCAAGCATAGCGTGGGAACGATACTTCAAAGTGTAAACTGGAAATGAAGGATGCCATCATAAATTTTGAAAATGTGATTTTGTTGGATTATCCAAAGCTAGGTAGGGTGCACTGCGCACCCTACTTGGCTACAGTTTACCCATCTTACGAGTTACATCTGCCTTGACCAATGCCCTTTTTTTAAATGTATAGGCCCCCTGTGGTCTGGACTTTGTCTAAGTTTTGGTTTATGTATGTAGTTATTGCAGTGTGAATTGGTTACGACCTTTTTATATCTATTATTATCAAAATAAACCATATGCTCTTTTGAAAATACCTTGAGAATGTGGGTCAACCCTGCTCTTCCATAACTCCATCCCTCTTTGATAGGCTTGAGTGAAAGTCTGGCCCTTCCACTTCGATTGTTCATATATGCAGGAAGGAATTTAACTCCGTTGAGGTGTACTGAACCATCTGCGGTTTTGGTAAAACCAAGAAATAGCACAATGGTGGCTCTTCGCTTAAGCTGCCTCTGATTGCTGACGAAGTTTCCAAGTGAATAGATTATGAAAGTTTCTCGCTTCTTGTCTTGTGTAACGTACTTCTCCATTGGCTGAAGCACGTGAGGATGGGAACCGATAACAGCAATGGCACCAGCTTCCAGGAACTCTTTCCCTAATTTCACTTGTGAACTATGCGGATAAGTTTGATACTCCTTCCCCCAATGAGGAGTGACAATAACCGCATCGGTCTGATCTTTTTGACGTTGGATGATATTAATTATTGTTTTTTTGTCGTCAGGTTTAAAGCAGTGTAATACCTGTCTGCGCCTATCTGGAATCCCGTTTGTCCCATAGGTACAGGCAATCCATGTTAGGGTCAATCCTCCATTTTTACTTCTAACAACAGTAAACCATTTACGATCCGCCTCAGTTTCATCACTCTTTCTTGTCCCCGTGAATGGCAATCTCGTTCTTGTCAATGCATCGATAGT
Organism: Candidatus Achromatium palustre; assembly: GCA_001044195.1. Taxonomy (GTDB): domain Bacteria; phylum Pseudomonadota; class Gammaproteobacteria; order Chromatiales; family Chromatiaceae; genus Achromatium; species Achromatium palustre. The sequence continues at coordinate 7,600 of LFCU01000251.1, forward strand.
CCTGTCGACTCCAAGACTCCTTCTATCCAGAGAATGATTGTTGGCTGTTGACACAACATCAATTCCACTGTCCTTAAGATCTTTGATCAGACTTGGGTGGTAGTTAAATTGAGGATAGGCAGTGTAAACATACTTATCCCAAACATGACCAGGGTCACGTACATTTTTTCCGTACTGGTTAACTCCTTTAGCAGCAGCCCCCTCAAGATTTGCGTATGCCTGATCAGCATTTTGAAAATAGGGAATGAAATCTTTCCAGAGTCCCCTGAAATCCTTGTCAGCAGCAGCTTTTTTCTGCAATCCACTATGCAAGAGCACATCACCTACTGCCGAAACAACAAATTGTCTCCCAGGTTCACAGCTTTTTTTGAAGTCTATTTTTTGTCTTAATTTGACTGCTGGAGCACTGCTTATAAATGTCCCCAAGAGAAGAGTCAGTCCAATTTTTAATAGTTTCTGATTAGTAGACCAGTGAGCGTTTGTCAGCATACTATTTAACACTTGATCATTGTTGTTAGGAACTATTTCAGCCATTCGTTCTATATTGTGTTTACCCTGTTCTCTCTGAATGAAGCCTTTGAGGTAATGGCTAACAGTCCCAAAGGACCAACCAGCTTGGCTGTGAAAGTGCATTGCACATTGCTGTTGGAGGCGGATAAATCTTTCGACAATTTTGCCAATATCCAGATTTTTATCTGGTAGGACTTTTTTTATTTCATCAGTCATATGTATAATTTTGTATTTTTATGATCGTAGTATGGTGCAGTGTATATGAGTTTTTTCTCTTTTCATAATAATAACGAATATAGAACTTCAGAATATGAACTCGCTAACTATCACTTTCCTTAAAATACTAAGTTTCCTTATACCCTAGATCAATGGTTTACGATATAACCATAGGTGGTGATCTAGCTATGGTAGGGTAAACTGATAGATAAAATAAATTCATATCCAGTACTATACAGATACTAGACTAAAAACAGCTTAAAAATATCAGCATACTTCATCAAGGCTCAAAAATAGTTTGATCTTAAAAAGATAGAAAAGTCAAATAAATTTTTTATTAATGTATAAATAGATAATTTATAAATACTTTTCTGATTCTAACGCTTTCTGTGGGTAATAATATCCTACGTATAATTATCTTTGTAAGTATTGATAGTATACACTTATCATACTCTTCTTGGCCATAAGTTACCTTTGTTAATAATTTTATATAGCATTATCAAATAATTATATGTCCACAAAAAGCGGTAGAATCAGAATAAATTTAATTATGGTAATTTTGTTACTCGATGTTCAAAAGTTAGTATTAAGTAATATTCTAATTCATTACGCTATAAGGCTTCTGTGGGATATAACGTAGGGTGTTCATTCTGTACTAAAAACGGTAAAACTTTATCATGCGAAAAATGTGTAACTCGGCCATCCAATTTTCTAATACTCAACTATCCAGTTTTCTAATATTGACTTTTAAATTAGTTTAGATT
>LFCU01000113.1 GCA_001044195.1 Candidatus Achromatium palustre
TAATCGCAAGTTTTTTAAATATAGCATTACTTTACAATAATAATCGGATCGAGGGTCTCAAGGCTTAATATTGATTGTATATTTTGGTAATTGGGAAAATTGAGTAAATCCTGGTTTAAAATAGGATATGGTTTATTTTTGAACCTTGATTTTCAAGATTAACTAGATTATCAGGATTAACTTATCATGATAATCAAGAAAATCAAGTGAATCATGGTTTAAAAATATTATTATATTAGAATTTTCTAATATAGATGTATACCAAAAAAAATCGCGAGCAATCGCCCCTTTAATAGCAGCACTCGCAAGCCTCGAATTATTGCCTTGACGCTCGCCCACTCGCGTCACGGCAATAATTCTCTGCTTGCTCGTTGCTGCTATTACCTGACTTGACTTACCTGGACCTCACAGGCGCGAAAGCCCACGTCGTTGAACTGGTTACCAGGCTCGAACCCGTTCCGGTAAGCAGCACGTACGTCGTCTGCGTAGTGGCTCCAGGAACCACCACGAAAGACGCGGGCCGAGGCGCCAGAAAGTAAGCACTTCATCTCAGAGCCATCATAAGGAGATGTATACTTTGAGCAAGTCCATTCCCATACGTTGCCTACGGTATCATAAAGACCCCAAGGATTAGCCGCAAAAGAGCCTACAGGAGCAGTTGACTTATTGTCCCACCGACTACCACAACCATCACAATTAGCCCGATTATGGCCAATCTCATTGCCCCACCAATACTTAGTATCAGTACCAGCACGGGCCACGTATTCCCACTCAGCCTCTGTGGGCAGACGATATTTTTTGCCAGTCTTACGACTTAGCCATTTGGCATAAGCTATTCCATCATTCCAAGATACACAGACCACAGGATGCTGATCCGTTTGGCTAAATCCTACATTACGCCAATTAGCATCCTTCTTTTTACTCCACCTAATGCCGTTATAAATCCAACAGCCATCTCCCCGTTCAGCCTCAGTCTTATAATTAGTAGCATTCACAAAGGCCCGAAATTGCTCTCTTGTAACCTCATACTTGCTTATCTTAAAAGCCTTGATATAGACCTTATGCACAGGCTTTTCATCAGAATCACCACCACCCTGAATATCGCCCATTTTAAAACTACCGGCTGGAATAGACACCATCTCAGGCTCATAGGATTCAGATATGCTGGTATTTCCAGAGATTGTAACCCCACCATGAGAAAAGGTTTGAGTGGCTTGCAAACGAGCACGTTCTGCGGCTTCTTCTTTGGCGATCTGAGCCTTACGCTCTGCCTCCTCACGTTTCCGTTGTTCAGCCAGACGTTTGCGCCTTTCCTCAGCCACTTTAGCATCTTTCTCAGCTAACTTAGCATCTTTAGCCGCTAGTTTGGCTTCTAGCTCCTTGATACGAGCACTTTCAGCCCTATTTTGAGCTAAGACTTGCTGTCTGGCCTCTTGTTGCGCTGAACCTGAGAAATAGAAATCCTTCTTTAAGGTCTCAGGGCCATTGACATAAGGTGACTGCTTGCCACCACTTTCAATCTCTACCCATCTACTAGCAGTAAGTAACACATCAGCTAAATTAAGATTAGGATCAGCTATCTGACCTTGCTTATTTTTTCTACCTTGGGCAAAGGCCCTTCTAAGCCCTTCAGTAAAGAGACCATTACCACGCCGCCCATCATCCGCTGTTTTACCAGCAGCAGTAGCATATACAATTACCGTACCTTTGGGGACATCAACGCGGGCTAGACCTCGTTCTTTACTGCCACGCCCCCGAAATTTACCAGTAAATTTATTGTTACGACAGGCATCTAGCATGACTATATTGACTTTGCTTTTGGCATTATCCATCTCTTCTAAAATATAATTGAGATTAACGCTCTTAAAAGGTAGCTGGGCCTCACTGGCGATTGTTACATCTATAGGCATTAGATAATTGCGACCTTTGCTCTGCACCCCGTGCCCGGCGTAATAAAACAAGGCTACATCAGCATTAGAGGCTGTGCGTCCAAAGTCGGCAATAACCTCCTGCATAGCTTCAAGACCTAGATTAGTCTTGGTGGTGACGTTAAAACCAAAGGATCTAAGGTCTGCTGAAATATCTTTGGCATCGTTGATAGGATTGGGTAGATAATCACGATTATCTTTATAGTTGCTGTTGCCAATGACAAGAGCAACACGGCGGCCATTGCTAGTGACGCGCTCGAGGGCACGTCCCTGTCCTATAGAGTTTGGTGGTGTAAGATTGGAGACATTAGATCTAGTTGTTGCAATTGGAGAACCTTCAGTATTGCGTACCGGCGTGGTTTCTTGGCAACTTGTAGAGAATAATATCCCCAAGCTAATAGCTAAGGACATTGCTAGTTTTCGCATCAATAATAGACTCCTATAAAATAGTGATTTATGCGTAACTTCTCAATATTGCTTGGTAAACTTTATGGTGCGCAATGCGCACCCTACGATTTCAGCACCTAATTCCATAAATTATTGAGAAATTACATTTATGCTTTATGATATGGATGTCATACTAAAGTATACACCTAATTTAAGTAAAATAACATTTTGCAATTAACTATCATATCATGTAACTATCATATCATGAGGTTAGCATGGGTTTTATTCAAGAATTTAAACAATTTGCCATTCGTGGCAATGTATTAGACCTAGCCATAGCAGTTATAATCGGTAAAGCATTTAGTAAGATTGTAACCTCGCTAGTACAGGATATAATTATGCCACCTTTAGGAGCTTTAATAGGTGGTTTTGATTTTACTCATTTTTATATTGTTATCTCTAGCCAGTCGTTTGCTACCTTGGAAGCAGCAGAAAAAGCTGGAGTTCCCTTAATACGCTATGGCACTTTTATTCAAACTGTTGTGGATTTTACTATCATAGCTTTTACTATTTTTATTGCCATTAAGCTTGCTAATCGATTCAATACCAATGAAGAAGAGACCTCTAAACAATCTCCACCAAAGCCATCCGAAGATATCCTGTTATTACGGGAAATACGCGATTCTCTAAAAAATAAGTAACTTCTCAATAATTTATGGCATCGGATAACAAAATCGTAGGGTGCGCATTGCGCACCATAAAATTTGCAATGTGTTATTGAAAAGTTACAAAAATAAGCCCTGATTTAATGCTACTTTGGCTGATTGCAAAGCGCGTCGTGTGCGATTAGTGCCGCGTAATCGCACACGTGAATTTTACTAGATTAATGGGGTGAATGGCATCATTAATTGTGCTAAATATAATTTTATGCTTGAATCCAGAGCGTAGAATAGGTAGAGCCAAAGCGAAGCCCATCAATAAATAACATATAGTGAAATATTATAAGGTAAACTCTATTATAAGTTTTTTTGAAATTATAATTTAAGTCAGGATAATACATAATATGCTTTCAATTCGAGGCGTTTACACTGGCGATCAAATCAAACCACTAGAACATATCCCTGTTCCAGCCAATGTCCAAGTGATTATTACCTTTTTAGATGAAGAAAAGCTTGATATAACTCAACATCAGAAAAAGAATAAAGGTTGTAATTCTACACAAATCTTTTTGGATAAGTGTCAAGGATGGGAAGATAGTCGCAGTTCAGAGGAAATTATTAATGAAATTTATACTTTAAGAACCAGTTCTGAACGAAAGGTACAGTTGTAGAAACAAGTATGATGAAATGGACGGTAAAATATTTATTAGATACTGATATATGTATTTATCTACTTAATGGAAATAAACAAATCAAAGAACAAGTGGCTCAAATAGGTGTAGAAACTCTTGCAGTTGCAACCATAACCAAATGAGAACTGTATTTCGGTGCATATAATTCCAGTAGAGTTGAAGCTAACTTGAAAAGAATTCAAAACTTTTTTATGACACCAGGACCACAAGTACTTTCATTGGATGATGAAGTGATGGATTATTTTGGTAAATTTAAGGCAGAACTTAGAAGTAGTGGACAAATTATTGGTGATATTGATCTGTTAATTGCGAGTGTTGCTGTAAGTAATCATTTGACACTTATCACTAATAATATAAGGCATTTTTAACGAATCTCCGAACTTTCTTTAGAAAATTGGTTGGCTGAATAAACAAAATAGCTTGTAGAATACGAAACCTATCAACAAATAACATTAAGCTTTTCATAAGATGCGCATCCTATGTGCTAGAAAAAGATTTAACAAAGTCTTGACAACTTAATTGGTCTTGTCTATATTAGGATTCAACCTAAGCAAAATCTTAGGTCAAGGATTGAAACCCCTTTGATTCGCGGTATTCCAACGCCATCATTCAATAGGCGTTTTTACATCTGCATATCTATCAGTGGGCAGATGAGGCACATCGTAAAGGTGGCTGGACTCCGTGAACCAGTGGTTTCAACCTCAAACGACCCGCTGACATTCCTTGAAACCAATCTCAGCGGCTCTTAAAATATACTATTCACGGAGTCGTTATGACCCTGCAAGATTTACCTGTTGCCTTTTTAAATGAAGAAGGTGACGCATATACCACATCATTCGTTATTGCTAAAGGTACTAATATAGAACACGCCAGTGTTATTAAATTGGTACGTACCTATCTACCTGATCTTGAAGAATTTGGAAGGGTGCGATTTGAAATCCGACCCTTTGATACAGCAGGAGGAACCCAACAACGAGAGGTTGCCACCCTCAATGAGCAACAAGCTACCCTAATCCTTACCTACATGCGCAATACTGCGATTGTGCGTGGATTCAAGAAAAAACTAGTCAAAGCCTTCTGGACATTGGCTCATCAACGATATACACCTATCACCTGCTGCACCTATCACAATCATCACATCCAAGACCAAAGGGTAATTCAAACATCATGCCCATGTAGCGATAAGCTGCAAGACATTGCAATAGCTATACGTGAATTAACCAATACTCTAAACAACAATCACCAACAAGCACAGTCAGCACATAAACCAATTGATCCCAAAACCCTGCTATTCCTAAATGCCTGGTGGGATTGTCTAGGCAATCGTGAAATCACCGCCAGTGATCTATGCAGAATGATCCATGCTGAACAATGCAAGTCACTAACTCAAGCAGCCTATCATCTCTTTGGAAAAACTAATCTGACTAGCAGAAAGCTAGGATCTAACCTGAGAAATTGGTCTCAAAATAAGTTGGAAGCATTTCACATCATCAACAAAGGCAAAGGCAGAAATGGATTGATGTGGTGCCTAGAACGACATGAAATCTAGATCGTAGGGTGCGCATTGCGCACCATAATATTTAGAGGAAGAAATAGTCATAAGATGCGCTTCGTGCCTCAGCGCATCCTATCTTGCTGGATCTAGTTCGTATCTATCTACCAGATTTGGAGGAATTTGGCTTGGTCAACATGGTGGTGGTGATACAGAACACGCGGAATTGAACGAACAACAATCCACCCTAATCCTCACCTACATGCGCAATACTGCGATTGTGCGTGGATTCAAGAAAAGTATTGACAACTTAATTGGTCTTATCTATAGTTAGATTCAACCTAAGCAAAATCTTAGGTCAAGGATTGGTTGTCCTTTCTTTCACGACGTTCCAACGCCAATGTTCATTATAGGCGTTTTTTACATCTGCATCTTTATCAGTGGGCAGGTGAGGCACCATAAAGGTGGCTGGACTCCGTGAACCAGTACAACCAACCTCAGACAACCCGCTGACATTTCTTGGTTGTAATCTCAGCGGCTCTTAAAATATACTATTCACGGAGTCGTTATGACCCTGCAAGATTTACCTGTTGCCTTTTTAAATGAAGAAGGTGACGCATATACCACATCATTAGTTATTGCTAAAGGTACTAATATAGAACACGCCAGTGTTATTAAATTGGTACGTACCTATCTACCTGATCTTGAAGAATTTGGAAGGGTGCGATTTGAAATCCGACCCTTTGATACAGCAGGAGGAACCCAACAACGAGAGGTTGCCACCCTCAATGAGCAACAAGCTACCCTAATCCTTACCTACATGCGCAATACTGCGATTGTGCGTGGATTCAAGAAAAAACTAGTCAAAGCCTTCTGGACATTGGCTCATCAACGATATACACCTATCACCTGCTGCACCTATCACAATCATCACATCCAAGACCAAAGGGCAATTCAAACATCATGCCCATGTAGCGATAAGCTGCAAGACATTGCAATAGCTATACGTGAATTAACCAATACTCTAAACAACAATCACCAACAAGCACAGTCAGCACATAAACCAATTGATCCCAAAACCCTGCTATTCCTAAATGCCTGGTGGGATTGTCTAGGCAATCGTGAAATCACCGCCAATGATCTATGCAGAATGATCCATGCTGAACAATGCAAGTCACTAACTCAAGCAGCCTATCATCTCTTTGGAAAGACTAATCTGACTAGCAGAAAGCTAGGATCTAACCTGAGAAATTGGTCTCAAAATAAGTTGGAAGCATTTCACATCATCAACAAAGGCAAAGGCAGAAATGGATTGATGTGGTGCTTAGAACGACATGAAATCTAGATCGTAGGGTGCGCATTGCGCACCATAAATTTCACGGGATGCTAAACATTAAACCGAAAATGAATAACATCCCCATCTTTAACTACATATTCTTTACCTTCAGACCGCAATTTCCCAGCTTCTTTTGCACCTTGTTCACCTTTATAGTTTATAAAATCCTGATAAGAGATAACTTCAGCTCGAATAAAACCACGCTCAAAATCGCTATGAATTACTCCAGCAGCTTTTGGAGCTGTTGCGTGGGCTGGAATAGTCCAGGCTTTTACTTCTTTAGGTCCTGCCGTAAAATAGGTTTCAAGACCTAGCAAATCATAACCTGCTTGCACTAAACGATTTAAGCCTGGCTCTTTAAGACCCATCTCAGCTAAAAATTCCAATTTATCATCTGGCTCTAATTGCGCAATCTCTACTTCTAAAGCCGCACATATTGGAATTACTTTGGTATGCTCCTGGATTGCTAGGGTTTCTAAGGCTTGCAAATGGGGATTGCCTATAAATCCTTGTTCTGATACGTTTGCTATATATATTTGGGGTTTAATGGTCAAGAGACATAGGGGACGTAATGCCAATTTATGTTCTGGAGTAAGATTTAGAGTACGTATTGCTTGGCCTTGATCTAAATGATTTTGCACTGTATCTAGTAACGTTTTATAGGCTAAAACTTTTTTGTCTCCAGTTTTGGATTGGCGTTCAACACGCTCTAAGGCTCTTGTTACAGTGTCTAAATCCGCTAAGGCTAATTCAGTATTGATAACCTCTATATCCGAAATAGGATCGATTGTATCCGCAACATGAGTGATATCATGATCCTCAAAACAACGCACTACTTGAGCTAAGGCATCAGTTTCTCGAATATGGGCTAGAAATTTATTGCCTAAGCCTTCACCTTTAGAGGCTCCAGCGACTAAACCTGCAATATCTACAAATTGGACACTGGCATAGATGCGTTTTTTGGGATTGACTATTTCTGCTATTGCATCTAATCTAGAATCTATTAAGGGTACCATACCAATATTGGGTTCAATGGTGCAGAATGGATAGTTTTCTGCTGCGATAGCAGCTTGCGTAAGGGCGTTAAATAAGGTAGACTTTCCTACATTAGGCAGCCCAATGATGCCACACTTAAATCCCATAATTTTCTTAATATTCCTAGTTAATTTGTAACTTCTCAATAACTTATGGTGGCTGGTGCCGCCTTAAGCACCAGAATGCAAGTCAAATGCCATAGCTTAATAGCTTATTGAGAAGTTACGTTAATTTTTAAATAACTATTGTTAGCTTTAAATTATTAGTTAATATTGTTATTATAAATTCATAATTTTTGGTATCATAAATTATGCCCTAAATACCAAAAATTCTAAAAAGTATTTAATTGCATTTCCACATTTTGAGTTGTGACAAAACTTAAGCTCAGATATTTTTGATTATGAAAGTACAAAAAACGATTGCGGCCTCAAAAATTGGTGAAGAATTAAGCGATGAAGAGGTGCGAGTCTTAGCAGGAATCGCAGAGCTTAAAACTCTAAAAGACGGTGAATATCTTGCTATCGAAGGTGAAGAAGATGGGTACTTATATATAGTAATCTCTGGAATATTAGTAGTCTTAAAGAATATGCCAGAAGGTGGCCAAGAAATCCTAACTCGTTTAACCCAATATGAAATTGCAGGTATTTCAGGTTTTACAGACCGGCAAAAGCGTCTAGCCGATATGCGCTCTTCAGGAGTAACTGAGGTATTATCTATTGCCAAAAGCAACTTTGAATCATTAATCAAGACTCATCCTAACGTAGTATATCATGTAATGTGTGCTTTGGTACGCGAAAGCCTAGAAATAGTCAAACATCTCGATGACAACCTAGTAGAGCTAACTGAATACTTCAAAAAGATGAACAAGTATTACTAAAGTTAGTATTGGGTAGAATATTATACATTATTCGAAACCTCGGCTATCACCTTATGTTTAATGAGTTGAAAAAAAGATGGTTTCGGATAAAAAATTAAAAGGCAGTCATATCTGGATTATCAAGCATCTTAAATTTATGATACGGAAGATATTTTAAATATATAGACATTGCAGATAATCTATATGGCTATATTCTGGCACTATCCCCAACATGATTAATCCTTATCAAGGCTTCAGAATACTTCATATCAATCTAGTCCTATTACGGCATGGTCTGGATGAAATTGCGCTAACCACCAAACTGCTATGGCCCATACGCTTCCTAAAATTCCTATCCCCTTGGTACTGGCAACGCCACCGTAACCCAACACCCTGGACAACCCGCATCCGCCGTTGCTTAGAAGAATTAGGCCCAATTTTCGTTAAATTTGGCCAACTATTATCCACACGCCGTGATTTATTACCGCCAGAGCTTGCGGATGAACTTGC
>LFCU01000153.1 GCA_001044195.1 Candidatus Achromatium palustre
TCGCGTCACAAAAATTTAAATTGTTCACTACTTTTCCGTCAAAGTGAAGGATGCCTAAATTTACCACTTATGGTACGAGTTGGCTGGGGAACAGACAAGGATCTCGATTCATACAACTCGATGTTCAAAATTTAGTATTAGGTAATATTCTAATTCCTTACGCTATAAGGCTTCTGTGGGATATAACGTATAAAACATTGCGTAGAGCTAATCAAGTAAAAACCTAATCAAAATATGTAATTCCAATATATTTAAGTATATAAGCATTTTCTAACTTTTGAACATCGAGTACAAAGAAGCAAACATAGTAAATATAATATGGCAGGGTTTCGTGTTGTTATTAATAGCAAGTAAGCAAGTCAAGGTTGGCTAGGAGTTGAGATTCAAGATGTTAGTCGAGAATTAGCAGCAGCTGTTGACATGACAGCTCCTAAAGGAGCTGTGGTAGTTCGTGTATCCTCCAATAGTCCTGCATCTCGAGCTGGTATTAAAGTAAAAGATATAATTTTAAAGTTCAATGGCAAAGAATTATCTAAATCAGATGCCTTGCCTCCTTTAGTGGAAAATAGCCCATTAAATCGTGCTGCTACCTTGCGTGTGTTACGTAATGGCCGCGAACAAGATATACAAGTTATGATAAAAGCAAAATAGGGAGCAATGCAGTTAAATCAGCGCAGTAGGTGCTATAGCTTGTCAGAAATTAAATTTAACAAAATGGGGCACTGGTTCAGTCTGATGTCGTATTAATATTTTTAATTATCAGTTATTTGCAATTTTTTTAGTCTCAAAATAGGACCACAATTTTCGTAGAAGCTATATCATATCTATATTCCATGTTGATTATATCGTAATTAATAGTGTGCAAAGTTTTCAGTAACATAATAATTAAACGTTTTTATGTGTCATCAGACTGAACCAGTTCCTAAATATATGCTACAATTAAAATAACATTAAATCATGATTGAACTCAAAACTCTTTATGAACAGGATGTTACGGCTTGGGCGTTGCAAAATCTCGAATTGCTTAAAGCAGGGCGGTTTGCGGAACTAGATATTGCAAACTTGGAAGAGGAATTAGCTGATATGGGCAGCAGTGAGCGCAATGAATTGGAAAATCGCCTAACTATTTTATTGGCTCATTTATTGAAATGGCAATATCAATACAAACTGTTATCAGAACGTTGGCAAGAATTTAAAGGAGATAGCTGGCGTTCTACATTAATTGAACAACGTAATCGTATCCAAAAACGCTTGCAACGTAATCCTAGCTTAAAATCTAAATTGGATCATATTATACAAGAGGCATATAAGGATGCAGTTAAGCTGGCCGCCAAAGAAACTAGGTTACCCACCGCAACATTTCCCAAAATATGCCCATATCCTTGGAAGCAAATAATAGATGATGATTTTTATCCTCAATCTATTGAAATCTAAATTAGTTATCTGGTGCTGTAGCACGGTAGGGGCAATAATGTTGGGTTGATGGCCTCATCGTCAACCCAACATCTTAATGACGCATGTATGCTATTTTATGGTGCGCAATGCGCACTACGATAAAGTAGAATTAATCAACAAAAAATTCTTGTTTAAAACTTGCTTTGAGAATTTTTTCAGTACCTTCTGGAGTAATTTCCAGTTGAAAAGTTAAGTCTTCTGCATTTCTGATCCCAAAATCGCCAATATAATATACAGCCATACCTTCGATTACTTCCTTCACCGCAATAGATCTCATCTGATTGTTCAAATTAGTAGCATGTACAGTAACTTTAGCGCGTACAGGGACTCCAGTAGCTTCGGGTTGATCCTTTAGAACACTAATAGTTACCATGCCTCGTGTATTGCTGCGGCGTATCTTATAGAGTTTTGCAATTTCAGGAGTTAGATAATTTGTAGTTATAGCGGCATAGTGAATTGTATAGCCATCGATTTGCGTTTTATTTTCTGCTAATACTCCTTGGGATAATCCCCAATATGCTAATACTAAAAAATAATATGTAAAATGTTTAAGGTATTTCATGGCATAGTTTGTTCCTAAAAAGTTATCCAAAAATGAAAACTTGTTATATAGATTGTATAACAAAGTATAACGTTGTTCAATGTAATGGTTAATTTGCTTCTATTTTTATTAAAAAATATCTCCTATAAATATATTTTTAGATACAGTTGAACTAATTGCTTAAACAGTGGACTAAGGTAACGTAGATAGCATAATACCATGCCATTATAGATATTTAATTGTTATATGTTAATTTTGCAAAATAGTAAAAATAATGAGGAAATATATGACTGAACCAACTGATAGTCCTTCTACAGCGGAGCAGATAGTACCTAAAGTTGATCCAATAGAGAATAGAGTCGCCCCTGTATCTGAAATTTCCCCTGCATCTCAAACTGATACAAAATCTGAACTTGCCCCTGTATCTGAGCCTGCATCAGAATCTAAAATCGATCCAGCACCTGAAGCGAACCAAAACTCGCAACAGCATCCGCCTAGCGACATTACCTTTAATATCCTAAAAATCGCATTACCTATCAGCTTAATAGTATATTTTTTTCAGAATAGCCCGGAACCTGTCATTGCCACTAGCCTTTCCCTTTGGATATTGCTGTTTGGATTAAATTTGATCTCTAAAGAACGCAATTGGCTGCTAAATATTATAGTATTGACATTTAGTTTGCTATATAGCTTTCGTGCCTCTCCCATTTTAATGAATCTAAATTTAGGAATAGCCGCATTAGGCTTGCTATTTTTAGTACGCCGCCCTACTTTAAATGGATTCTTAACTGCGTCATTGACTTCATACATACTGAATATCCGGGTTTTTAATATCTTAGTAGCTCCATTTCAATTTCTCTCTGATGATATTCGTTGGTCAGACGTTAAAGCGAAATTGAACCAATCAAGTTGGACGGAGAGCACGCTGAAGTTAGCAGTGATAGGGCTGCCATTGTTTGTAATATTTACATTATTATTTATGTCTGCAGATGAGGCTTTTTCTAGCCTTACCAAGCAGTTTTTAGCATCTTTGTTTGGTAGTACTAAAGGTTCTGGTATTATCAGTTTTATCTTTTACTGGGCTATATATCTTTTGATTACATTAAGCCTATTTCGAGCAATTGCTTTGGAACCAGAATGGAGTACTTTTGAACATAAGGTTCCCAAGTTTTTGCAATTAAAAGCCTTTGAAGTAGCTGTTATTTTTGGCAGTTTAGCTTTTTTATTTATAGCATTTATTCTGGTGCAATTTCAGTATCTGTTTGGCGGTTCTGAAACGATCCGCTCTATTTCTACATTAACTTATTCAGAATATGCACGCAGCGGTTTTTTTGAGCTGGTAAAAGTTATTCTATTGTTACAAGCGGTATTATTAATAGGTGCTTGGGTTACCAGAAATTCTAACCCGGATTCAGAATATGTTTTCCGCATTGTAGGTGCTGTTTTAATTTTATTGTCTATTGGGGTGTTCTATTCAGCATTTTACCGCATGGCATTGTATATTGATTCTTATGGTATTACTGAATTGCGGTTTTATTCGACGGTTTTCATGATGTGGTTATTAGTAAGCATTCTGATTTTTTTGGCCCATTTAGTGCAGCCAACCTGGACTTATTTTTCCGGTAGTTATCTATTAAGTTTTGTCGTATTTGTATTAGCATTAAATTTCGCAAATCCAGATGGGATGATTGCGGGTACTAATTTAAATTTATACAATAATAAGCGTCCTTATGATATTGAGTATTTATTGACGCTTAGTGCTGATGCAAATAGTCAATTGGTGCAGGCACAGCCCAAGTTAGATTCAGCGCAATGGTTGCAGATTCAAGAAAAAATTGCCCAAGAGCAGGCCCAATACCAAGCAAGCGATTGGCGTGGAATGCGGTTATTTGGGCAATTCAACTATCCTCAACAGTCTAAAGGCCAGATATCCAAAGGTAGAAGATGATGAATGTAGGTCAGGTAAGACCGAGGGTGTTCACTCTGTACCAAAAAACGGTAAAACTTTATCATACAAAAAATGTGTAACTTGGCTATCCAATTCTAAAATTGACTTTTTGAGTTATATATTAATTATAAAGAAAGACAAGCTACTATCGCTATAAGTTGTTTACAAATAGGATGTGCCTCAGCTCATCCTATAACTGACATAACGACAGAAACTTCTCAATAACGTATGGCAGCTATTTTTATCGTTCCCATGCTCTGCGTGGAAATGCGTTGGTGATGCTCCGCGCTACAAAAAAACAAAAAATTAAATTGTTTACTACTTTTCCATCAAAGTGAAGGATGCCTTTTGTTTTATATTAATCGGTGGGGATTTCTTCCTCAGGTGGTAATTCTCGAGCATCATCTATGCACATAATGGGAATATTATCCTGTATAGGATAGGCCAGACGATCTAAGCGACAAATTAATTCGTTATCTGTCTTGGCATAGTATAATTGTCCTTTGCAAATTGGACATACCAAAATATCTAAGAGTTGTTTATCCATTGTTGTGTTTTACTTAAAAGTAAAAAATATATAATTTAAATAACTAAATAGTATTTAAATTCAGTACATCCTGCATATCATACAGTCCATGTTCATAATTCATAAGCCAACGCGCTGCTCGCAATGCCCCTTGTGCAAAATTAAGACGACTTGATGCCTTATGAGTAATCTCGACCCGTTCTCCTTCAGTAACAAACCAAACGCTATGTTCCCCAGCTATATCACCAGCGCGTAAAGTTGCAAATCCTATGGAATCTTTAACTCGCGGTGTCCTGTTGCCTTCACGGCCATAGACTGCCACCTGTTGTAGATCTAGCTGTAGAGTATTAGCTACTATTTCTCCCATACGCAAGGCGGTACCAGAGGGGGCATCCTTTTTATGGCGATGATGCGCTTCCAGGATCTCTATGTCAGCATCAGGTCCCATTACTTGAGATGCTATTTTTAATAATTTAAAACATAAGTTTACACCAATGCTCATATTAGGAGCCATAACGATGGGTATATCAGAAGCTATTTGAGTGATATATGCCTTTTCAGTTTTATTTAGTCCGGTGGTGCCTATTACAAGGCGTTTACCAGCTTGGTGGCATAATTCGGCATGATTCTTAGTGGCATTTGGGTTTGTAAAGTCGATCAATACATCAAAATCTTGTAGTTTAGTCTCGAGATTAGCAGTTACTAAAATGCCATTGGTTTTAATTCCAGCTAGTTCACCAGCATCCATGTCTAAAAATTTGCTGGTAGCACTTTCAGTGGCTACGGATAGTTGTAAGTCTTCAGTTTGCGCAATAGCCTGTATTAAGGCTTGGCCCATGCGTCCTGCCGCTCCAGTTATAGCAATTTTTATCATTGTAAAGATGGTTTTATATTATTAGGTATTATTGGCACTGTTTTGGTCATTAACAGATAATGTTCTCAGTCTGCCATTTTGTCAAATTTGATTTATGAAAAGCTATAGTACTACTATTGTTTGACATTATTACTTGGTGCTTTTAAAGAGACATCCAGTGTTACTATACCAGTTTTTCGATAAACAGTAAGTTTTACTGTATCACCAATCTTATGGCTTTCCAAAACATCCAAAAGTTCCTGAACTTTTTGCACTTTACGCTTATTAATGGCTAAAATAATATCCCCAAGGATTATATCATCTGATTTAGTAATTTTAGTTGGACGAATACCCGCACGAGCTGCTGCAGAACCTGGTGTAACTCTCAACACCAAAATTCCAGTTACACCAATGCCTCTAGTCAATAAGCGACTAATAGCATCATCCGTCTGAATACCAAGAGTGGGGCGTACATAATGGCCTTGGGCAATTAATGTTGGCACCACCCGATTTACCGTATCTACTGGTACCGCAAAGCCTATACCAGCATAGGCACCAGAAGGACTATAGATAGCTGTATTGATCCCTATAAGTCGACCCGCACTATCTATTAATGGACCACCAGAGTTGCCAGGATTAATAGCAGCATCAGTCTGAATTAAATTGTCAATAGTTTTATTTGTAGTACTAATAGTACGCTTAAGAGCTGAGATAACTCCTGTAGTAAGGGTATAGTCTAGACCAAATGGATTGCCAATAGCCAAGACTTTTTGGCCTACTTGAAGATCAGCACTAGTCCCAATAGGCACAGGTTGTGGGGCATTGAAAGGTACATTGATGCGTAATACAGCAAGATCATGGGCTGGACTAGCACCCACTAGTACTGCTCTATATACCCTGTCATCATTAAGACGAATTTTGGCCGAACTGCTACCACGTAATACATGCCAATTGGTTACAATATTGCCATGCTCATCCCAGACAAATCCAGAACCTGTACCTTTAGCTAATTCTCGTATATTACGAGTCCAAGGATTGATATAACGCGATATAGTAGTAATATAGACTACAGATGGGCTAGTGCGTTTAAAGATTTCAATAGTAGTCTGTTCGTCTGCTGCTAGATTACCTCGAGCCGTGACAGGACGAGGTTGGGCATCCCAGTGTCTACTCCAATCTCGTATAAACGGCCAGGCTAATAATGCTATGCTAATAGTAAAAATAATAATAGCAAGCCCACGTGGCCACTCAGGAGAATTAGGTTGATTAGATTGAGTGTTCCAATTCATTAGTTTAAAAGGCACTTATGTTGCATGATTTTTGATAATTCTATAGAATGTCATATACTTATTGTTTAGTAAATGATGGATATATGATGGATATATTGAGCAGTATGCTTTTATATTAACGTATTTCTCTCATTTTGCGTAACCTTTCTTAGCATTATGGTAACTGTACTCTACCCTGGGACCTTTGACCCTATAACCAATGGCCATACTGATATAATTGTGCGGGCTACTAAGTTATTTAAGCGTGTGATTGTAGCAATTGCTGCTAATCCCGGAAAATCTCCAGTCTTTTCTTTGGAGCAACGTGTGAGGTTAGCGCAAACCATACTTGGCGATTTAACACAAGTAGAAGTTGTCCAATTTTCAGAACTATTAAGTAAATTCGCTCGTTCTATGGAAGCTAAGGTTATCATTCGTGGACTACGTGCAGTATCTGATTTTGATTATGAGTTTCAGCTTGCAGGTATGAATCGACGTTTAGCTCCAGAATTAGAGACAGTGTTTTTGACTCCAGCAGAACAGTATACTTTTTTATCGTCCAGTGTAGTACGAGAGGTAGCAGCATTAGGTGGCGATGTTTCGGCTTTTGTACATCCTGTGGTTAAAACTGCATTAAGTGAGCGTTTTAGTAAAAATATATAATTATCATTAGTATTATCAATATTGTCAATATAAAGTACAATACAGACTGTTTTGTCGCTATATTATATAAAATTATCTAAAGATGATTAGGAGCAGCCTTAGTTATGGCTTTGATTATTACTGATGACTGTATCAATTGTGATGTTTGTGAACCAGAATGTCCTAATGGTGCTATTAGCCAGGGAGATGAAATATATGTAATTGACCCAGAATTGTGTACTGAATGTATAGGACATCATGCAACAAGTCAGTGTGTTGAGGTATGCCCTGTGGATTGTATCCAAAAAGATCCCAAGCATAAAGAAACTGAGGAACAACTCCTAGCCAAGTTTAAAAGTATTACAGGTAAAGGGTAATAGTTTTGTAGGGTGGGAGCATCCCACCTTTTTTGTGCTACATAGCTTATCAGATAATTAATTTTTATCCAGATTATGTATATGTAACCGAGTTATCGGTATGGTGCGCAATGCGCACCATATGGCTGTAAATTTGGTCGTGAAAAATTAAAACTCGTATTATTTAAAGCCAGTGGCTTATAAAATGGTATACTGTTTCAGTATATGACATAGTTACGAAAATAGGTGCCCAAGAAGAACCTTGGCACCTAAATGCAGACTAGTTTTGATAGCACAAAAACTTTATTGATTAGGCATGTTATCCTAAAATTTGGGGTAATTGCCTTCTCTGTGGCGACCCAACGTTATTTATAAGGTTGGGTTGCCAACCTGAACTAAACGAGACTTAATTGCAAAGTCGATCAAGGTTTCTTCTAGTATTTTGATTACCATTGCGGGAATCAGAACAGCCACCTTGACATATAATTTTAGAAAGTGTGAAGAATTTTTCCCGAGCTTCAGCATTTTGGATATTTTGCTGTTCACCTGTTGACTTAATAGCAGATACGACTTGATCTCCCATAGCATCACAAGAGGTTGATGATTTACTAGCCTCGGAAAAGCATACACCATATAAATTATTTAAATAGCCACAAAAAGCTTTACGTACATCTGCGTTCCCACTGGTTGCGAAAGATGTAATCACAAGAGACAGCACAAACAAAATTGTGTGTTTATAAGATTTTAGCACTTTAAAATAAACCTTAAAAAATAATATCAATTAAAGATATGAGTGTATCAGATAATTTATATCTTTGTAAATTAAAGGATGACATTTCATTATCAAGATTGCTTATGCTTATGTTTATCTTTCACTTTAAAATCAAAACTCAAGCCAAGTTTTAACTATTTATAAACGAAGACTGTAAAATGTGGGTTAAAACTGTCTTTACGTATCGCACACTTGGCCATTGGATATTAGGAACAATACTATTAATTGGGCTACTCATAATGGTCCACTATAACATCGGCTGGAATAAGCTCTTAATACCTTGGTATACAATAGAACCAAAAAGAATAATTTTATTATTAATCTTGACAATCAGCAGCTATGTATTGCGGGCCATACGCATCTATGATTACTCCTATACACTATTGCGTGGCTCCTTCAATACCACCTTACGTCTGAGCCTGCTACATAATTTTCTAAATAATTTTTTGCCAATGCGATTAGGTGAATTGGCATATCCCATATTGATGCAACGCTATTTTGGACAAAGCTATATGGCAGGTGGAGTCACTTTGGTATGGATTCGATTGCTTGATTTACACTTTTTAGGCTTACTTGCTCTAATCTTTCTATATGTGACGCAAGATTTATCAATCTGGTTATGGGTTATTCCAATTTGGCTAGCTTTAATACCAATCCTATATTGGTGGCATAAGGCTATGCAAAAATGGATTGGCAAATATCATGGATCTATAGCTAACTTTTTTGGCAAGATCTTAAGTCATATCCCGGATACGGTTGGACAATTTATGCGTATTTGGCTTTGGACTGCGTTATCTTGGATTTGTAAATTATCAGCTTTTACTGCAATTGTAATGCATTTTTCTGATTTAGATTTAGGACTTGCGGCATTGGGTACTTTAGGAGCGGAATTATCTAGTGTATTGCCTATACATGGGATCGCTGGAGCTGGAACTTATGAGTTAGCTATGTCTGCGGTTTTGTTGCCATTGGGGTTAGAAGTTGCTAATATTTTACGTGCGGCTGTTAATCTACATTTATATTTACTTGGAGTTAGTCTATTACTTGGTGGATTGGGGTTATTGTTACCAAGTCAGTCAAATAAAATCAATATTAATTGATTATATGGCCAATATGTACCTGACAAAATGCACCTGATAAATATTTGTATTCATAATAATAACAATAATTAGCTTTAAACTATTTAAGGTGTGATCATGAGTGATAACAAATCAGATTTACAAGATTCTGTCAAAGAATATGATACTTTAGAGGAAGCATTTATACCGCAAGTAAAATGGTACCACAATGAAACTGTACAATTGGTTATGGGAGTAGGACTATTTTTATTGATCACTACTACACTTGTCGGCTTATTGTCCGTCTTTTCAGAGCGTTTATCCGCTTACATGAAAGCAAAAGAAACCTTTTCCATCACCATTACTAAAAAAGTATTACAAGACTCTGCAAGGCTTATTCAACGGAATACAAAATTTTTAGATTCAGAAGATAAACAAATTGCAACTACATGGATTTCTAACCTAAAACTAGCTGCAAAGGAACTGGAACAACCGCACAAGATATTACTAAAATCTCCAACCCGAAGGATATTTCCTTGGCTAAAGTTTGCCATGGAAGAATATATACGGCAAAATAAATTTGGTGCTCAATACAACAATCGGCTATTACTATATATAGCTATTGTTGATCCTAGTGTAACTCGTACTTTACCCACTAAAAAAATTGCTTGGGCATCACACTTTGTGAATTGGATTCTAGCTCAAGCTTCTATTATGGGAACCCAAAAAGCTGCATCTGGATCTTGGCTACAATGGGGAAAATCCATAGAGCAACCCTCAATTGGTGCTATTACAGTATTTAAAATTATGCAGCATAAGGTGCGCGATGAACTCCCTACAATACAGGTTGGCTTTTTTCTTTTGACAACGGAAAATTTTGTGATAGTACTTGCTGGAGATGTTGCAAATTCAATTGGTATTGTGGCCTTTAAAAAGGCTAATCTTGTAGAATATAGATGGCCAAGCAATTAGCTAGAATTTAATGTAACTTCTCAATCTCGCTACCTATCAATTTCGTTATAACACTGAAAATATCTAACCCCAAATGATGGGGTTCGCTTAGGTTCTACCCATCCTACATACTTGCTACGCTTCGTGCCTTAAGTGCATCCTATTTGATAAAAATTTTGCCTTATGTTGTTGAGAAGTTACCATAAATTTTCCTTTCTGTAACTATAGCATCTAACGGCACATCCCATTTGCGCATAACAATCTTTTCAACTCGTTGACATTCATGAGCTACGCCAATCAAACGTGGTCGTTTCCAGAATAAAAGGTGTTTTTGATAAGCAAGTGTTCGATCATAAAAACCACCTCCCATACCAATACGATTACAATCAGCATCAAAAGCTACTATTGGTACTAATATTACATCTAGCCTCAAGGGTGGATAGCGATTGTTGGAACCTAATACAGGCTCTAAAATATTAAAACGATTAGGTTTTAATATACTATTAGATGGGTAAGAGACGAACCAGAGTTTACGTTGTGGAAATGACCCTAATACTGGTAAATATATATTCTTATCAGCTTGGCGCAATTTTGATATTAAAGGCTCAAGGTTTAGCTCACCATTTGTAGCTAAATAGGCTGCTATATGTTTAGCTCTTTCCAGCCATCTAAGATGTTTAAGGTATTGGATAATTTTTAAACTATGCGTGTGTTGTTCATCGGCAGAAAGGGCATTGCGTTTATCGCGACACAGCTTTCTTATGGATTTTATTGTAGCCATAAATATAGAACAATCAAGCTAGAAAATGGCCCCCCATTAGCACCGTTGTCAGCTTTGTTCTTGAACCGTGTAGTTCAAGTGGGAATTTTACCAGTTACCTTTAGGCGTTCCGTTATTAAGTACGAAGTACGGACCGGCACACCAGTATCGGTTCTTTATTCCCTAGGTTAGTGTTAGGCTCAAGAAAATACCTAGCCAACTATCGGATGCCACAGGGGATATTCTATTTAAGGTAGATTAACATCTTTATTTATAAATTGTAAACTATTATAAATAAAATTATTATAATTTTAAAAAAATCTATAGAACGATAGTAATTTCTCAATAACATATAGCATCTAGTGTCGAGGCATAGCCTCGGCACCAAAAATAGAACTATAGAACTATAGAACTATAGAACTATAGAATTATAGAACTATAGGACGATATTGATTATCTACCTTTAAAAACTGGCTTTGGAGCCTGTCGCATTAAACTTAATCCTTTTAAAAGATTTAATGCTTCACTTAACTGATAATCCCTTTCAGCTAATGGCTTTTTAGCTTTTGATTGCGCATTGTGTGGTGCTGATTGGGATGAGTTAGTAATTTGTATTCTATTAGAAGGTTTTCTACTTAGGTGTTTTGCAAAACTTGATTCTTTAAGAAGATTATTGGAATGTTCTTTTACTGTTACATGAGCGGCTTTTAATTCAATATCAGGAGTAATACCCTCTGCTTGAATAGAACGCCCTGAGGGTGTGTAATAACGTGCAGTAGTAAGTTTCAATGCAGTGTTATGATCATCTACTTCTATAGGGATAACAGTTTGTACGGAGCCTTTACCAAAAGATTGCGTACCTACTATCAAGGCTCGTTTATGATCTTGCAACGCACCAGCTACAATCTCAGATGCTGAAGCAGAACCATTATTGATCAATACTACGATAGGAGCACCAGCGAGAATATCTTCAGGTCCTGCTCTAAATTCTATTCGAGATTTAGGTTCACGACCTTCTGTATATACGATTAGACCCTTTTCTAAAAATGCATCGCTTACTGTCACCGCTACATTAAGAATACCGCCTGGATTATTGCGCAAATCTAGCACTAAGCCCTTTAAATTATCTCTAGCCTGGCTTTTAAGTTGATCCACTGCTTTAAGTAATTCTTGAGTAGTATGGGATTGAAATTGGCTAATACGCACATAACCAAAGTCTGGTTCAATAATTTGCGCTTTAACACTTTTTACTTGAATAATGGCACGGGTTAAATTCACAATTATTGGTTTTTTCTGGCCTTTTCTGATAATAGTTAAATTGACTTTTGAGCCTGGTGGTCCTCGCATAAGATTGACAGCTTCGCTTATTGTGAGATCTTTTAGCGATTTTTCACCTAGACGAATGATTATATCGCCAGATTTGATGCCTGCTCTTTGGGCTGGGGTATCGTCAATTGGGGCTATAATTTTAATAAAGCCATCTTCCATACTGACTTCCATTCCTAGACCACCAAATTCTCCTTGAGCACTTTCTTTGAGACTTTTATATTCTTTAGCACTTAGAAATGCTGAATGTGGATCTATGCCAGATAACATGCCACGAATGGCATGACGGATTAGTTCACCGTCACTAACTGGTTCTACAAATTCTTGTTTGATGCGACCAAATATTTCGGCAAAGATACGCAATTCTCTAATTGGCAAGGTTTTGGATTTATTCGCATTCGTATCTGCAATCGCTATAAAAATGATTACAAATAAAATGGATATAATGATGGTTTTTATGTAGTTAGTATGCATATTTTTAAGTTTTTAAATTTAAAGTTCAAACCCTATTAAGTCTATAAAATGTAAAATATTACTTCATGTTTATTAGTATCAAATTTTTACAGCTAATAAAATTAATGTGCTTCGTGCCTCAGAACATCCTCATAGCTTCCTCAACATATTATGCCATACATTATTGAAAAGTTAATTTTTATCTAAATTTTTTCAAAGCTTACCACGTTTAATAATGGCACGTAATACTTGTTCTGCTTGCTGATAGGCAATTTGCAGAGCTTGCCAACATGCATCTGCTTCATCCATCCTATTTTCTCGGCCAATAAATTCAAGTTGTTTAGCTAATTCTGAAACTTGCATAGCACCTATATTAGCACTACTCGATTTTAGGGAGTGAGCGGGGCGTGTTATTATATTGGCATCATGTTGCTGTATACCCTGCTGGATCTCCTTAAATATTATTGTAACATTGTCTATATAAGCTTGCAACAAATTTATGGTTTCATGTTCCATCACATCAAATAAGTCATTTAACATTTCCATATTGATTACAGATTTATTAACTGGAATATTTGGGGGTGTTGGTTGAACTATAGGTTGTTGCGTAACCGTATGTTTTTGTACATTAGGCATTTGTGTATTTGTAGGCTTTAAAATACTGGGAGAATTTAAACTGTGATCTACAGCATATTGTGGGATTGAGACTGACTCTTCCATTGGCAACCACTGCCGTAACAAATTTTTTAAATCCGCAAGCTTCACAGGTTTAGAAATATAATCATCCATGCCAGCCTGTAAACATTTCTCACGATCCCCAGCCATAGCATTAGCAGTCATTGCTAATATTGGCATATGAGCCAATCCCAACTCCTGCTCTCGTACCCTAATCCTTTTAGTTGCTTCAAATCCATCCATATTGGGCATCTGTACATCCATCAAAACTACATCATATTGAATACGTTTTATAGCCTCTAAACTTTCCAAACCATCTCTTGCTATATCAGCATTTAATCCAAAACGTTGCAATAATTTTTTAATGACACTTAGATTAACCGGATTATCTTCCACTACTAAGACTTGTCCTACTAAAGGCGAGTCGTCTGGTAATGCGGGTTTGGAAGATTTTTGCATTCCTAGATAGGCTTGTTGCTGCTTAACTTGGCCTTTTCTATTAAGATGTTGCGATTGGCTAGATTTACCGTCTTCCCAACTATAGGCCGCATCTGGCATTACTAACGGGCGTTGTTCCGTTTTAGTCGTTGTTTTAGTTTGAACATCTAGTAACCGATGTAATCGACTCCGTAATTCCTGTTCTTGTACTGGTCTTGGAATAACTTCAAAAATACCTATTTCTTTCAATGTAGTAGCTAAAGATGGAAACGCATCAACTGCTATAATAGCTAAAGTAGATAGTTCAAACACTCTACGTATATTGTGTATTAAGGTTTCAATTTCATCAACGCCGCTTCCTGCGTTTAACATTAGTACATCATAACTTGAATTTATGCCAAGTTTATAAGCAGTTTTAAGTTTATTTAGGACATCCTGAATCGCAACTGACTGATCACAGGGCATTTTCCAGGTATTGAAATATTTTACTAAACGTTGTTCTTCAGATTCATCAAAGCCTGTTAATAAAACCTTAGCTCCGCTTAAATTTTCCCTAGCCGATGGTACTTCGTTTAATGCTTTGCGTATAGGTACTATGAACCAAAATATGGAGCCTTTGTCTTTTTCCGATTTTACGCCAATACGCCCACCCATGATTTCTACTAAACGGCGACAGATTACCAATCCTAAACCAGTCCCACCATATTTCCTAGTAGTAGAAGCGTCAGCTTGAGTAAATAATTGAAACAATTGGCCAACCGCTTCTTTAGACATACCAATGCCAGTGTCTCTTACTAAAAATAGCATAGCGATTTCTCGAGTAGATGTAGCATAGCGGCTGACCTCAACTGAAACGCCACCTTTTTCAGTAAATTTAATAGCATTACCTACTAGATTGGTTAATATTTGCCGTAACCGAAATGGATCACCTCTAACTTGCTGCGGAATATCAGGAGCTATTTTACTTTGTAATTTAAGATTACGCCGCTCGGCTGATTTACTCATAAGATCAATAACCGAATCGATAAGCTCAGAGATGCTTATCTCAATAGATTCAAGTTCTAGTCTACCAGATTCTATTTTGGAATAATCCAGAATGTCATTGATCAAATTGAGTAAGTGGTGCGAAGAATTAAGAGCTGTAGCAACAGAATCAGCTTGTTCTCTATTAAGATTTGTTTCCAATAACATTTCCAAAATAGGGATAATGCCATTTAAGGGAGTGCGAATTTCGTGGCTCATGGTGGCTAGAAATTCTGTTTTGGCAATGTTAGCACTTTCTGCCGCTTCTTTAGCTTGTTTAATTTCGATTTGAACTGTTTGTTGCTGTTGGGTTTGAATATTGATACGTTCTTTGAATTTGGCTACATCAAGCTGAGTTTTGTCGTAATATGGGCGTAATATTTCTAGTTCAGCTATAATACGCATAAATAGGCGTTGCTGCCAAAAACTCCAAGCAAAACCTAATAGGGTAATCAAAATTGTCCCTGTGATTAACCATAATAATTGCCATTCTATTGGGGTTGGAAATCTTAGGAGTTCAATGATAAATACCATGCTAGCACTTGCAAAAAAACTGCCAACTACTATAAGGTCAACAGCAAAAAATACCCCTCCCATAAATATCATTAAAATTAGAATAACTATTCCAGCGGTTTGCGATAGTGGTGCTTGTAATGATAATGTCTGAATAAATAACTCAGCCCATATAATTCCAGCTAGTAGCATGGCTAACAGCAACCATAGATACCAAAATGAGTTGGGAGTTTCGTATTGATGGTGTCGAGTTAGATAAATTCCTCCTAAGATTGTCATGTCGATCAATAATAGAGGCAATATCCAGAGTAATACTCCATTAGAGTTAGGAATGATTTTCAAAAAAAATAAAGCACCTATCCCTAACGCGAAGAGGATAAAGAAAAATTCTATGCCATTGCTTAGGAGAAATAGTTTGGCTATGAATCGTTGGTGACGTTGGCTATTGGATACTGTTTCGTCATGCAATAATGTAGTTAGTATATTTAGTACTTCTTTTGCCATTTTAGGCTAACCAATTTAAATTTTTGTATAATCTCAAACAATATACTCTATTTATTGTTGTCTATTTCCTTTTATCATAGTAGCCTAATTCTACTTTTTTGCATTAAACTTAACTTTCTAAAAGATTCATAATGATTACTAAAAGCATATTTAAAGCTATTTCGATACTTATTTTTAGCATATTGACATTACCTGCAATTGCGGCTCCTACCAAGGTGCTGCTAGAGACCACTTTAGGCAATATAGTTTTAGAGTTAGACGATACTAAAGCCCCCAAAACCGTTGCTAATTTCCTAAAATATGTAGACGCAGGTTTTTATTCTGGTACCGTCTTCCATAGAGTAATTCCTAATTTCATGATCCAAGGTGGTGGTATGAATACTGGTATGCAAAAGAAAAATACCTACCAACCCATAATGAATGAGGCTTTTAATGGCTTAAAAAATGTACGCGGTAGTATTGCGATGGCCCGTACTGGCTATCCTCACTCTGCTACTTCGCAATTTTTTATTAATCTAGTGGATAATAATTTTCTGGATTTTAAAGGAAGAAATTATCGGGGTTGGGGCTATGCAGTATTTGGAAGAGTTACTTCTGGGATGGCTGTAGTAGATAAGATCGCAAAACTGCCTACTCATAGACATGCAAGTGGTGCGCAAAATGTGCCTGTTACTCTTCCAGTTATCAAACGTGCCAGTCGTATTGTAGAATAATCTTGCTATTAAATCTGGATGTAGATTATCGTAGGTGCGATCAGCGCAGCGTAATTGCACAGACTTTATGATTCTAATGGATTAACATCAACGCCTCTGTCTAATTATCCGGTGCGACGTAATTCAATCTTGAGAATCTTAACTGTAGCATTTTTAGGTAATGTGGCGCGTACTATTACACGACGTGGCCACTCATGCCGACCTAAGTGTTCTTTGCACCAAGTGCGAATCTCAGTTGGATCCAAGGCAAACGATATATTGAGCAAGGAGGCATGTTCACAGGCTTGTTGCCAATTCATAACTACCTAATAGTCATCAAAAAATTATGTATGCTTGAAATTGCCACAAACATCAGCTCTAGTTTGGTTAATGTTACCTTTCACCATTTCAGGATGGCGAATTCCTGTAAATTCCAGTTCAATAAGCGCAGTAGCCGCTGAACCTATTTGAATGGTTCCCAAAGAAAATAGCCGTTCAATCATGCCCTGACGTACAGAAATCATTCTAATATCGCATATTGCAACTTCATTTGTTTTGCGTGAAAAAATTCCATGCTTTGTGATTACTTTGCTATTGGTCAAAGTAAATACATGACTTTTGCGCCGAACTAATTCGTTAAACATCATTATAAGGCTTAAAAGTAGAAGGAATATTCCCAAAACTGACCAAAAATTACCATTTTCTACTAATGACGCGAGAGTTTGACCTAGAAAAAATTGTTGTAAGTTACTATCTATGAATGGTCCAAAGTGATTATATCCTAAAAGTGGTCCCAAATCACTTGCTAAGGATATGAATAGACCAGAGATAAAGAAGATAATGCAAAAAAACCATGTGTGTACATGATATAAAACTGATGGATGTCCTTCCCATTTAGTAGTCATAATTATTTCTCTAATTAAATAATGTGGTAGTTTATAGACTATAGTTATTTAAAAAAG
Source organism: Candidatus Achromatium palustre (assembly GCA_001044195.1). Lineage (GTDB taxonomy): Bacteria > Pseudomonadota > Gammaproteobacteria > Chromatiales > Chromatiaceae > Achromatium > Achromatium palustre. The sequence goes on from LFCU01000153.1 coordinate 17,717, forward strand.
TTTAGTTATTTGAAAAAGTTTAGTAGGGTGCGCATTGCGCACCATAATTTTATTTATGAAAAGGTGCGCGATGCGCACCCTACTGGATAGTCGAGTTATACTCTTAACCTAAAGTATGCAAACAGGCAGCATTGGTATCCCACCATTGGCCTTGGCAAGGCACAGCACGGCCAGCAGCTTCTGCTGCAGAAGATCGTAAGCGTTGTGGAATAGAGCTATATTGATCCTCAATATGTTGCAATCCAGAACGCCATTGTCGAATCTCTTCTGTCGCTCTAGGGCTACCAAAGATCAAAAGCTGCTCACAGCGTTCTATTGCATAAGCTCGACCACGTCTGTATTGCAGAACTTGCTGTTCTGAATCCAGATCTTTTGGCCCTTGTCCTGGTGGCAATAAATCTACAATCCATTGAGCCTGCGTTGTTTGCTGCATCCGTTTTGTTAGCCATTCCTGAGGTGCCATGCTATAAGTAGCATAAGTTTCGGTGATCAATATATGATATTCACGCTGCTGTGTAGCTAAATCTTGCCGCACTCGATGTATAAGTTGCACTTCTAATGCACTGTCTAATGGACTACATAATTGAATATGGTGCTCTGGATGATCTTGCAATAGCTGCCGTAACCAATCTTGCAATGCTATAGGCCAGTTCCAAGCCGTGGCAGCAGCTTCAGGAGCTAATATTCCGATGCTCAGTAAAGGACGTACCAAGGATATCTGGCCGTGACGGATCTGTATCAAATCACGCAATTTTTTAAGCACAGCATTGAGATCATCTAACGGTGTATTAATAAAATAGCGATCTAATTCACGTAGACTTTCCCAATTTTTATCTTGATTTTCTGCTGTAATATCCTGCCAACAGCGTATATCTGGATGTAATTTGCGTTCATCGTTACGTTCTGTACCAAAAGTCCAATCATCCAATAGTTTTTCAGTCAACCAGCGGCGATGTTCTAATTCTGCAAGTGAGGGTTGACCTTGAAAATCACTTAAATTTACCCCTTTAGCCCAATGAAAACAATCACGTCCTTGCCAATAATAGTTAGCTGTAGCTAGCTTAACTGCCATATAATCAGCACTACTACGATTAGAATCACGATAATGTTCTGATAAATCAGTCCAGGGTTTTGCCTGCGCTGCTTGCGGATATTTAGCTACAAATGCCTCGTGCAAAACTCGAGGCAAGGTATCGCTATGCCCTTCTACCATTTCTTGATAAGTACAGGTACTTTCTACTGTACCAAACGGTTGTAGTACCTCATTAAGATTTGGGGTGCTAGCCACTGGTCGCAACAAATCAGGCAACATGTCATGTGTCAGCCAAATAAAGATAGGTGCTCGAGCTAATCTAGTTCGTACACTAAGGCTACTAAAGCGCATAGCGGCAACTATATTGTCTTGGCTGTCGTCAAAGCAAGCTGCGACCGCAGTAACGGAGCCTCTAGTTAAGTTATTTAAGTTCGGGGGTGATTTGTCATTTGCAGTAGCAGTGGCTGCTAGCTCTACCTGCAATTCCAATCTTTGCAGGATTGAAGCTGTTCCAGAAGCAGCATTGTCCAGAGTCAAATTATCAGTTAGTACGTTGCAATCAATAAATTGTAGTGAACCATAAGGGCACTGTAAATTATGGGCAGTGTTCTGTAGACTAGGGTATCGCTCTAGAAATTCATAACCACGACTTTGGGCATCCTGATCCAAAACTGTGATCATGGGTGCAGCTAAATCCTTATAATGACACTGTGTTATGACCTGCATGATAAGTTGTTCGACCATCGCCGTAAAGCCTAAGATAACCAAGTGTACTCGATCTTGGCCTCGCAGATCAGCATACCGATATAGGGGCCAAGTTAATATAAATTGTCGGGCAGCAACCTGTAAGGGATTAAATAACCGAACTTGGAGTCCTAATTCTGGGTAGTCGCAAGTAAGCTGTGAATCCGCCTTAAGTTGTTGTAATAAACGTGGCGAGCGCACATGGACATGAGCAGTTAGTGGCCGTTCTGGTCGTGGTTGCTGTTCTAAAAGATCGCGTAATACTCTAACGCCTTGAAGATTGCTAAGATCCTGGTCACTAGTGAAAAATACCCTTGTAGCGCGATGGGCGGCACTTTGTTTTAATGCCAAGCCTTGCGGATCATCAAGATGGCCTGTAATAAGAGCAATATTACGGCGATTTAGCACAAATTCTTGTTGTGTTTCATCTGGTTCCTTATCTATAGCTACCACTTGCATGGTATGGGTTTTAGCAAGTAAATCGGTAGCAATCTGCCGTCCACAGCTACCAAAGCCAGCAATTACTGTATGTCCAGTTGTAATACGACGCATCCATTCTAATTCCAGGCGTTGCAACAAAAAGTGTAAAAATAATTGGCCAATTGCTAGTAATACGGCAATAGCACCAAGAAATCTAGCAATATCTAGCCATAATAGATTTTGTCCTGGAGTTTCTGATAATTCTTGTTCGATAGAAAACAGGCCCATGATGCGATATAGGTTGTGCATTAGCCAGATAAAGACATTGGTATTGGGAGGTTGCGGAAAATAGCTAAAGACAGCAACGCAACCAATTATAATGGCAACAATAAAGATGGCTATGATGATGATCCAGTGCAGCCAATCTTGACCTTGACGATATAAACGAGTATTCATAATTTAGTATTTTAGTAAATTTTTTAGAAAAAATGGGCTGGTACTTGGTATAAATGCCTAATATTTGGCGTAAATACTTGAATAATAACAGCACTAAATGGTTCTATTTTGGATAAATTATAGTATAATTAGTTCCACTACAAAAACTATAAAGTTTTATGGCATATATATACTTAAGCACAAAGGTATGGCCACTGAACAGAAGATATTTATTAGTAGTACGTTTGAAGATATGCACCCGGAACGGGATTATCTAAGTCATCGTACTTTAATTTTTCTTTTTTGAACGTTTTAAAACACTTAACGAACAGGATATTCTAACCATGTTTCAAGCTACAGTTCCCCTAGAAGAAACCAGAGCCTACCAATCCATCTTTGCTAAAGGTGAAGCAAGTGGTCTTGAACATTCCCATAATCTTTGGATATCAAAAGTTCTACTAATTTCACCTATGTCCCTATGGAACGAACCGGATGAAGAATAACGTTGCTGAGTCATTTCAGCGTCAAAATATTTAAAATTTATTCAGTAGCTATGAATATAGAGAATAATAATCCAATAGTAAAAATACCAATCTATAACTTTGGTTCAATAACATTCAAAGAGTTAGAGGCTATAGCAAATATTAAAAGAGATATTTCTACTGCAATATTTAATAGCTGGTTTCAAGGCAATATCGAAATAACTAATGAAGATCGAGCTTTTTTTACAGATCTCATCCAGGAAAATTCCTTTTTGCTTGAAAGTTATAATGAAGAGGAATTAAAAATTAAATTTATTTCTCCCATTCTTAACCGAGTAAAATTTACCAATCCAGCTTATGAAATAAGGGATTTCTATGAACATAGCATCACGTATACTACTGATAAATTCATATTAACTGGCAACGTAGATTTTTTAGTTGCCAAGGGCTTGGAATACTCGAAAAAGCCGTATTTTTTTATCCAAGAATTTAAACGATCCATCAGAAACGATGATCCACGCCCCCAACTTCTAGCCGAATTGTTAGCAGCCCCTGAGCTAAACAATTTTCAGACCATTAAAGGAGCCTTTATCATTGGAGAAAATTGGAACTTTGTCATCTTAAATAAGCCTAATTCAGATACATATCGGTATTTTTTCAGTCCTACTCTACATGCCACTAAATTAGAGGATTTACAACAAATCTATCGCAATTTATGTTTTGTAAAACAAGAAATCATCGAATATGAAAGTGATAATATTAACTAAAGCTTAATAATCATAAATAGGAATCAATTATGTTTTTTAAAGCATATATAAACACTAATGGTATATTAACCGCCAAAGTACCAACGCAATATTATGATAAACAAGTAACTATTAGTATTCATGAACATGCAAGTGAAAGTTCTTCCCAGTGGGAGCAGATATCCAAAATTCTAAATAATGTAAATGCGCTTGCAATAAAACCCATGACCCATCAAGAGATAATGAGCGCAACCCATTCATTTCGGGAATCCCAATGAGATTTGCTTATATTGATGCTTGTATTTGGATTACTCTGGTGGAAGGGCTGCCAAACTTGCAACAACCAGTCCGTAATGCTTTGCAAAATCTAGCGCAAGATGGCTGGTTATTCTGCACATCTGATGCAGTTCGTTTAGAAGTATTGATTGGTTCTCTACGACGTAAAGATGAAGCACTAACTAAAATATATAGTGTCCTTTTAGATATCAGTCATATTCTTACAATTCCGCCTACAGTTTTTAGTGATGCAATTGCCATAGCTGAGACTGAAGGCTTAAAAGCAATGGATGCAGTACATATTGCCATTGCAACGTATCATAAATGCGAGTGTTTTGTTACTACTGATTCTCATTTCAAACAATTAAAGTGTATTACGCCTTACTGGATTAACTTAGAAAATTCTTCCATCTAATTATTTAATCAACAACAATCGCAGAGGAAGTTTATGCTTGCTAATAAGCCAATTACTAACTTGTGGCATTTTCAATCCATGTTTGCCTCAAGTACGTTTCGAGATTTTCAGGCCGTAAATGGCGTTATAGTGATGAATATAATAAAAAACTATTAGTCACATTAAATGCAAATATAGAAAATTAGGAGTTCACAATTATAATGTCTCGTGTAATTCGTATTTTTTTATCCTCTACCTTCCGTGATATGCAGGAAGAACGGGAGCAAATTGTCCATCATGTCTTGCCAGGGCTACAAAAACGCTGTCAGGAGCGGCAGGTAGAGTTGATCTTTGTTGATCTACGCTGGGGTATTACTCAAGCAGAAAGTGAAACTGATCAAGTCATTCAACTTTGCTTGGATCAGGTGCAACGTGCGCATGAAACGCCAATATTCTTTATCGCGCTATTAGGAGAACGTTACGGCTGGATACCAACGCTGTTGCCGCAAACCCTCCTCCAAGCCTATCCGTGGTTAGAGGATGCTATAGGGAAAAGTGCTACGGAAATGGAGATTCTCTATGCGGAACGTTTGCAACAGCAGGCTCCAAAACAGGCTTTTGTCTATCATCGTGCGCCTGAGCTTTCGCATACCATCCAGACTAATTTAGGCATGGCGGCGGAGGCAGAATCCTCTACCCAAGCGCAACATGCCTTAACTCAACGCTTGTTACATGACGATGATTTTATAGCCCGTACCAATGCTTATGCGAGCATTGCAACTTTGGCCGAATGGTTGGGTGAAGATCTATGGCAGGCGATTGATAAACTCTTTCCAGCAGAGCAAGTACCAGATGCCTTGGCCTTAGAACGGCAAGCGCATCAAGATTTTGCCGCTTCTCGACGTAAAGTTTACATATCTGATCCCCAGGTATTGACGCAACTGGATGAATTGCTACCACAGCGGCGCATTGTTTTAATTGCTGGTGATTCAGGATTAGGTAAATCCGCTCTGCTTGCTAATTGGACCGCCCATTATCAAGCCCAAAATCCGCAAACCTTTGTAATAGAACATTATATTGGTGGTGGCAGTAATCAGAGTGCCGAAATCATCCCTATGCTACAACGCATCTTGGCCGAACTAAAACAGCATTTTGCTTGGCCAGATGAGCTACCAGCACATGACAAAATCATCACCGAGTTTGCTACCTGGCTCTATAAGATCAATCAACCAACCTTGCTAGTTATAGATGCTATCAATCAGCTAGTAGATACCAAACAGCATACGTTATTTTGGTTGCCAGCTACCTTGCCTCAGCATCTTACTATTATTGTCAGTGCTACGCCTGAAACTGCCAGCATAATCTCGCAAAACCATCAAGTAAATACTATCAACGTTACGCCGCTTAATCCCCAAGCACAGCAAAGTTTGATTGCTAGTTTTTTAGATCGGCATGGCAAGAAGTTAGATGCAAAGCAACAGCATACTATTATCCAGGCACCAGCCAGTAATAATCCCTTGTATCTGACTATATTACTGGAAGAATTACGCAGCTTTGGTAATTATGAGCAACTTAATCAGCAGATTGCGCATTATCTTACCGCTGCTGATCCTAAAAACTTGCTGGTTCTGGTATTAGCCCGTTTAGAAACAGACTATGGCCATGATTTGCTGCAAGATATCCTGTCCTTTATAGCTACCGCCCGTGAAGGTTTGAGTGAAACTGAGTTATTGCAGTTACTTAATATCCCACGTAAGCATTTTGATCCGGCCTTTTTTACCCTAATGGCCCATTTGGTTAATAAACAAGGCCAATACCAATTTTTCCATACCTACCTAGCCCAAGCAGTCCAGGAACGCTATCTTACTCCAACCACTATTACCGACTATCGCCAACGCCAAGTAACCTATTGGCAACCACAAACAGCCACTATTCGTAAACAACGGGAACTACCTTGGTCGTTACAAGAACTTGGCAACAAAGAAGCCCTGTCAGAGGTTTTGTTGGATATTGAGTTAATCTTTGCTGTTGCAAATATGGATAAGTATGAGCTACTCGGCTATTGGCTATTTAGTGAAGTAACAGACTATGCTCAACTTTATGTGGAACGTGGACTCGACTGGGCACAGAGTCAGCACGACGTGGAAGCTGGCCGCATTCTCAATGAGATGGGTTCGTTCTTGTACAATTCAGGGCATTATCAACAGACCGAACCCCTGTATCAACGCAGCCTAGCTATTTCAAAGCAGGCATTTGGGGCTAATCACCCTCATGTTGCCATGGTTCTCAACAACCTGGCTGAATTATATCGCACCCAAGGCCAGTATGCGCAGTCAGAACCACTGTATCAACGCAGTCTGGCTATTTTTGAGCAAGCCTTGGGTGCCAATCATCCTAATGTCGCTACCAGTCTCAACAACCTTGCTGGATTATATCATGCTCAAGGCCAGTATGCGCAGGCCGAATCCCTGTTTCAACGCAGTCTAGCTATTTTGGAACAAGTTTTGGGTGCAGAGCATCCTCATGTGGCTCAAGGTCTCAGTAATCTTGCTTTGTTATATCATGACCAAGGCCAATACACACAAGCTGAACCTTTATTCAAGCGCAGTCTAGCTATTAGAGAACAAACGTTGGATCCAGATCACCCTGATGTAGCCCAAAGTCTCAATAACCTTGCTCTGTTGTATCGATACCAAGGCCAGTATGAACAGGCCGAACCACTCTACCAACGCAGTTTGGCTATTTGTGAGCAAGTCCTAGGCTCAGAACATCCTGATGTGGCTACAGGTCTCAATAACCTCGCTCAATTGTCTCAAGACCAAGGCCAATACACGCAAGCTGAACATCTATTCAAACGCAGTCTAGCCATTAGGGAACAAATTTTGGGGACAGATCATCCTGATGTGGCTACAAGTCTCCATAACCTAGCCGAATTATATCAAATCCAAGGCGAATACGCACAAGCTGAACCACTATACAAACGCAGTCTAGCCGTTCGGGAACAAGTTTTGGATGCAAATCATCCTGATGTGGCTGCAAGTCTCAATGGTCTAGCTTCATTATATCAAGCCCAAGGTCAATATACACAAGCTGAACCGCTATACAAACGCAGTCTAGCCATTGAGGAACAAGTTTTTGGTGCAGATCATCCTGATGTGGCCACAGGTCTCAACAACCTAGCTTTGTTATATCAAAATCAAGGTCAATACACGCAAGCTGAACCGCTATACAAACGCAGTCTAGCTATTTTGGAACAAGTTTTGGGTGCAGAGCATCCTCATGTGGCTCAAGGTTTCAGTAATCTTGCTTTGTTATATCATGCCCAAGGCCAATACACACAAGCTGAACCTTTATTCAAGCGCAGTCTAGCTATTAGAGAACAAACGTTGGATCCAGATCACCCTGATGTAGCTACAAGTCTTAATAGACTGACTTCATTATATCAAGCCCAGGGTCAATATACAAAAGCTGAACCGCTATACAAACGCAGTTTAGCCATTCAGGAACAAGTTTTGGGTACAGATCATACCTCTGTAGCTGCAAATATCAATAACTTAGCTGTGTTATATAAAACCCAAGGCCAGTATGAACAGGCCGAACCACTCTACCAACGCAGTTTGGCTATTTATGAGCAAGTCCTAGGCTCAGAACATCCTGATGTAGCTACAAGTCTCAATAATCTGGCTTTATTATATAAGGCTCAAGGAAAGTACACGCAAGTTGGACCTTTATACAAACGCAGTCTAGCCATTCAGGAACAAGTTTTGGGTGCAGATCATCCTGATGTGGCTGCAAGTCTCAATAACCTTGCCATGTTATATAAAGATCAAGGCCAATACACAGAAGCTGAACCTCTATTTAGACGTAGTCTAGCCATTCGGGAACAAACTTTAGGAGCAGATCATCCTGATGTGGCTCAAAGCCTCAATAACCTAGCTTTATTATATCACACCCAAGGCGAATACGCACAAGCTGAACCTCTGTTAAAACGCAGTTTAGCCATTCAGAAACAAGTTTTGGGTGTAGATCATCCTGATGTAGCTACAAGTGTCAATAACCTTGCAGCATTATATGGTGACCAAGGTCAATACACGCAAGCTGAACCTCTATTTAAACGTAGTCTAGCTATTCAGGAACAAGCCTTAGGAAAAACGCATCCCGACACCCAAACAAGTTTTAAAAACCTTTATTATATTCTTAAAAAACTTAATAAAGACAAAGAAGCAAGGGCATTAAAGCAACAATTTAATTTAGTGTCAACCTTTCGTCGTAAGGTAAACAAAGTAAAACCCAATGAAGCTTGTCCATGCGGTTCTGGCAAAAAATATAAAAAATGTTGTGGTAAACTTTAAGGTTAATATTTGCAGTAACACTTACCTCGTAAAGCAAGATAGAATTTGCTGAGGAACAAAACGCATCATAATGCAAAAAAAATGAATGACAAATTATCATCCTCTTTATGTTTTAAATGATACGTTTCGGTCTTCAGCGTATCCTATGGAATAAACCAAAACCAGAGACCAATATCCCTGAATTTACTCCAATACCCGGAAAACCACCATTATTTGAAGTCAAACCCTGGACTACACCGGAGGAACAAGCAGCCACAATCCTCAATAAACAACCACCGGAGACACCTGTAGCAGCAGATGCACCTAAACCAACGCCACCTACTCATCACCGTAGCAACTATAAGATATGGACGATTCTTGTCAGCCTGGTGCTATTAATCATTGCAGGGATCATTTGGTATTATTTTCTGTAGCATATAACTGGTTTTTAGACCGTAGAATGTGAAGAGTAGAATTTAGTATTCTACGGTCTATGAAAATGATAAAATAAGCAAAATTTAGCGTTGCTATCTATTCGTATTTTAAGATATTAATGGAAATTTACCATGCAAATTACTCTAAACCTACCAGATGAATTAGCCGAAGAAC
>LFCU01000225.1 GCA_001044195.1 Candidatus Achromatium palustre
CGGAATTAACCAAAAAGGTAGGCGAGGGGATATTGGATTGGTTACATCCTTATACAGGTTTGAAGATCTGTTGATTTTTGGTTAGCAGTTATACAAATTTCTATAAAATTGTGACCTAATTGGTTGGATTCACTTAGTATTCAGATTGATTCATTTAAAAAGTAAAAGGTGCATGATCCTCCTACCTCTTGCGTAGAAGTAAACAAATTGTTAAAATATACAACTTGCAGCCAATAATAAGTTCAGCAATCCAAACTACAATACTATATATAATTTCAATATCGACCAAAAAATTGAGACAAATATGCTCACTACATTTAAATCTATAATGATTATAGCACTGGCTATCATAACGCCCAATGTCCAAGCAACAGGAGAACTCAAAGAGATAACCGTAGGCTACTTTCTAGAATGGCCCATGCCTTTCCAATATGCTAAACAAAAGGGGACTTATGATAAAGCTCTAGGAATCAAAGTAAACTGGGTAAGCTTTGATACTGGTACTGCAATGAGTGCCGCAATGGCATCTGGTGATGTACATATAGCTATTAGCCAAGGGGTTCCCCCATTTGTTGTGGCCACTAGTGCTGGTCAAGACTTACAAATTATTGATATCGCCGTATCCTATTCTGATAATGATAATTGTGTAGTGGCAGCAGTGCTAGAGATTGATAAAGAGAGTGCCAAAGAATTAGCAGGCAAAAAAGTAGCAGTTCCCCTAGGTACAGCAGCTCATTACAGCTTCCTAAAACAGATGCAACATTTTGGGATTCCTATTAGCAGCCTGCAAATTGTGGATATGGCTCCTGCTGAAGGTGCTGCGGCTTTAGCCCAGGGTTCAGTAGATATGGCGTGTGGTTGGGGTGGTGCTTTACAACGCATGAAAGAGCACGGCAATGTCTTATTGACAGGACCTGAAAAAGAAGAACTTGGAATCTTAGTGTTCGATATCACTTCAGCTCCAGCTAATTTTATTGATGAAAATAGTGAATTGGTAGCCAAATTTTTACAAGTAACGGCTAATGCTAATGCTATGTGGAATGCTGGGGGGCAGACTGCTTTAGCAATGTTGCCTGTGATAGCTAAGGATTCTGGTATGAGTATCCAGGCTACATCAACTATTTTAGCTAGTTTTGTGTTTCCGTCTGTCAATACTCAATTAAGTTCTAAATGGCTTGGCGGTGGTGTTCAAAAATTTATGCAGGGTGTGGCTGAGATCTTTGCTAAATCTGGCAGTATTGATGCTGCTTTGGATAGTTATGCAGATTATGTAAATATCGAGCCTTTAAGTATCGTAGCTTCTGGTATGTAAAGATTTTAGCTTTTTAATTTTTATATTAATAAATTATGCACCCAATTTCGAAAACTTTGACAGGACAAGTAGCCTTTGTTACTGGGGCAGCGCATCGTATTGGAGCTGCTATTGTTAGAACGTTACATGCAGCTCAAATGGATATAGTATTGCATTATAATAGTTCTAAAGAACAGGCACAAGCTCTGTGGCAAGAACTAGAATCCATACGCCCTAACTCAGTCTTACTGCTACAATCTGATTTATGTCAAACACAACAAATTCCTGATATTATTCAAAAAATCTTAGACTGGAAGCACCGACTAGATCTGTTAGTAAATAATGCCTCAACATTTTATCCTACCCCTTTAGAGCAAGTTTCTGAATCCGCATGGGATGATCTGATGGGGACTAATCTCAAAGCTCCGTTTTTCCTGGCAGCTCATGCAGCACCTTTACTAAAAGAACAGCATGGGGCTATCATCAATATAGTGGATATTTATGCTGAACGCCCCTTAAAAAGACACCCAATTTACACAATGGCAAAAGCCGGAAATGCGATGATGGTTAAAACATTAGCTCGCGAATTGGCTCCAGATGTAAGAGTTAATGGTATAGCACCTGGGCTAATTATGTGGGCTGCTGCTGAAACTAATATAGTTGCACAAGAGGCTATATTGCGTCGCATTCCGATGCAGTGCATGGGTACTACTTGGGATATAGCTAATACGGTTTTATTTTTGTATCGTGATGTGGGTTATATTACAGGTCAGATTATAACAGTCGATGGTGGTCGTACCATCCAACAGTAATAGCCTAACATTCATGTTGTAATGTAACATCGTAGGGTGCGCAATGCGCACCATACATGTATCGTAAGATGTTAGAAAGACTTAAAACATCGATTTTAACAAGTAGAACAATAATCCGATATATTCTTTGATAGCCACAGATGATTTATACATAGCATATTTATTGGGCAAAAAACTTTGCCAAGTATAACCCACTCTACTAACCTTAAAAGCAGTTGGAGCTGGTATACTATCTATGCCATGCTTAGAGGCTATAAACACAGACCTTGGCATATGGTAGGCTGATGTCACTAAAATTATTTTTTTAGGATTATATAAAGTTTTGGTTTCTATCATGTTTTCGTCAGTATTGCGACTTTTGGACTCTACAAAGATATTGGCACTAGCGATACCTCTCTTTAAACAATATGCTTTGAATACTTCGCCCTCAGACAAGCCATTCTTATTTCTAACGGGTCTACCACCTGAAACTATTATTGGTAATCCCAAACGTTGTTGCAGATCTAACGCATAATCTAATCTTTTAAGCGGTTCTTCTGCTAACACACTAGCTCCATCATATTCAGGTGAATTTTCAATAGTCCCACCACCTAATACCATAATGTATTCAGCATCTTTAATTGTAGAAACTTCAAGATTGCTCTTAGTTAAACCAAATGGTGGATACCAATCTTCTAATGGCAATAATAGACCTTCAGCTACAGGTACAATTGCCAAAGAGTACATAAGTAGCATTGCTAAGATCATTACCCTGCGCATTGCTTTGCGGCGATTACGATAGACTAATATGGTTGCCCAAATAATAATCAATAATAACAGGCCAGGTGGTACTAATAAGGAACCTAATATTTTAGATATTTCATACATAATTAAATTTTTATACCATAATTCTATTGTAATTTCTCAATAACGCATGGCATCTGGTGCCGAGGCAAAGCCTCGGCACCAGAAAAATAAATTGTAAACAGGAAATTAAGGATGCCGATAGTCGAGTCTCAGGAATAATGGGGTTTAATAAGGTCTAATAGCTGTTAATAGCATTCTAATCGTAGTATCTTATTTTACGTTAAAATTGAGAAGCTTTGATGGTTTTGAGGCCTTAGACTTATTAGACCTGTTAGGCTTAGAGTTTTTATTTCGTGTTTCTTTTTCTAAACGTTTACGAATCCAATGCCTCTTTAGTTCTGAGATATAATCAATAAACAGTTTACCATCCAAATGATCGATTTCATGCTGTATACATACTGCTAATAGACCATCAGTCTCTAATTCAAAGGGTTGACCATTACGATCCAGGGCACTCACCTGTATCCATTCAGATCTTTTTACAGTTTCCGTAATGCCTGGTACTGATAGACATCCTTCTTCCCTAGTGGCTTGCCCTTGGCACTTTAAAATTTTGGGATTAATAAAACAAAATGGGGAGTGCTTTTCTGGGGTAATATCTATTACTAATATTTGTTTTGTTACATTGACTTGGGTGGCTGCTAAGCCAATTCCAGGGGCACTATACATAGTTTCAAACATATCATCTACTAAAGTTTGTATGTCTGAATCTACTTGTGTTACAGGTTCAGCGCGTCGCCGCAGTCTAGGATCTGGGTAATGTAAAATGTCAAGAATGGCCATGTTATCTTAATTGCTATCTTAAAATTAAAATCAGTAAAATATAACTATTAGATAATAATATGTAAAATTGTTTATCTAAAAAGCTATATGAGGAATGGTGCATCTTACCCTAAGATTGAAAGGTAGTAGTTATTCTAATTTTTGTTGGGAACGTCTCATAGCAAGTTGGGTTTGGCGTTGATATTCAATTATTTGGGAATAAATATGTTTAATAGTCTGATTAGTTAGGCGGCTATGAGTCTCATCCTGTAGTTCACCATTTAAATCTGCCGCCAAAGATCGGGCGCAAGATAATATGTTGTTAAATAATTTAACGCCATCTATAGGTATAGGCCCCGGTAATACAGCAAATAAGGTTAGGCCTGGCGTTTGAAAATCAGCCATAGTTTCTATAGGGAAGTTACCTGGATTTACCATATTGACTAGACTAAACAGGCTTTTTTTATGGCCATTATGTTGCAAATAATATTGAAAAATTGCATTAGTATCAGCCTGTAATCTAGCCTTTTGTACGGCTTCAAGAATATCGGCTCCATTGAATGGTTGTTCTTTAGAGCGAATATTTAATTGTAGTACAAAATCTGGGATTTCAGAATTCCAATAATCATCATATTCATTATGTTTAGTGTGTTGATTAGTTTTAGAGTCTTTATCTTGAGGTTTACTTGATGAAGTATGGTCATCTTCTGTAAATTGCAGCCAATCTCCTAAATCCTGATTTTGTGATTCATTTGGTTTAGATAGAGAGTTACATTTTCTAGTAAAACTTGGGATGGTAGCATCATCTATTAAACTATGGCGGGATTTTTGCCAGCCAGTTTCTCCAGAAGCAAGTTCTTTATTTTGACAAGAGCGTTCCCACAAATAAACGCCTAATACTAGTAATAATCCTAAAATAATAAAGATTATCCGCAGAATATTTATATCGATTGGCATATAATTATCCAATTTTTTATTTCAGTACGCGAATTTTTGTTAATAGACATTATTCGAAATCCCAATTATCGCATTATAATTGCTGGCCTGAAAGATGGTTTCGAATAATGTCTATTCTATTAAAAATTTTTCTAATTCTACCGCTTTCTGTGGGTAATAATATCCTACGCACAATTAGATTTATAAGTATTGATAGTATACACTTATCATACTCTTCTTGGCTATAAGTTACTTTTGTTTATAATTTTATATAGCATTATCAAATACATATATACCCACAGCCGTGTAGGGTGGGCACGGCCTCATCGTGCCCACGCGAAATTACAAATCATTTGTCATTGTTGTTTGGTTTGCGTGGGCAAACGATACGGCTGTTTGCCCACCCTACGGACTTTTGTTTATAATTTTATATAGCATTATCAAATACATATATACCCACAGAAAGCGGTAGGATCAGGGATGTGTGGGCTATTTTTTAGATGATTTTTTCGGGCGTTGCCAATCTTCGATAACCTGCTGCTTAGAACGCGCTAGAATGAGCTTTGCATCAGGTGTATCTTGCGTAATTACACTCCCAGCACCAACTGTCGCATCAACACCAATCTGTACTGGAGCCACTAAAGCCACATTAGAGCCAATGAAGGCATTATCGCCAATGGTAGTTTTATGTTTATAAGCACCATCATAATTACAAGTAATAGTCCCAGCACCAATATTAACAGCATTCCCTATTTCACTATCACCTATATAAGTAAGATGATTCACCTTACTACCTATTCCTATATGACTATTTTTGATTTCGACAAAATTTCCAACATGTACCAATTCTGCAATAGTAGTTCCAGGGCGGATACGTGCAAACGGTCCAATCCGTACAGATTCTGCGATACTGGAATTTTCAATAATGGAATTGGCATAAATCTGCGTGTTAGCTCCTATAGTACAATTACGTAATAAGCAATTGGGACCAATGCTAACGTTATCGCCTAAGACGACATTACCTTCGATAATGATATTTACGTCAATACTAACATCTTTTCCAGTTTGTAAGGTACCTCGTAGATCAAAACGGGTTGGATCCATTATAGTAACTCCGTTATGCATCAGCTCTACTGCATATTTTTTTTGTACATAACGTTCCAAAGTCCCTAATTGTATACGATCATTTACACCTAAGATTTCTTCGGTACATTTAGGTTTGGCACTAATGATCTTAATGCCATCTGCAACGGCAAGGCCAATACAATCTGTTAGGTAAAACTCTCCTTGGGCGTTATTGTTATTGATACGATTTAGCCAGGAACCCAGATGTTGCCGTTTAGCGGTCATGATCCCGGTATTGATCTCGTTTATGGTCAGTTCATCGATACTAGCATCCTTTTGTTCAACATTTCTTAGGATATTACCCACAGCATCTCTTACGATGCGACCGTAACCTGTAGGATCAGCAAATTTTATGGTTATAAGTCCTAATGCTGTATTAGTTATTGATCTATCTATAAGCTGTTGTAATGTATCGGTATTGATTAAAGGAACATCGCCATATAGTATTAATATTTGGTCTACGGTTTGTAATTTGGGTAGAGCTTGTTGAACAGCGTGTCCGGTGCCTAATAATTGGGTTTGCTCGACCCATTGTATGTTGGGATCAGGAAATGTCGCTTGGACTGTGGTGCCACCATGTCCGTAAACTACTACTATAGTGTCCGGTTTTAGGCTGGTGGCGGTATCTAAGACGTGACCAAGTAAGGGTTTTCCTGCTAGGGGATGTAACACTTTTGGAAGAGCTGATTTCATCCTGGTGCCTTTTCCAGCCGCTAAGATGACTATTCCTAAACTCATTATATAGATTCCGTTAAAATGAAGGATGCCTGGGAAGAAGTTATATATAGCAACTATGCAAGTCGCTGCAAAAAAGATTCCAGTTGCGAATCTAAAGCTGCGGTTATGTCCAAATATTTTGATCCGTATGATAATGGTATTTTTATGTTAGCAGCATGTAAAAATAGACGCTTTAATCCTAAATCTCTAAGATTTGCATTGATAGAGCGTTGACCATATTTCACATCTCCTGCTATTGACATCCCTAAATGCGCTGCATGGACTCGAATTTGGTGAGTACGCCCAGTTTGAGGGAAAACATTTACTAAACACACATTGTTAAATTGATGGATTAGTTTAAATTGGGTTTTTGAAGGTTTGCCTAATAAATCAACCCGCACAATGCGTTCTCCGTTTTGTAGCCTGTTTTTGAGCAATGGAACATCGACTGTGGTTATGGATTTTTTTAATCTACCAGTTAGGAGTGCTGTATAGCGTTTGTGTATTGTGCCTTCGCGTAATGCTTGATGTAGCCAGCGTAAAGCAGCACGACGTTTGGCTATTATGAGACAGCCTGATGTATCTCGGTCCAGACGGTGTACTAATTCTAGGTTAGAGGAGCGTAAGGTACGCAAGATTTCTATAACTCCATAACTGATCCCACTACCACCGTGTACTGCTATGCCTGCTGGTTTATTGAGTATTAATATTTGGGCATCTTCATGCAGAATTGCATCTTCTAAAGTTTTAAGTTGTGTAGGAGTTGGTATAGATTTTTGGGATGGAGTTGTAATCTGTAACGGTGGGATGCGGATCTGATCACCTGCACAAATTCTGTAATCAGCTTTAGTTCGGCCTTTGTTGACTCGCACTTGCCCGGTGCGAAGTATGCGGTATATTAAGTTTCGTGGTAATCCTTTTAATTTTGTTAGTAAAAAGTTATCTAGGCGTTGGCCATTATGGTCTATATCTACTTGGATATAATATACTTTAGATGTAGTTTGAGGAGGATTATCTTTGGAGTTGTTGGAGATATTTGGGTTATGACTTTTGCTAATCATGTTTATCATCTATCAGATTTGCTATAATTTAGTTTGTAGATGGAGAGGGTAGAATTTAGGATAATAATATCAACAGATTAATTCTAATTTGTCACATTGTGATCGTTCCCACGCTCTGCGTGGAAACGATATAACCTACAATTCTAATCTGACGACGTAGAATTAAGTATTCTCCATAAATTATTGATAAGTTACCTTTTAATAATGAAACAAAATGGATAGATGATAGATGGGAATTGTGAAAATGCAGTGTAATAACTTCCATGTCAGTACATGGAAGCTTTAAAAAAACTTAATCTGTTAATTAATCGTCTTCTTTGTCATCATCATCAGATTCTTCAGTTGTTGCCGCTTGAGTGCCTGTTTCTACGGCCTGTCCTGATGCAACTGGTTTGGCATCATCGTCATCATCGTCTGCCTTTTGACCAGCTTGAGTCTGTCCCGTTTTTGCCTTAGTATCTCCACTGCCCCAAAAAACAGCATGAGCAGTAAGGTTGAAGGCCATTAAAAAAGCAGCAAATAACACCAAAAATATCTGTTTCATTTAGAGCACCTGAAATATTTATAGTAATAGTATAAAAGATATTATTCATTATAGGGGCTATTGAAATATATTTCTAGTAGTTTTACAATGTTTAAATTTATAATCACTATAACTAAAAGTTAGTTATAGGATGTGCTAAGGCACGAAATTCATCCTATTTGGTGGTAATAAATTATACTTATAACTATATTAGACTTTGGGCAAACACCTACCTCCAAAATAAAATGTGCTATAATCTTGCCACCTATCAGTTTTATACATAGGATACGTTGATGTATCAATATCATTAGCTTAAAATGATAGGTTTCTCTTTAGCTCTACCCATCCTAAATTCTACGCTCACACAAGTCATGCAAGATGCAAGTCGCACATTTAGGATTGCGAGCCGTGCAGATAAAACGTCCATGTAAAACTAGCCAATGATGGGCATTAACATGAAACTGTTTAGGAATTATTTGTAATAATTGCTGTTCTACTGCAAGAGGCGTGGTTGCACTGGCTAGACCAATACGATTAGCAACTCTAAATACATGAGTATCCACGGCCAATGTAGGCTGTCCAAACGCCGTATTTAATACTACATTAGCGGTTTTACGGCCTATGCCTGGTAAGGATTCTAGCGCATCACGCTCGCTTGGGACTTGATGATTATGTTGTGTAGTTAAAATTTTGCAGGTATTGATTAGATTGTGAGCTTTATTATTAAATAACCCTAGACTTTTAATGTAAGTTTTAAGTTGGGCTTCTCCAAGGTCTAAAATTTGTTGTGGGGTATTAGCTACAGCAAATAATTTTGCCGTGACTTTATTAACGCCCTTATCAGTAGCTTGTGCAGATAGCATAACAGCTACTAATAGTTCAAATGTGGTGGTGTATTGCAATTGGGTAGTAGGGTTGGGATTGGCAGTAGCTAAACGCTCAAAAATGATTTGGCTTATGTTGCTATTCATTATGATCTTGCCCTGGCTATAGCTATCCAAAGTTTATATATGCTGTGTAGTTTTGGACTTTGGACAAACATCTGCCTCCAAAATAAAATCATTAGTTTCTGCAGTTACAAACAAATCTTCGGTAGCTTCGTGCATTGAGCCTTGATTTCCTTTTAATCCCCAAACATGGTCAGCACCTTTTTCTACAATTTTAGCGGCTATATCAGGTTGACATCCTATTGCATCGATAGTTACAATACAGCCACGTATTTCTAAAAGTTCTAGCAAATTAGGAATCGCGGTGATTTCATTTGATTTTTCGGCTGTAACTTCTTGTCCAAGCACTATACGGTTTGCAGCGACCCAAGCACTGACCATATGTAATAGATTTTTATCGTGTTTTTTGTCACGTGAGCCACGAGCAGTTTTTCCATCTATTGCGATAATTTCGCCTGCTGTTTGTTCATGTATTTCATTAATCCAATTGAGAAAACACCGTTGAAATTGCGTTGGCGATAATCGAGATATTACGTAAGCAATGCAATCATGGGATGGTATACCGTTTTTTAATGGTACAAATTGTCTTAGCCAATCAAGTTTGATTGCTCCAAATTCGGCAATTGCTACCCAGCCATCTGCTCCAGAGATCATCGCTGCTATTGTGAGCACTAATATGTCCATAAGAGCGTGTTGTTTACGGCGTTCTATTCTAGGATCTTGTAGTGCTGAAAAATGTGTCATAAAGTTTGGCGACATTATGTATTTCCTTTTTAAATATTTGTGCTCTATGATACTGAGGATTTATTGTATCATTTTTGCTATATTGGATTTCTGTATATTTAATGTATGGTAACATATAATATTGTATTGGCAAAATTTTTAATGCGTTTGCCCTGGACCAGATAGATTGTGAAATCGACCATAAGGTTTATGAATTATATGGTCTAACTGAAGCCGAGATTAGGTTGGTAGAAGAAAATCAATAAAATTCCTTCCATTATTGCCAAAAATTCTGCATAGTATCCGTTTTATGCGTATACTTAGGCTTAGCTATGAATGGTATATTTGTTGAGTCCAGCACAGCATATTTGAAAAATATCGTGAAAAATATTTAAACGATGAAGAATGCAGGCTTTTTCAAACTCAACTTATATGTAACCCCAAACAAGGTGATGTAATTCAAGGTACAGGTGGTTTACGTAAAATACGGGTTGCTGGAAAAAAATAGAGGGAAACGTGGCGGATTACGTGTCATATATTACTTTCTGGACAAAAATAGCCGTTTCTATTTGCTGACAATTTACAGTAAAAATGAAATCTCAAACCTCACGACTGATCAAAAGAGGCATTTAAAAATCTTTATGGAGACTTGGCGTAATGAACAAACGTGATATATTTACAGAACTAAGTTCAGCACTTGCTGAAGCTAAGGCGCATTCAGAAGGCAAGTTGACACTCAAAACGCAATTAAATGCTGTTGATGATTTAAATATTTCATCTAATGAAATTGCGGATATACGTAAAAGTTTTAATATGTCTCGCGGTGTTTTTGCCCGCCTACTCCATACATCGGCTCGGACTTTAGAAAATTGGGAACAAGGTCGCAATGTCCCAAACAATCAAGCAATCACTTTATTAAAGTTGGTACAACGGTATCCTGAAACCCTGTCTCATGTAATGGAACTATAAAATATATAAAAAATACTAAAATCCATTACCATAAAAGCTCTCAAGCATACTAAATACACTATAAATTTCTCCAAATCATGCCAACGTATAAACCCCATCTCATCAATCCCCATCTTATCCAATCCCAAGTACAGATTCAAGATATTCCTATAGAACATCTTGAAATTTTAAAGTCTTGGCGTGAGAGTATTAAAAATCGCAATATTTTTACCCAAAAAGAAACTGCATTACATAATTATTTTATCCAAAATATTTTGATAGATATTTTAGGCTACCAAGGTTTCGGTGGTGATAGCTGGACTTTGGCTCAAGAGCAAACCATAGGGGCTGGTAGTGCTGATGTTGCTTTGGGACAGTTTACGCCTACCACAGCTCAAATAATAGCCCCGTTTGAGCTTAAAGGTGCCAAAACTAGAGACCTAGATGCCATCATACCAGGTCGTCATAAAAGCCCAGTTCAGCAAGCCTGGGAATATGCGATGGATGCTCCAGGTGCTAAATGGGTTTTAGTTAGCAATTATTTAGAAATTCGCCTATATGCCGTAGGTTATGGTCGCCAAGTTTATGAAAGTTGGAGTCTAGCTAATTTAACCGAACCGCTAGAATATACTCGCTTCCAATGGCTATTAAGTGCTAAACAGTTACTAAGTGGGGAAACCCTAAATATCCTAAAAAGAAGCGAACAGCTTGAAAGAGAGATAACTAATAAATTATATCAGGATTACAAGGCACTGCGTATCATCACTTATCAAACCTTGGCGGCG
>LFCU01000142.1 GCA_001044195.1 Candidatus Achromatium palustre
TATAAGAGATTATATAAATCAGGATGAATTAGATTTGTTACAACAAAGTGTATAGCCAGGTAGGGTGCGCAATGCGCACCTTTTCCATCTTGAATATCAAATTATGGTGCGCAATGCGCACCCTACCTGGCTTGATTTGCAAGATTAACTAGATTGTCTTGATTAACGCATCATGGTAATCAAGAAAATCAAGTGAATCATGGTTTAAAATATTGGAATTTTCTAATATACATATATGCAAAAAAAATCTCGAGCAACCGCCCCTTTAATAGCAGCACTCACAAGCCTTGAAATTTTTTTTGAGGCTCGCCCACTCGCCTCTTAAAAAATTTCTCGGCTTGCTCGTTGCTGCTATTTCCTGACTTGACTTACTTTACCTGGACCTCACAGGCGCGAAAGCCCACGAGGGTGCTCTGGTTACCAGGCTCGTACCTGCTCCGGTTAGCAGCACGCACGTTGCCTGCGTTGCTGTGCCAGGAACCACCACGAAGGACACGGGCCGCACCATCCCTAGGACCAATAGGATCATGGTCTGGAGATTGCTGGTAATAATCCTCAGCATACCAATCATTACACCATTCCCAAACATTGCCATGTACGTCGTATAATCCCCAAGGATTGGGTTTAAAAGAACCTACCGTAGCTGTTTGCTTATTATCCCATTGACTGCCACAACCATTGCAATTGGCATTATTCTTGCCAATTTCATCACCCCACCAATATCTAGTATTTGTACCAGCCCGACAACAATACTCCCATTCAGCCTCAGTTGGTAAACGATAATCTTTTCCAGTCTGCTCTGATAACCACGTACAATAAGCCATCGCATCCTCCCAACTTACTCTAACTACCGGCTGTGTATCATCATTCAAAGATAAATCTTGATATTTGCCACTATCATGTTTAGGCCGAAATTTCCGATATTCTGCATTAGTGACTGGATATTTACCCATCGCAAACGGCTTACTAATAGTTACCTGGTGTATTGGCTTTTCATATTCATCAGGTGATCCCATTAGATAGATACCCGCCGGAATAACCAGCATAGCAGGTCCTTTGCCACCAAACTTTAGATCATGCTGAAACTCTACTGGCAATTTTAAAGCCCTTGCAGTTTGCTGCTGAAGATCTTGTACCTGTTGCGTACTCCAACCATGAATCAACTCGAGTTGAGGTTTAGGAGGTTCAAGAGGTTTTAAACCCAAAACAGAACGCACTGTAGCTTCTTCACAACGTAATTCAGGCGGCAAAATGTACCTATTAGGTTGCCACTCTTGATGTATACCCAAACCCTGTGCTGCTAAATCCTCACGCCGCACCAAGCCTATATGATAATTATCCCTACCAGTGCGATGATCATAGATTGGGAATAATACCCAAATCTCATTTGGTTCAGGAGGCGGCCAATCTTCTTCAGGATCATCATCCAAAAAATAATGCAGCGCACAGGCATTGATAACCTTATTAATATTAAAATACGATGGCAGATGTATAAGAGAAGAACCCAAAGCAGGCTGGGGCTTATTCTGATTTAAACCTGCGGCCAAAGCCTGAGTAGGAGCAATAAATTTTTCTAAGGCTTCTGTACTAGGCAGTGGAGCTGGTGGCAAATTAGCTGGTGGCTTGCGCAAATGTACTGCATCCAGATTGGCAGCATATAAAAACTTGTTAGTGACTTGCTGCATTTGCAGGTCAACCTGTTTTTGCACCGCGTTTTCAATTTGCCGCTGCACTGCATCCTTGCCAAACAGGACCGATTGGCAAGTGTGATACAGACCATAAATTTCATGACCAGTAAGAACTGCCCCACCAACCACCATGAGAGTCTCAATGAGCATAAATTAATCCTTATATTTCAATTTGGAAAAGAGGCATCCTTCACTTCGATAGAAAAGTAGTGAATAATTTAATTTTTTTTGTGACGCAGAGCGTCTAGGATGCATTCCCACACCGAGCGTGGGAACGATACTTCAAAAATTGGTGCAATGCCCGTTGGTTATTGCACCCTACGGCCCTTATGTATTGAAAAACTCGGTTTTATTGCATTTATTTTATGCGAGCATTAAAATAACAGGCTAATTCTGGAAGATCAACTTCTCGTAACTTTAAATTTAACTGATCATTTAAATTGGTACCCTGTATTCTTACCTTAGTTTCCAAAGCTAACTCTGGGATTGTAACCCACACTCGATCCTGTTCCTGCTCCAATACAATAGCATCCCCTTCCCACTCAGAATGCTGAATTAACCAAACTAATTTCCAATGGGTGTTGGAAAGACGTTCCGCACGTCGCACCAAACTGGAACCAATATCGGCTAGATCAAAACGTTCTGCAATCTGTTCCTCTGATAATAATGGTTTATTATCAAGATGCGCACATATTTGTTGATGTACTAATAAATCTGAATAGCGTCGTAAAGGACTAGTGGCGCGAGTATACATTGGCATTCCCAAGCCAAAGTGCAAATCTGGTTCCACACTCAGACGACTTGGTTTGAGTTGTTTGCGATATGCCCACATTGCGGCTAAATCAGTTGGATTTTGTGGTTGATCTGGTGGTGGTTGCACTACGTAAGGAATAGGGATATTGGCCTGTTGGCAGTAACGGGCGATGGTCTCTCCAGCAAGCAACATAGCATTGGCTACCAGTTCACGACTTTGAAGTTTTTCTACTGGAATAATATGTACTATATTATCGCGTAATTTAATATTAACTTCGGGTAGCTCAATATTCACTGTCCCTTGGGCTTGGCGTTGTTTATAAAATGCTTCTGTTATTTGATGGATCTTGTACAATGGCCCGGAATCTAGCTTGGTCTCAGCCTCTTGGTAACTTATACGTTGCGCTTGTATCCAACTATGGCAAATTTCTAATTTTGTATTGCCAAGAGAGTTACCAATGGTGTCAGGATTGATGCTTTCAAGATTGTCAATATCTTCAAACTGAATACCAAACGAAAGTGCTGGTGAGACATTTTGTAGTCCTAAACCCAAATTATGGGTAACCTTATGTGGCAACATTGGCACTACACCTTCTGGTAAATACAGATTGGCTCCTCTCGCACGTGCCTCATGATCTAATTGGCTATCTGGAGCTACTAAAGCCGCCACATCTGCTATATGCACCCAAAGGCAATTGCCATCAATACTGATAGCATCATCTGGATCTTGAGTATCTGCATTATCAATAGCATAGGTGGTTAAGTGAGTAAGATCACGCCGTGTATCTTCTGGAAGCTCTGGGATTGGCAATTCCAATGTACTTAAGTTTATCTGGCAACGTGCTGGATAAGGATTATAATGTGGTGGCCAATAACCCAATTTTGTTAAGAAACGATAGGCATGTTCTTTAGTGGCTTGATGACCTAAGGTTTTAAGGATGCGACTATTTTCAGAGTAACCAAATGCTACTTTTTCTACTTCTTTTAAGCGTTCATGATCTTCTGGAAGAAAAGTATTCGCTTGCAATCTGGTTATAAATGCTTTATAATTGCGCCGTTCTGCCTCACGTGCAGCACGTTCTTGCTGATCACGCTCTACCATAGCACGGCTACGTACAGTAATGGTTTGAGGTCGACCAGAAAAAAATAACCCATTTGCTACCTGTTTCCAAGTAGCCCAAGCTGTAATTGGCGTAAAATCAGCGTATATTAACTCAGATAATTCTGCTAAATTGGTAGTGTTGCCTTCTAATAAGGCCCAGGCTTCTTCAATATCGCCTTCTTGAGGTGCTAAATCGCTAAGATCTAATAGGGGGCCAGGATGTAATAGTTCGATATCCTTAGGACGTACATTTTTGACCTGGCCACCTTCGAGTTCGATCATGATTTTTTCACCTACAGAGAGCACTCTGGCTGGACGAATTTTGTAGAGTACTAGGCTATCTGTAGTTGGATTCATGATATTTGACATTTTAAGTTTGGTATGAGCTTGCTTGGCATATTGAATTTTTATGAAATAGAGTACTTTTGCAAAATCCTAATATAATGCATTCAAATAGTTGCCAGGGGTCTGCATTATTTAAGCCTTTAATCGCCATATCAGCTTGGGAGCATTGTAATAACAATAGTTCCCAATGTTTGGCCTTGGTTTGAGCTAGAGCTTTGGTATAACTTGGGCGGCGGTGTTCTCTAATATCCCGTCTACTAGCAATCGCTTGAGATAATGCCATGCCTTGGTTAACCTGAAACGCTGCTTCGGCTAGTAAGTGGGCTTCTTTAATTAACACCCAGAGAATTATGGCACTGGCCGTGCCTTCGGCTTGTAAAGTTTGTAAGATGTGAAGACTGCGGGCTTTTTTACCATCTACGATACTATCAGCTAAGTCAAAGATACTATACCTGGCACTATTAGATATGGCATTTATGGCTTGGTTTAAACTTAACGGGCCAGGCTCTTGCAGTAAGGCTAGTTTATCAACCTCTTGAGCACCAGCTAGTAAATTGCCTTCAACTCGTTCTGCTAACCATGCTGCAACTTCAGGAGCTGGGATTAAATTACGACTCCTAAGCCTTTGATCTAACCAAGTAACAAGCTGATTGAAATTTAAAGGCCATACTGTTATTAACCCTCCATGTTGGGCTATTGTTTGAGTCCATTTGGCTCCACTTCGGTCTAGTTTGGGGCTGCTAATCAGTAAGACAGTGTCTGGTGGCAATTTTTTAAGCCATAAGCCTATAGCCTCACTGCCTTCTTTGCCAATTTTGGAACTTAATAGGCGTAATTCTACTAAACGGCGTTGTCCAAATAGAGAAAGTGTAGCAGCACTTGTATTTAATCTGGACCATTTAAATTGGGCATCCTGTTCTAATATCTCCCGTTCTGTATAGCCTTGAGTTTTGGCAGCGTGTCGGATTTGATCTAAAGTCTCTCCATGTTGGAGTGGTTCGTCTCCCGCTACAAGATATACTGGTAGTAGGGCTTGTTTGAGGTGATTTGGGAGTTTGTGAAAGTCAAGGCGCATTATTTTGAATATAGATGATAAAACAGTTAGTTAGGTTAGTAGTAGGGTGGGCATTGCCCACCCTACTTTATCTTAGTAAGCTTAAGTAAATGGGGACGTAGGCGTTGTAAGATACGATTTGCTACATCTTCCTCCAAGCTATGCCGAATCAACTCTACTTCCTCCCGTTTCCCCAATACTTCGATTTCAGGGTCTACATACTCTCTATACGCTGTAACAGTTTGGCGTTTGGCAAATATTTTGCCATCTTTACTTATACCCTCAAAGGTTACTCTGTAGTATATTCCAGTGCTAATGGTTTTCCCTTGATAATTGACTGTAACAACTCGAGTTTTATAAATCTCTTCTAATATATGAATGGTAATATTGGCTATTTTAGGGTCTTGAGTACGAGCTATCCCATTAATACGCAGTAATTCGTTTAGAGCATCGACAATATGAGAATCAGATGCTGCTTTGATATACCATAATCCAAGATCATGAGGAATTATAGGAGAACTACGTAGTTTGAATCCACAGCCTGGTAATATGATAACTAAACATGTTAATATCCAAATATATTGGTACTGCCAGATATTTACAATTTTTTGCACCATATTTTATTCCCATAACCCAAAGATCCAAGAACGTTTTTTTAATTTAGACTGAATTCCAGCTTTTAAAAAATGATCAGAATAATCTTTATCGCTTTCCATAATATGCTTGGTAAGCCAAGACTTTAAAAAGTGCATCAACTCAAAGCTAATTCCAGATTTGCCACCTTCTACTTTTTGGGCAAGATCCAAAACACTATAGATAAGTTCTTGGTGTTGGGCTTTGTGAGCTTCATAACCAGGATAACCTAAAATGCGCATTAGGCTTTCTTCGACAGCAAAGTGAATACGGGTATATTCGGCTAATTTGTTCAGGATCTCTTTTACTATCTCATTGCTACGCCGTTCTTGCATGGCATCATTTAAATCATTAATCAATTTTACTAGGACTTTATGCTGCTCATCTATCTCTTCAACACCAACACTAATTTCTTCAGACCATTCAAGAAATTGTGCCATGATTGTAACTCCTACACTATCGTTTCATACAATTCGTATCAAGAATAGGCACATTTGAAGCTTTAAGAATAAATTACAATTTTATTTCATATTAGCACATTTTTTCGGTATTTAATTATATTGTAAATTTATGGTGCTATTAGATTTGTTTAGGAAGGTATTTAATGACAAATTCCATCTTATCAAGATCCCCTAAAATATAGGTTGCTGGAGCATTACCAACCCCACCTACTGTGCCAGGATTAACTAGTATGGTTTGGGTGCCTTTGATATTGATAACTTGCTCTTGATTGGCACAATGATTATGGCCACAGCATACTAAGTCCCAATCACCAGTAACGGCCATGGCATGAGCATAATGTGGGTAATGCACTATAAAAATACGCCGATCTGCTACTTCTATAGAAGCATCCATACCATAATAATGTAACAAATTTTTATGACGTGTCACTAAGTGCCCTAAAGTGTAAAGATCGCCAGTATTATTGCCATGAATAAAATGGATTGGTAAACTATGTTTGATTAAATGCTTCATAGTGCTAGGGGCTACTACATCACCACAGTGCAATACCACTTCAGCCCCCATTTCTTTGGCCTCTGCTACGGCTTTATCCATAAGTATAGCATGGTCATGACTATCTGAGATGATACAAATTTTCATAAATTAAAATCCATTATCTTGTTTTTATTTTAAGCAATATTATATTAGGCTTATAGCGAATTGTAGCTGGTGCTAAGACAAAGCCTTGACACAAAAAACTACTGTATAAATGAATAAATATATAAATTTGAATCAATTTATAGGAGTAAATTAACAGGTGCAAAAATTTTTTTTGGTATCAGATACAAATAGTGTTAACTCAATAAATGAGTTGCTAGAAGAAAACGATGAGTCCTATGTGGTGGAAATATCTCGTCCCAATAACAAAGGCGAATGGTTAGTTGTGATTGATAGTGATGACGATGATGATGACTATTAGATAGATGACTATTAGATAGATGACTATTAGATAGATGACTATTAGTAGATAGATGACTATTAGATAGTAGGGTGCGCTTGCGCACCATTTATGTTTGAATTGATAGGTGCGCGATGCGCACCCTACATTATGGGTTCCAGTGTAAAAAATTCTTTAATAGCCGTAAGCCTAATTCCGCACTTTTTTCAGGATGAAATTGTACTGCAAATAGATTATTATAGGCCAAAGCACTAGTAAAAGTTATGCCATAATTAGTAGTTCCTGCTATTAGGCTTTGATTTTTTGGTGCTACATAATAACTATGCACAAAATAAAATCGGCTGTTATTAGGAATGCCTTTCCATAAAAAATGTGTGGTGTCCTGCTGTTGTACCTGATTCCAACCCATCTGGGGTATTTTTAGCGTTTGGCCATTAATAGATTGTGACTTGTCAAAAGCCTGCACCTGTCCTGAAATAACACCTAATAGATCAGTCCCAGCATTTTCGGCACTATGATCTAATAAAACCTGTAACCCCATACAGATACCTAAAAAAGGTTTTTCCCTAACCGCCATTAACACAGTTTCACGAACCTGTTTATTAATGGCCAGCATACAATCTCTAGCCGCCCCTTGGCCGGGGAAAATAATACGATCTGCGCGTTGTATAAGTTGGGCATCGTTGGTAACCCATACTTGATCACTGGGAGCCATAAGATGTTCTATGGCTTTGGCAACTGAATGCAAGTTTCCCATACCATAGTCAATTATAGCAATGCGTTGACTCATTAGGTTAAAGTAGCCCTTTAGTGGAAGGTTTTACACCAGATAGTTTGGGGTCAATTGTTATGGCCATACGTAAAGCGCGTCCAAAAGCCTTAAACAGGGTTTCAGCTTGGTGATGGGCATTCAGACCTCGTAAACCGTCAATATGTAACGTTAAGGCAGCATGGTTTACTAAACCTTGAAAAAATTCTCGCACTAGATCTACATCAAAATTGCCAATATGAGGTCGACTAAATGTCACATAAAATTCTAGACCAGGCCGTCCTGAAAAGTCTATGACTACCCTAGATAGAGCCTCATCTAATGGTACATAAGCATGGCCATAACGTTGTATACCTTTTTTATCTCCTAATGCTTGGGATAAAGCCATACCTAAAGTAATTCCTATATCTTCTACGGTGTGATGGTCATCTATGTGATTATCACCTTGGCAGTTAATCTCTAAATCTATAAGTCCATGAAGGGCTATTTGTTCCAGCATGTGTTCTAAAAATGGTACTCCAGTATGGAGTTTGGCCGTGCCAGTACCGTCTAAATTTAGTTTGACTTGGATATCCGTCTCAAGGGTAGTACGCTTAATATCAGCAATACGTGACATTAAAATAGTTTCCTTATGCAATTAATAATAGGACATTAGTAGGGTGCGCACTGCGCACCTTTTACTTTATGGTACGCGATCTGTACCCTACGATCTTTACCTCTACTAATATTTGTTTGCCCACAAAAAGCGATAAAATCAGAATATCTTCTGGACATGTCCTGTTTAGATTTGTCTTCTGACATCTATTTAACTATTTAATCTAATTAAAAAATGCTCTATGGTTAATTGGGTTGCCAAACGGATGGCAACCCAACCTACAGATTATCGAAATACATCTTCGGGAGTTTTAGAATCCAGTATATTGTCTCCCCAGCATTCTAATTCTTTTATAGTAGCATTGGATAATTTTTGACGTATAGGTTTGGTAATCTTTTTAGCTCCAAAACGTCGAATTAATAGTCGCTCTAGCAATTTACCTTCGCCTTGCAGCCTGCCTTGCTCCATGCCTTGCAGCCTGCCTTGCTCCATACCATACCGCATTCCTACTCTAAACGAAGGTAACTGATGCTGTTCTATTTGAGTTAACATCTGTTGTTCCTGTTCTATGGTTTTGGTCAAATCTCGATTGCTTGAAAGTATCTCTAGCATATGTACATATTCACGGTACTTGCTCTCATTGGCACCATTTAACTGTTTAAGGCGTTGTAAAATATAGCGTATAACTTCACGATTCGGGCGGCCTTTAAAATCGCACAATACTGCTAATACTAAGGCATCAGAATTGTCTAGCTGGAGCAAGCGTTCACAGTCAATGGTGTGCATATCTATAATAGTATAGTTGTAATTGAGACCAGTTTGAACAACGCTCGCTTTCATGCTAAGATCAGTTTTGCCAATGTAGATTACGTATTGACGTATGTCAATTTTAGGATATAAGAAACTTATTTCCGTACGATAGCGCAACATGCGCCATAGCATTTTGGAGTGGTTATCATTTTGGATCTCGACATGGAGAATAAATGGTTCACCAATCTTATTATCTTGCATCCGCGCTACCAAATCAGCGCGGCGTTCTTCGATACGCTGCGATTGGGTTTAGAGGATTTCAGCATCTGATACATCTAGGTCGAATAGCAGATTAGCAAAATCTACAAAGAGCCGTTTTAGCATGTCTTTAGAGATAATGTCTCTAGACATGTCCTGTTTAGATTTGTCTTCTGGCATCTATCTATAATGCTCTATGGTTAATGTCGGGTTGCCAAACATACTTACAACCCAATCTACAGATTATCGCAATACATCGTCTGGGGTTTTGGAATCTAATAAATTTTTGCTCCGATGTTTCAATTCTTATGGTATTATCAAAAATTGTAATTTGTGTTAACAAGATGTTTATAATTTTTGTAGTAAAATAGGCATCCTTCATTTCTTGTTTACAATTTATAGATTGGTTATATTCCAAATATTCCTTATCAATACTGGTGCGAATATCCTATTCCAAATTAAAAAAGTGTAAACTACTTTTGGAAGGTAATGAAGGATGCCGTAAAATAAAAGACTAAAGTAAGCAAATTAGGTAGGATGTTTCCTATGGTTATATTTTTTCTATGCCTTAGTTTGATATATTCAATAAATGTATATGCAGGCACTGAAATTACCATTCGTGTAGATAAAAGTGGCAATGTTTTTGTTTGCAATGCCGATAATGGTAGTTTATGCAGACAACAATCTAATGCTACAGTAAAATTCAATAGTGTAAAAGGTTATTGTACATCATTACCTACTAAGGCCAGTTTTGGAGTAAAAATAGTTAATGATCATTGCAATATAGTTGTCGTAAATAACAATTACTATAAATTAATATGGAGCAATGGTAGACAAACTCGCATTACTATTAATCCTGCCGCTATTGATGGTAATTATGGAAAACTGATAAAAAGAGGGCAAACATTTGCAACTATCAAAACAAAAAATGAAAAAATAGGCTTTTGCTGGAACTGTTATCCATGATAATGTTTAATAGGAGGCTTTAATTTGAAGATAGCAATGTTATTCCATAATATAATTATATTTGTAATGTGTATGGCTTCGTCATTACTCATCGCTGATGATATTTACATTTCTGGTAATCAAATTACTGTATGTAACGCTGACAACGGTTCTGGTTGCTATCAAAATCAAAGAAGGACGAATCGTATAGTGACACCTAAATCGTCCCCAAGCTTTGATTGCAGAAAAGCCAAAAAACGCTCAGAAATAGCAATATGCAATAACAGTAGGTTATGTGCATTGGATCTTACCACCTAGCAGTTATATCGTAACTAATTGATTAACAATACTAACAAACTTAGAATTTTTACGAAATTGATAGGTGGTAAGGCATTGGATTCAGAAATGGCGGAATTATATTATGCACACTCATATAGCTTATCATCTAGGGAGAGAAAGAATCTTTGGAAAAATTCTCAACTACCTTGGTTAAGGCATCGCAATAAATGTGGATCTAATGTACGATGCTTAATTACTAGATATCGAGCCAGGATTAGATGGCTTAAAAGGCTGTAAATTTTTATTAAGGAGTAATAATGACAAAAATAATGACTTCGCTTATATTCATAAGTTCATTATTTCTACTTGCAGGCTGTTCAGCGCAAGGAGTAAATGAGAATACTAACTCTGTAGAAATTTCAACCTATTCTACAGATATAGTAAGGGGAGAAGAAAATTTCCAAACTCCCCAAAAAAAGGTTGCACAAGCATCTGTTTTTGTGCTAACCTGTTCAAGTTGGAATGAAGAGCGGCAAAATGGCTCTTTAGTCCTTGAAGATAGTGGTCTTGTAAGTAAATCAGAAAATGCCTCCTTATTAGCTGCGTATATTAGGGGGGTTATAGATGTTACGAATAAGGTGATAAACTCTCGTTCGGTAAAATCTATTGATCGTATTTGCAAGACTAATCCGCAAAGTAAAATCGTTGATGTTGTTTTGGATGTAAATTAAAACATAAAAGAGGTAATCGATGAAAACGATTTTGTTTATAATTAGTATGTTTTTTGTAACTTCAACTATTGTTACAGCTGGCGATCTATATATTAAAGAAGCTGATAATGTAATGAACGTAGACAATGGGGCAACCGGTGTTCAAGAAATCCGGCCAGAGTACCATACACATAGACACACTCATGTAACATTTTCGATTGTTAAGGTAGATGGTAATGTTCGCTATTTATGCAGCGCAGACAATTTATCAACTTGCCAACAAAATCGTCAAGGATATAGGGATTGCCAATATTATGGCAATAAAATTATATGTAGATAATTACTTGCAATTGGTGTGAATATTCGACAGTCCTACAATAAGTACAGATTAATGCCAATCTATACTGATTTGTAGGACTATCATATTTAAAGTCACATTGCCTATCCTAAAATACAAATAATGAAAAGTGCATTGTTTTTAGCATTATGTATGGTTTCAACTCTTGTTATGTCTGGCAATGTAAATATTTCTCCTAACCGAGACTCATGTCAGGATGCTATAGATAGAGGGTGTATTGGCTGTTGTTGTGAAATATATGAATCACCTCCACCAGTAACATTTTCAGAGGTACGTATTAATGGTAACGTGTGTTATTTGTGCAGTGCTGATCGCCTAGCAACTTGCCAACAAAATCGTCAAGGATATAGCAATTGCCAATATTATGGTAATCGAATTATATGTAGATAACTAATGGTCATACAAACGTATATTGTATTTTAGAATAACTTAAACAAAGGTGTATTCTAGTGAAAAAAATTCTTTTTATATGTTTCTCTTTGATTATTACAATATCGCTATCAGTTTTAGCTGGTAATGTCTATATTCAAGATAAAGTTGATAGAATGGACAGTGTTACTGGACCAGGAAACACTGTTATACAACATTCTGATGGGACTACAAGCTATCATCATAAGGATATCCCACGCAGAAAAGTTCTTCGTAGGGATATTCCCCATAGGGAAAGTCCTAAAAAAGCCAGAAGTATTGGCGACAAAATAGGGCAGTTTTGTAATTTTAGCTGCATTGATTGGAATGACAGACGAAGAGATTTACGTTTTGATAGGGGTATGCCTATCTCAAAGACAAAGGAAGCCTACGAATTAATCGTATATGTTAAAGGGTTACTTGATGCCCATAAACTCCCATTTGATAACGAAATGATAAGCAATATAGATGCTAAATGTACTAAACATAGCTCCCAAAAGCTTGTCACAGTAGTAGGGTTGATGAAGCGTTGGCGATTTTGGCCGTTTAATTAGCAAACTATATACTAAATATCGTGCTACTCATAATTATAAATTAGCCAAATTACGGTAGTGATCTGATTTATTATGATGTTTTGCAATCTCATATTATAAATTGGAACACTACATAAAAATAAATTTTTACTATTTAACACACTCCATTCATGAAAACAAATATCTACATATTAATAATATTTTTGATAATTTCATTATCAAGCCATGCAGACGATGTACATGTTTATCGTGTAACTGGACGTATGGATAGCGTATCTGGCCCAGGAAATGTAGTAATTCAACATGCAGATGGATCGACAACTCGCTACAAACGAGTTACTAAAGTTAAACGCCGATCTAAAAAAACTAAATCAGCGCGTAACATCGCCCATTCAAATAAAAAATCTAGTAAAAAAGCCCCAGCTTCTAATTTCACCTGCTCCTTTTGGATTCATCAGTGGAAACGCACTATAGATTACAACGAAAAAGAACAAATGCTTGTAGGCAAAGGTATAAAGTCCAAATTGTTAGTGGCATATATACAAGGCTTAATGGACAGACAAAAGCAGCAGTTTAATAGATTAATATTGAATAAAATTGATAGCAGATGTCGCAAAAATCGCCAAAAAACAATTGCTGATGTAATAGAACCTTAATATTAATAACTATATTGCTAATCACAATGACTATACTTAATCGCCATTCTATGGTTGTCATTATGTTATTGTTTCCATATATTTCATTGGCCGACAATAAGACAAATACAACAATTAATGTTTATGGCCCTGTTTCCAATCTATGTAATCCAGATAATCAATCAAAATGTTACATAGGGAGCAATTCTGGGCAAACAATTGATAAACGTCAAGCACTATCTTTGGGAATTATATCAACAAAATCTGAATGTAGAAAATTAGCTATTGAGAGAGTAGAACAAAGATGGAAAGAGTTAGGTTCAAATTGTTCCGCCACCAACAGGTTACTAGAAGATGTATCAAACTGGATAAATGACGTTGGAAAAAAACGCAATGATAGTAATGAACAATGTTTGATTGGGTATGTGGATGGATTGAAAAACACATTGTCTCTAAAGGTTAGTACGTGTTTTTAGAATTACAAAACTAAAATATTATGCGCAATATTGTAAAATTGTTAATATTTGTAACTAATTTACTGCTTATATCAGCATCTATAGCGGAACCTACTCTAGTATTTCCTCAAAATTCAGCACAATGGACCAAAGCTTTATCACTGGCTAGACACTCTAAAAATAAAAAATTTAGACAGCGGGGGGTTTATGTAGCCCAAGATACTCCCCATAAAGCTGGAGCTTTGGTTAAATTTGCTTTTAATTCAGCAATTGTTAAGCCAAATGCCAATCCAGCTTTGGACAGCCTAGGTAGGACATTAAAGAACCAATTGCCTGATGCAGTATTGCTGATCATTGGTTATACCGACTCTATAGGTAGTGCAAAATATAATTTGCGCTTATCTAAATTGCGGGCTAAAGCAGTGCAAACATACCTTGTTCGCTATCATAAAATCGCCCGAAGTAGGTTAAAAACAACTGGTTATGGAGAGTCTAATCCTATTGCCAGCAATATCAATAAAACTGGAAGAGCCTTAAATAGACGGGTAGAATTTCAACGTATTCGCTAAACTCAAATTAAAAATAGCTTATAAACTCAATTTTTCACTTTAAAATGGAGATTCACATGTATAGTTCGGTTATTTTGCCCACATTACTAATTTTAATATTGACCACGCTAATACCCCAAACCGCTATTGGGGTTAAGCGTGTCTGCAAAACTAATGAATTATGTGTTGATATTAATCGCCCAACAGCAAACCCTAATAATGATCTTGCATTACGTTATCGTTACAGTGGTCCCAATGGTAACGGTAAAACATGGGCATTAAAAAATGGCTCTATCTTACGTAATGGTGATCGCTTTAGTATTGAAATTAAAGCGAATAGATCTATGTATCTATACCTATTTCATTTTGATAGTATAGGTCAACTATACGAACTACTAAGTTTATCTAAAAAATCTAACCATATTAAAGCTGGTCAGCCTCTATTGTTACCAGGAGCCAATCAACACTTTAGCCTAGATAATAATACTGGCACTGAAACCATACATGCCATTGTCTCGTTGACACCCCAAAATAATCTTATGGCTAAGTATCGTAGGGCTTTATTGGTCAATCCAGAGATACATGCAGCAGCACAACGGGGGGTTACAGTAGGAACAGATCCTGGAGCAACACCACATCACGATCATCCAGTAACAGAGACTAAGGGCCACACTATAGCTTGTCAAGGTGGTAAAGCCTGTAGAGAGACATTTATCATTTATCACCGCCGTCGTAACTGACTAAAATATAAGTTAAAATTAAACTTATACAAAATAGGCACTATCCTCATGCTTGTATTCAATAATTATTTTATAGCCTTAATTCTTGTGTTATCCCCATACCTTCTATTAGCTGATGATGTGATCATTCAAGGACCTGTTTATGGTAGTGTATGTAATGCGGACAATCAATCAGAATGCTACCAGGGTAACAATCCTGTACAGGAAGCAGCTAAAAGTCAAGCACTATCGTTAGGAATTCTATCAACAAGTTCCGAATGTAAAAAATTAGGTATTAAACAAGTAAAACAAAGATGGCAAGAGTTAAATGGTGATTGTTATTTTGCAGATAAGTTGCTTAAGGATGTAAGCAATTGGGAAACAAATGCCAGAAAAAGACGAAATAGTAGTAATCAACAATGTCTAAATGGGTATTTGAAGGGGTTAAGTGATTCTTTGTCTAAAGTGGTCAGTGATTGTGCTTCTAAATGTAGAGAATTGGGAAGAACGGCTGCCAGAATTAGTGCAAAAATATTTTGTATGGTATCTAAAAAGATAGGGCGTACAGCACGTTTTAGCGGTAGAGCAAGTGAACAAAATATGATATGTGGTCAGAGTTTTATTACATCATGTGAATCAACTTTTAAATGGCGTACTCAAAGTGAATGTCCTGCATATACTCATGGTAACGCTTTTAAATCCTACTATAGAGCAAATAAAGGGGGTTGTTGTTATTATAATCCAAAAAGATAGGTGTAATCATGATGGTTGTATTGAATAGGTATTTCATAGCCATAATTTTGTTTTTATTTTCATATATTTCATTAGCTGAAAACGATATGTACATGACAGTTAATAAAGGCGGAATTGTTTATTTGTGTAATGCAGATAATCAATCCAGATGTTACCAAAGCGGCAACCCTAAAGATGTATGGTTAAGACGCAATCACAAAGGAGACTGGAGGAGATCAACCTATTCCTTTCGCCGTTCCACTCCAAAAAGCAAAGTACGCCTGTTTGGCAACTTTTAAAGATGGAATTTCTTTGATAGGTAGTAGTCCAAAGAGTAGTGATTTTTGATCCGTAGAGATTGTTATCCAAAGAGTTATGTTACTAACATTTAGACCACTACCAAAATTCTTAGACAATTTTTTAGTTGCACCCACTAATGTTGTTTCTGATTACTACCCATTCTCTTGATAGGGATTTTCTCCTATATAAATTTCTTATTGAATCAATTTTTTGTCCGCTTAGTTCAGGATGTTTTCGATAAAACTTATTATCTGCAACCTTGTTACAAACATCCCTACGGATTCTAAACCATTCTTTTACTAAGGATCTTCTCTCTCTAGAATTATCTAT
The DNA here is from genome assembly GCA_001044195.1 of Candidatus Achromatium palustre. GTDB lineage: Bacteria > Pseudomonadota > Gammaproteobacteria > Chromatiales > Chromatiaceae > Achromatium > Achromatium palustre. The sequence goes on from LFCU01000142.1 coordinate 16,299, forward strand.
CGCATCAATCTGTTGTCCTCTTAATTCGGGATGCCGTTTGTAAAAAATTCTGTCTGTACGATCATATATATCTTGAGAATTTGCACTTTTTGTCAAAGGTTTAGCAGAACCTTGGATGCATTGTGAAAAATTATCAGCAGTGCATACATTTATGTTATCTCCCCATATATAAGTATCACCACCAATCGATTGATGTATTGGAAATACCAAATGTAACATTATTATAAAAAAAACAAATGATTTAAAAATATTTATCATAAAGTTATCTACCTCTAAACTATTTTCGTTGAGATTTTATACTAGTGATTAACCATTGTCCATGCGCATTTTGTAGATAAACATTAACAAACCAACGTTTTGGTCGTCGATGGTAGTTTTTTGTGGTGACATCAATGTAAACAACGGCATTGTTCTCTGTACATTTAATTAGTTTTGTATGCGGAATACCACACCATTCTGTATTCCTAACAATTTCTGCAATTATTTTCGATGGTTTTAATCGCTTTTTAAGTACCGCTCGAACATCGCCATTTCGATAATCTGCATAATACTGCTGGACAAATCCTTCTACAGAGCTACATGAAGCTGATAGTACTTGTCGCTTCGGAACAATTGCCGCTTCAGCTTCATGGTGTTGCTGAATGCATTGGCTATAATTATCTGCATTACATACCAAAACATTTCCACTACCATCAACTTTAACTGTTACCATCGTTGTGGAAGCACAACATACTTCAACATGTATACAAGTTAAGATCAACAAAAGAAAAAAGGTTGCAATATATTTATGAATATTGGTATTCATTATGCTATATGTAAAATTTGCAAAGTCTAACAATACAATAGTTTAAAAATAACACAAGCCTGAATTGAGTCAATCCTACTTAATATTCAGAGAAGCGACGTTTTATAGCTTCTGCTCTTCTTCGTGCATGTTTAGCTCGTTGTTTTGCCTCTCTTGCTATTCTTCTGGCATCTTCAATTCTTTGTGTTGCTACATACATTTGTCGATCTTTGTTGACTCTCGATCTTTCATAATGAATACGTGAAGGTTCTACATCATTTCTATACCTATCTTGTCGCCATGATGATTCAGTTTTAATAGATCGGTTTGGCAGTTGTTGTATCACTACTGTAGGCGATACTGAAATAACTTGGGTTTTGGTACTAGGTATATTATCATTTCTATGTTCAATATCTCTTAATTGATTACTAAACGGTCTACGCCTATTGCCAAAGTCAGCAGCAACTGGATCACGTATCTGCTTATGTGGAGTAATAGATATTTTTTGGATAGGAGGAGTATCTTTTGTAGATTTACGTTCTCCCCAATAACATACCGATTTTTCATTCCACGGCTTGCACTCAAAAAAATCTAAAAACTGTAACGCACTAGCTAATATACCTAATATTCCAGCCCAACCCAATATACCCAATTTATTCATCTTAATATTGCTCTGTAAACCAAGTTATAAGCGAAAAAATTATATAGAACATCTCAAATCATTATAGTATATCTAATTTGCTGATTCTACCGCTTTCTGTGGGCATATAACTATTTGATAATGCTATATAAAATTATGAACAAAAGTAACTTATGATCAAGAAGAGTATGATAAGTGTGTACTATCAATACTTATAAAGCTAATTATACGTAGGATATT
>LFCU01000215.1 GCA_001044195.1 Candidatus Achromatium palustre
GCAATAGATTCCTGCTTTCGCAGGAATGACCAAGTGGCGGGATTCCGTCATCCCTGTGAAAACAGGGATCCAGTGAGAACAGGAATAGATTCCTGCTTTCGCAGGAATGACGAAATGGCGCAACTATAAAAGTAAAAATGGAGTTGCGGATAATGTCTATTATGGAAAACATTGCCAAGTTTCGACCCATAAAGCCCAACTACGATAGCTATTCTTTGTTCCAGATGGACCACCTAAGTCTACCAATTTTAATTTACCAATCGCTTGTAATTTGTTATTACAAGTAAGGGGGCCATCAAGTAACAACATAACCGTAGTTCCTTGAACACTCATATATTCTTGATGTGAGTATTTACCAAATGGCGAGTTTAGAAGTGGATGTTGCATCATATGTTGTTCAGGGGCTGCTCGACCATATAAAGTAACCTTTGGTTTATTCACACAGGCATTCCAATTGTCATCTGCTTGTTGTCTTAGGATGCAAGAAGATGAGGCATATACAGGCATCAACAGCACAAATAACACTAAAAAAGCGAACAACCAAGAATATCGGTGAAAATATAAACAAATTGGGTCAAGTAATGTCATTGCACTAAAACCTTAATTATTAAAATGTCTAGTTATTAAAATATTATAAAATACTAATAAATTTCTGATTCTACTAGTTTCTGTGGGTATATAAATAATTACAGTCCCTAATGATTGATGATGTTTATTTACATTGAAGATACCATAATACAGCTTGGGTTAGGGGCGTAAGTGCGATTAGCTTTAGCGTAATCGCACAATAATATCCTTATGTTTATTCTCACGCTGAATGCCAAGATGATCTCAAAAGCTTCATTGGTGAATACGTTCCCACTCTTTAGCGACACGGATCAAACAATCCTCTATAGAGACTCCCCAAAAATAATTCCCAACCAAAGCAATTCCAGTAGTAGCTGATACTTGATCGATACGTGCCATACGTTCAATATGATTAGTCTGTAAAGCTGGCAAACGATGCTTATGAGTATACGCTGTGGCCAAAAGCTGTTCTTTGGGAATGCCAAGGATCTCACGAATGCGCCCAATTTGCCGGGATGGATCTATTTGGCCAGTAGGGAAATGGAAGGTAAATCCACGATAGCTAGGATCATCCAAATAATCTCGAGATACCGCAGAATAGAATGGTTCATAAGGTGCTATAATACCAGCTAAAGGTGGTAATGTAGTATCTTTATGAAAAGTAGCTACACTGATAGATGTAATCTCAGCCATAGCTATCTCAGCTAAAAGACCAGCAAGTTCAGCATAAGTATCAGCCAGCATTAATGCAGCTTGATCTGGATGTACTGCTAGAGCTAATTGTTTAGCAGTAAAAACTTTATTATCATACGTGATGACCTGAAATCCCTTAGCAATACGTTTTATTTTGGTAACTGTAGCTTTGGTTATTATTTCTAAGTGAGGTTGGTTTGCAATCGCTTTAGTGAGAGATGATATGCCGCTAGGAAAGGTAAAGCTTCGGGGAATATCTTTTTGTTTAGGTTTACGTCTAAATAGTAGTTCAGCGGGAAATTCATCAGCAGGTTGGCATAATACTGCATTAAAAGCCGGGCCAAATAGATCTTGATAATTTTTAGTACCTAATATATAAGAGTAGTATTCTTTAACATTACGCCCGGTTTTGGTAGCCCAGAATATCCGTGGTAGATTTAGTGCTAATTCTACAGGATGTAAGCCTGCTAATACTGAGTATAGATTATCTTTACGTAATAGTTTAAAACTTAGACCCGATTTTTTGGTCGTAATATGGGTCTGCATATTTAAGTCATTGATTATTTTTAATAAATTTCCATAAGAGTTATAGCAAGTATGGGCACCAGCTTCGACCCAAAATCCTGGTATATCTGGAAATGTATGGGTGGCTATGCAGCCGCCTATTTGAGGTGCTGCATCTAGGACTAGGGTATGGATATTATGCTTGTTGCTTAAATGCGCCAAACCTAGGCCACTAATACCTGCCCCAACTATCAGTAAATCATAAGTCATAATTTGTATCCAAAGTAGCATCGTATGTTGGGTTGCCGTCCGTCTAGCAACCAAACATTACAATTGTCAATATGACAAAGTAGCATTCAACTTATAGTCATTATAGGATTTGATTACAAGGTTCGTATTATCAAATTTGCCATATTGAATACCTTATTATAATAGATTTTAGGATAAATTCTACTCTGTTGTATCGGCGAATATAGGACTATCTAAGTTTATAGAAAAGTCTGGACTTGTTGCAGCTTCGCAATCCTCTAGCGTCCAACCTTCTTTATTTATCAGATTTAACGCACTAGTATCTATATTTGGCATAGTTGGCGGTGGATTTTCATCTAAAGCTTCCCACTGGTCTTCAATATTCCAATATTGATCACGGATCGATTGTGGAGACTGTAAAATTTGGCAATCTTCTAAAGACCAATTTTTTTCAGATACTACATCTAAATTACCAATAGCAATTTTAGGAGTAGGATGGGGATCTGTTTTATCCAATTTAGCCCCAGGTGTGGCCATGGTCATATGGCTAATATCAGGTATCTGTTTTGGTGGTACATCGGTTATACAATCTTCTAAAGTACCTGTATTGGCTGGATTCAATGTCCACTCATGAGTTGGGGAAGTAGATGCCGTATCTGCTGTATTTTGTGATGTGGCTGTTTGAGTTGCTGATGCACGAACTTCTAAGATTGCCCCTAATTTGCGAAATGCTAACTGATAGTGACTAGCTGCATCTATATCTACGGCCTTTTTTATGATTACAGGATGTCCCGAAAACATACGTTTTATAAGAGCTTCTGGAAATTTAAAAGCCTGCTCGATACGGTTTTGCACCACTTCTAACTCTTGATCTTCAAGTATACGACCTCGAAAAAAGATATCAAAGAGTTTTGTTGACATAATAGTCTACCTCCTAATTTATATTTCCAGATTGAGAAGTTACTTAGATGGCATCAAATCAGTAATGGAACCGATAGCCATTTCAGCGGCAAGCCCAATAGTCTCACTTAACGTTGGATGCGGATGAATCGTCAACCCTAAATCTTCCATATCTGCTCCTAATTCTAAAGCCAGTACGGTTTCACTAATCAGTTCCCCTGCATTCCGACCTACTATGCCAGCACCTAAAATCCGTTTTTTTTGGGGATTCAAAAGTAGTTTGGTAAATCCTTCAGCTCGTCCTATTCCTATCGCACGACCACTTGCCGCCCAAGGAAACACTGCTATTTCATATTCTATATTTTGGGCCTTAGCGGTAATTTCATTAAGCCCCATCCAAGCAATTTCAGGATCTGTATAGGCAACAGACGGGATAGTTAAAGGATCAAATATAGTTGGAATTCCAGCGATAACTTCGGCTGCAACTTTAGCTTCATGGGTAGCTTTATGGGCTAACATTGGTTGGCCTACTACATCACCTATGGCGTAGATATGGGGTACATTAGTGCGCTGATGTTGATCTACAGGAATAAAGCCTTTAGCATCTAGCTGTATGCCAGCTTTAGGAGCATCAATTTGATTGCCGTATGGAACTCTTCCAACTGCTACTAATACTTGGTCATATCTTATAGGTTCTTGAGGTGCTTTGGAACCATTAAATGTGACCCATAAGCCATCAGGCTTATTATCAATACCAGTTACTGCTGTATCGGTCATGATATGTCGATAGCGTTTGGCGATAAGTTTATGTAAGACCTTTACTAAGTCTAGATCACATCCTGGGATAAGCTGGGGTTGTAGTTCAACTATATCAATTTCTGAGCCTAAGGCTTGGTATATGGTAGCCATTTCTAGGCCGATGATCCCACCGCCTATAATTAGCATCTTTTTGGGTATGGTTTTTAATTCTAAAGCTCCAGTAGAATCAAGTAGGCGTGAATCAGTATAGGGAAAATTTGGTATTGTTGCAGGACGAGAGCCACAGGCGATAATCGCATGGTCAAAGGTAATTTTTGTGATACTATTATCTATAGTATTATCTGAAGTATTATCTATAGTATTATCTATAGTATTATCTATAGTATTATCTAAAGTGTTAGTAACTATAAGACTATTTGCGGATTCAAAACGACCTTCTCCATGCAGTATTTGAACTTGGCGTTGTTTGGCTAAGGCCGTAAGCCCTTGTGTTAGACGCTTTACTACTCGTGCTTTATGGGTACGTAATGTGTCAAGATCAATTTCTGGCTTTTGAAACTTTACACCCATCCGTTTGCAAGTTGTAGCTTCATTGATAATTTCAGCCACATGCAGTAAGGTTTTAGAAGGGATACAGCCTACATTAAGACATACACCACCTAGATTAGCATGGCGTTCAATAAGGGTAACTTGTTTCCCTAAATCAGCGGCTCGAAAAGCGGCTGTATAACCGCCTGGTCCAGCTCCTAAGACTAGTACTTCGGTATGTATTGAGTTAGTTGTATTATCTTTTAGGGTGGGATTAGAATTGGTAGAGGTTGGCATTTGGAGGTTTCCTTTATAAATCAATCATAATTTATAAGCTGTTCTTGATGATTTAGATACTAATGTAGTAGATTTATATCGTTCCCACGCTCTGCTTGGGAACCACAATGTGACAAAGTAGAATTAACTATTCTAATTCTTTTACTAGTAATCCCCTTACATCTTGACCTGCTCGTTTACAGGTTTGATAACAAGGTGAATTGCCTCGATCATCATTGACTTCAATCCGTTGTCTTGCCACTACTTCAGTAACTGTGGTAAAAGCCAATTCTTCTGGACTCATGTCGTCTCTTAGAGAGCCTTGTTTAGACAAACCACGTTGTTTTTTTAATTGTGATGCTGATGCGCCAAATAAAGATCTATAAATTCCATTGCTACATAGGGCAACGCCATAACCTACTACTTCATGCTCTTTTAAGGTGTTAGTGAATTTATTACGAGTTTCTTTACTGCCTTGACGTTGTTGTTCCCAAGGTAGGGAGGCAACTTCAATTTTTAGCATTGCGGCTTGAGCTGTTTGGATACGAGATGCTCTGAAAGTACGGATTACTTTGACTTTAAATTTAGGCCGAATCCACATGGCATAATCATGAACCATATCTTCAATAGCATAAGTACCTTGTAGTTTATTGCCGCCTTTATATACCATAAGTGGTTGAATTTGTTCCGATGCCGGAATTCCGGCATCGCTGTCAACTTCTTTTAAAGCATCTATAAGTTCTTGAGTTTGTTGTAAATCTAGCCAATAGTTTGGCCTATGCCTTGCTTCACCACCACTAGCCTTATGTAAATCATTAAGGCAATAGCGTCCCTCACTATCTTGACGGATAGTAATATTTTCAAGGACTACTGGAAAACTGTGCATTTATTACCACCTTATATTTTTCTTACGCTTTGAAGTATTGTAACGCTATAGGTATAGTTAATAAAGGGCTCCCTGTTTAGGCAAACCAGATTGTGTTTTTAATTGCAATTGTGCGTTGGTTGCAATTAAACCATGTAGGGCGGGAGAGCGAAGCGATCCGC
>LFCU01000247.1 GCA_001044195.1 Candidatus Achromatium palustre
AAGTGTGTACTATCAATACTTATAAAGCTAATTATACGTAGGATATTATTACCCACAGAAAGCGGTAGAATCAAACTTTTGAACCATTAATTTTATAGTTTAGATAAGTTAATAATTACATTCTTTATCTAATACCCCAGTATTGAGCTTGGTTTTATATTCATCTAAGGCCTGTCGAACTTTACCGCTTAATAGATACAGACCAATAAGGTTAGGAAAGGACATGACCAATACTAATAGATCTGTAAAATCTAGTAGCTTATCAGCACTGACTATAGATGCCAGCACAATAAAGATTATAAATACAGCTTTGTATAGAATGGCAGTATCTTCTCCAAATAGATACGACCAACAGCGTTCTCCATAATATGACCAAGAAATCATCGTACTATAAGCAAATAGAAATACTGCTAAAGCTAGAATTATAGGAAATATTTCCGAACTTTGCGCAAAGGCTACACTGGTAAGAGCTGCACCTTTACTAGCTTCACGTAGTGCTACAATGCTAGGATCAGCAGAATTATAGACCCCACTTAAGATGATTACTAAAGCTGTCATGGTACAGATTACTATAGTATCTATGAATGGTTCGTATAAGGCTACCATGCCTTGACGTACTGGATATTTTACCGAGGCGGCAGAATGGGCAATAGCGGCTGATCCTAACCCTGCTTCACTAGAGAACGCGGCTCGTTTAAAGCCTTGGACTAGTGCTCCAATCATGCCACCAATTACGGCCTTTGGCATAAAGGCTTCAGTAAATATCTTAGCAAATGCTGTAGGGACTGCATCTATTTGGCTTAAAATAATCCAGATGCAAGATAGCAAATATAGAATAATCATAGTTGGTACTATGGCTTCTGCTGTATGGGCAATGCGGCGAATCCCGCCTATGATTACGATGCCTACCAAAAAGGCCATTATTAATCCATAGGCAATTGGTAATTTAGTGAAATAAGGGATTTGTTGCTGCACCGCCCCCATAGATTGGCTTACTTGAAAAGCACTGCCAGCCCCTAGAGAACCAAGTATTGTAAGTACAGCAAACATACCAGCTAAGAATTTACCTACATCCGCTAGCTTATATTCGGCAAAACCTTTAGATAGATATTCCATAGCTCCACCCATCACTTTGCCATCAGAGCGAAACTCTCGGTACATCTGAGCTAGAGTCGCTTCAGTAAACTTTGTAGTCATCCCTAAAAATCCTGCGGCTATCATCCATAAGGTAGCACCAGGACCGCCTAAAGAAATAGCTATAGCTACTCCTGCAATATTGCCTAATCCGACAGTCGCTGATAGAGCGGTGGTTAGAGCCTGAAACGAGGTTACATCACCTTGATCATCTTTAGTTCTATACTTACCTGCTAACACCGCAAACGCATGGGGCATCATGTGGAGATTTACAAATCCCATGCGTATGGTTAAAAATATCGCAGCGACTATTAACCAGGCCACAATAAATGGCATTTCGTTAGGACCAGGCCATACATCAAAAAATATAACCGCATCTAGGTATTGATTAATTACCCCAAACCATTGATTTAATATATCAGATTGAGTTGTTTGCGCCTGAGCAATGCCTGATATAAGGCTTAGTAAGATAAAAATACTGTTTTTCACTTTATTATTATATGTCTTGATTATTAAATTTAAATTCTGAAATGAGTTTTTAATTGAAAACATTATCTCTATTCTAAGAAATAATCTTTCAAGGATGCAATATAAAATGAAAGCTATCTAAGTTGCAAGTACACCGTTTTTAGAACATTTAACATATCATAACTCAAAGTCGTATAATAACGCAGATATGGGCACTGGTTCAGTCGAATTCATCGGATAATATTATATTATTTAAATAAAAATTATTTTTATTGTTCCCACGCAGAGTGTGCGAACAATCAGGTGTAAAGTACTTTTGAAAACAAATGAAGGCTGCCAAAAACTTGATATTATTTTTCTAATTTAGTTTAATTAACACACTTGGGTTGGTTAGCCTTCCAGATTAAAAAACGGATTCAAGTTTATTGTTACTTGAGAACACAAGTATTTAAGTAACCCCAAGCCTTTGCCCCTTTTTGCGGAATCAGCGAGGGGATAATGGGCTGATACTCCCTTATTCACATTAACTCAATTTATTTACATAAATTGTAACATGTTAACAAATGTCAATAAAATTGTTATCTACCTAATAAAATACTCACTATAAATAATTATAAATTTTACATGGATAAACTTGCCATTACTGGTGGCTCTGCACTCAATGGATCAGTACGCATCTCGGGAGCCAAAAACGCAGCCTTACCTATTCTAGCCGCTACCTTATTAACTGCCGAGCCAGTTTTGCTAGACAATGTCCCCCAATTGCGTGATATCAATACTACTATCAAGCTATTAGAACGCATGGGAGTATGCACTACAGCTACAGAAGCTATGCGTATTACTATGAACGCAAGTAACGTGCAAGATGTTTGTGCCCCTTATGAACTAGTCAAGACAATGCGAGCATCTATTCTAGTCTTAGGGCCACTATTAGCAAGATTTGGCCAAGCTGAAGTCTCGCTACCTGGTGGCTGTGCCATTGGTTCGCGTCCGGTAAACTTGCATATTGCGGGATTAGAGGCCATGGGAGCACAAATTAAAGTAGAAAATGGCTATATACGTGCTCAAGCCAAACATCTTAAAGGCACTCGTTTAGTTATGGATATTGTAACAGTTACCGGGACCGAAAATCTGATGATGGCTGCAACATTAGCAGATGGAGAAACTATAATTGAAAATGCAGCGCGAGAGCCTGAAGTGGTAGATTTAGCGCAATGTTTAAATAGCATGGGAGCGAAAATTCAAGGTGCTGGCACTGATACAATAACGATTCAAGGTGTTAAATATCTTTCTGGTACTAATTATACAATATTACCAGACCGTATCGAAACTGGCACATATCTAGCTGCTGCCGCAGTAACTGGTGGCAAGGTCCGCACTACTCATACTCGCCCCCATCTGCTGGATGCAGTACTGCAAAAATTTCAAGAAACCGGAGCGTTAATAGATACAGGTCCAGATTGGATTGAATTAGATATGCAAGGCCGCAAGCCTAAGGCCGTAGATATATACACAAATCCATATCCAGGATTTCCTACTGATATGCAGGCCCAATTTACCGCACTTAATAGTATGGCCTTGGGTACTGGAACTATAACCGAGACCATATTTGAAAACCGTTTTATGCACGTGCAGGAACTACGACGTATGGGAGCCAATATCCAGTTAAAGGGCAATGTTGCTATCTGTACTGGGGTTCCAGCTTTGATGGCTGCCCCCGTGATGGCTACAGATCTTAGAGCTTCAGCTGGTCTAATTCTTGCTGGATTAGGAGCTACGGGAGAAACTATAATTGATCGTATCTATCATCTGGATAGAGGTTATAATCGTATTGATGCTAAATTGGCTGATCTTGGTGCAACAATTCAGCGTTTCAGTAATATTTCTAAATCTAAAAGTTGATAAGATCCTTTTTTATGAACTTAATGCGTATCTTAAAAACAGATGATCCTAAATTTGAGGATCAATTAGATAATCTCTTAGCCTGGGAAGCAACAGCAGAGCTTAAGCTCAATGAACAGGTAGCAGATATTATTGCCAATGTACGCACTCAAGGTGATACAGCACTACTTGAATATACCCAAAGATTTGATGCTTGGCATCCCAATACTGGTGCAGATTTAAGCATCCATAAATCCCGCTGTGATCAGGCTTTAGCCAATCTAGCCGCACCAGAACGTACCGCACTAAATCATGCAGCACAACGTATTTATGCTTATGCAGAACGGCAGCGTTTAGAAAGTTGGTCTTATACGGATTCTGACGGAACCTTATTAGGACAACAGATCACACCATTAGAACGTGTTGGCATCTATGTACCAGGTGGCAAGGCGGCCTATCCTTCATCAGTATTGATGAACGCTATCCCAGCTACAGTTGCAGGTGTACCAGAATTGATCATGGTCACTCCAACTCCCCAAGGTTATAGCAATGAATTAGTATTGGCTGCGGCATCTTTAGCTGGAGTGACTAAAGTATTTGCCATCGGTGGAGCACAAGCCATAGCAGCATTAGCTTACGGTACAGCCACTATACCTCGGGTAGATAAGATTGTAGGCCCAGGTAATAGCTATGTAGCTGCGGCCAAACAAGCCGTATTTGGCCAAGTAGGTATAGATATGCTAGCAGGTCCCTCAGAGATCTTGATAATATGTGATGGAGCTACGCATCCAGATTGGATTGCTATGGACCTATTTTCGCAAGCTGAACATGATGAGGATGCGCAAGCTATCCTCATAAGCCTAGACTTAGATTATATTCATCAAGTCCAAAATAGTATCGAGCGGCTTTTACCTACTATGGAACGTCATCAGATCATTGCTAAAGCCTTGCAAACTAGAGGGGCTTGTATTCTAGTAAAGGATCTGGCGGAAGCCTGTACAATAGCTAATCATATTGCTCCAGAACATTTGGAATTATCGGTAGCTGATCCACAGAGTTTACTTAAAGATATACGTCATGCTGGGGCTATATTTATGGGACAGTATACAGCAGAGGCTTTGGGGGATTATTGTGCAGGTCCCAACCATGTGTTGCCTACATCACGCACTGCAAGATTTTCTTCACCATTAGGAGTATATGATTTTCAAAAACGTACTAGTTTAATAATGGCTACATCAACAAGTGCTAAAATATTAGGTAATACGGCAACATGTTTAGCTACTAGTGAAGGTCTCACGGCTCATGCTAGATCTGCTGAATATCGTTAACTCAACATGTTAAATGTCTGATTCTAACTGTTTCTGTGGGTAATTATATTCTAGGTATAAGTAGAATATTATTATCCACAGTCGGATATGTCTACAAGTCCTACATCCCCCATACGATTATTTTTTGGCTATAAATAGTTTCTTGCCGTTGAAATATAATTTCAGGGTGAGCAAATGATACGAATGTTTGCCTACCCTACCTGGCTAATTTGTTACTTAAGATTTATCAGCTTTTTTACTGCGGCGTTCCAACCAACGTTTAATACGTTTAGCATCAGCTATAGGAGTAAGTTTTCCATTGGCATTTAAAAATACAAAATCATAAGTACCTGTAGGAATTTCGGCTTCCATAACCAAACAACGTCCAGCCTCGTTAATGTAACCTGTTTTGCTTACTTTGATTCGCCAATCTGGATCGTTCTTACGTACTAGGCGATTAGTATTCACATAATTTAAGGATTTGCCACCAGGATGTGGATTAAGGCGTGATTTTGTAGTTGATGTAGCCTGCCTAATAAAGCTATATTCACGAGCCGCTCGTACCATTTTAATCAAATCATTGGCTGTAGAAACATTTTCAGGATTTAGACCTGTAGAATCTGCAAAATGGGTGTTAGTCATACCTAAATTTTGGGCTTTTTGATTCATAGCTGCTACAAATTCAGTGATGCCGCCTGGGAAGGTAGTACGTCCTAAGGCCGATGCAGCACGATTTTCGGATGACATCAGAGCAATATGTAGCATTTCACGGCGTGTTAAAACAGCGCGATCTATACGAAGACGTGAACGGCTATGTTTTAGAGTATCCTTATCTTCGATGGTAATGGTAATTTTTTCATCCATAGGTAATCTTTGATCTAAAACTACCATAGCAGTCATAAGTTTAGTGACTGAGGCTATAGGGCGTACCTTATCAGGATTTTTGCTGAATATTGTCTGGCCATTAGCATCAACTATTAAGGCACTTCTGGACCTTATATGTGGTCGTCCAGTTTCCGTTTTAACTGTTTTTGTATTACGTCTTCGTTGTGATCTACGTTTGGAGCGATGTCGTACTGTTCTACGGTTTTTAGAGGTTCTTCTAGTCTTAGATCTTTTCATTCTAGATCTTCTAGTCCTAGCTCTTCTAGTCCTATCTGCACGTCTTTTTTTGGCACGAGATCTTCTAGAACATTTAACCCTACGATTCCTACCTTTACTGTTTTTAGTAAGACAATAGGAGCCTTTAGAGCCTCGAGCTTCTACCTGTGATGTTCCTGTTGTAAACATCATTAATACGCATACAAATAGTACTAAAATTTTAAGCCAATTTAATTGCATAGCAACTCCTTATTTTGGCACTGAGTTCAATCTAATGATTGAACAATTATCTGGTGAGATTATACTACTTAGAAAAAAAATTGCAAATTATTATCTGGTATCCTTCTTATGCTTCCAAAAGATCCGTAGGTGCGATTAGCTTTAGCGTAATCGCATTACGGGCTTTGTCCCACAACTTGTGCGACAAATTCCACTGATATAGCGCATAAAAATTTTCTAAAAAGTCTTGACAATCCAATTTGTCTTGTCTATTCTATATAGAACCTAAGCAAAATCTTAGGTCAAGGAT
>LFCU01000250.1 GCA_001044195.1 Candidatus Achromatium palustre
AATTTGATTGATAATCTCTTATTAGAAAAACTCCCATTAGCTGGGATCATAAGAGTTACTGGTGTTTCAAAAAGTTGGCTACAAAATTACGTAAACCAAAAATATGAAGAAATTTCCAAAAAAGTTGAAGTTACAGAAAAACCTAAAGGACCATTGACAATTCAATGTGATGAAATGTGGTCATTTGTCCGTAGTAAAAAAACAAACAATGGATTTGGTTAGCTTTAGACGTAGACACCAAAGAAATAGTCGGCGTTTTTGTAGGATCTCGAGATAAGAAAGGTGCTCGTGGTTTATGGGATTCTTTGTCGCCTGTTTATAGACAATGTGCTGTTTCTTATACCGATTTTTGGGATTCTTACAATGCAATATTTCCATCCAAAAGATATTATGCAGTAGGCAAAAATACTGGCAGAACTAATTGCATTGAAAGATTCAATTGCACTTTAAGACAGAGAGTGTCACGTTTAGTCAGAAAAACACTCGCATTTTCTAAAAAGTTGACAAACCATATTGGTGCCATTTGGAATTTTGTTCATCATTATAATTCAACTGTTGCTCGTGAATAGCTTTTATAAATCAATCAATTAAAAATCACTAATCTTTGGGCCACAACCAGGCTACACAGAATATATAGGTAGCCTTGTACTTAATGTTCTATTTGTAACTAGATTACTCCCCTCACTAGGCTTGGGTATTTACAGTTGTGGTTAGGTGTAACCAAGTGATCTCTATGTGTTGCTGATAATATTAACTCATCCTATAATACGCTTACGATAACTCCAGTGACGTATAATTCTAGTTATAATATTTGGTGTCTTAACTGTATCGTTGTTAGTTGGATCTTTAGCCTCAGATAGAATCTCAAGCATCTCATCAATCATTTTTTGATTAAATTTATAAGGGTTAAAAGTAGAGAATCCATTTGCTGCTAATAGCTTTTCTACTCGATCTTGCACTGGAACATATTTCATTGGCCAAGATTCGAACATTCGTTTAGAGATCTTATTCCGCAGCAATACTTTGACCTTTTTATGACGCGAATCTTGCATAATGTTCTGAAACAACTTTTCAACGATATGTTGTTCGCCTTCCAAACATTGAAAAAAACATCCATCTGCAAAGTATAAAACCCCGCTTATATTTTGTGGTGGATTGTTTATGCGTGCTTGGGTCAGGATGCGCATTACTTCTCGGTTCAAGCCACCCTTGACTTCAAAGTTGACACGACTTATATAAATAATTTGTATGAATGTTCGCATATATTTTAAAATTTCCTAATTTATTTATATTATTATAGTTATCGAGAAAAATTTTGTCTCACTAAAATCACGTCTTTGATTAAAATTTTATGAGATACTAATACAAAGATAGATTTTATGTCGTTAAAATTGTCGCTATATTATAATAATCAATAAAATCAAATTATTATCTATATAATACTTCAAGAATATTATTAATTGCTAATATTTGGTTTTTCATTTTTACTCTATAAATCATACATTAAACATTTTCAACTCCTCTATTTTATAAAATTCACAGATTTCTTTGAGTCGTGTGTTTTCTTTTAACATCACACTTTGTAGATCTTCAGAGCTAGATTCCATGTTTGTTAAACATCCAGACAAGTATTTGCGTAAATCATTTTTAGTTTTTCAGCATTGATTATGAGTAAATTCCGTTTTCATCCAACGCCAAACACGTTCTATTAGGATTGAAATCTGGAGAATATAGTGGTAAAAATTCCAACTTTAACCAGTCTTGTGTTTCAATCCAAGCAGTTAGTCATTTTGCTTTATGAAAACTTAAGCCGATTGCGTGAAGTAATTGCGGTAGATATGATGGCGAAAATATAACACTAAATGTGACTAAAATCAAAACGCAGACATGTCGTGTGATCCATACTCTTTGATTATCTTCTTTGATCATTTTTTTAAGTTCTTCTAATTGATCTTGAGATAATTTTGGTGGTCAGCCTGAACGTGCATGATCTTTTAAGTAGTCGCATCCGTACGTTTCAAAGCGTTTTATCCATCTTTTAACCGATTTTTTGCTGACATCAAAGCAGTCTGTAACAACGTCTATTGCTTTGCCTTTGTAATAGACATTATTCGAAACCCCAATTATCGCATTATAATTGCTAGCTCGAAAAATGGTTTCGAATAATGTCTAATAAGCAATTAGTGCTCTCGCTCTGAAAATTGCGCGTTGAATTGCGTCAGTTGATTTTTCCTTTTTGAACTTTTTAATTAGCTCTTTAAAGTTGTCTAACATTTGTATGATTTGGTATGGTTGTAAACTTGTTGTGTATTTTTTAAGGTAAAAATTGAGTATAATATTTAATAGTTGCTATTTGCAAGAGATATTAGACATTATCCGAAACCCGTCATTCCTGCGAAAGCAGGAATCTATACCCTAATAATGGCCTTATGTTAGTTACGCTGATAGAAGGTTCCGAATAAAGTCTATTATTTTTTTTGACTGAATAGATTATAAGAAGGTGGCCTAGAAATTTTGATAAAATAATAACTCTTTGGGAAGTTACTATCAGCCAGATCCTTAAAAGCAAGAACTATGCCAAAAGACAAAACTTTTCTCGATAGCTATAAATTGTAAACTAGAAAATGAATGATGCCAAAATTTTGAGACGATTTTAGAGGATAGCATAATAAAAATTGTTTTTAAATAACATAATATTATCCGATGAATTAGACTGAACCAGTGCCCAAACTGCAAATATTGGTTTATAATGGCCGTATTGGGTTTATCATTTTATTATCAAAATTGTTTTAGATTTGATCCTTTTGCAAAAATGAGACATTTAACATGAATATCATTCAAGGGCTGTGTCCAAATTGCCTGCAAGAAAATGTTACTAAATTTCCTTGTCACAAATGCAATTGGAAACCAGGAGAAAACAATAAGCCACCATTTCTACCCCTTGGCACTATCTTAGATAGACGTTATATTATAGCCAAAGTACTTGGTAATGGTGGATTTGGCGTTACCTATCTAGCCTGGGAAAATAATCTAAAACAGCAACTCGCTATTAAAGAATTTTTCCCCAGAGATGCTGCAACACGGGCTACTGATGGTGTAAATCTTAGTGTATACTCAGGCCAAGCCCAAACTTTTTTTGAATATGGTTTAGAACGATTTCTAGAAGAAGCCAGGATACTGGCCAAATTTGATCAAGACCCCTGTATTGTATCGACCAAAACTTTCTTTAAAGTTCATGGCACAGGCTACATGGTGATGGAATATGTAGATGGTATCACCATGCGCCAGTATCTAACCAAGGCCCCTGGAAAACGTATTCCTGTAGAACGCGCCGTTGCTCTCCTTACTCCAGTAATGAATGCCCTACGCAACGTTCACAAAGAAGGGCTATTACACCGTGATATAGCCCCAGATAATATTTATATAACCCATGATAACAAAGTAAAATTGCTAGATTTTGGGGCAGCCCGTTTTGCTACTGGCGAACAGAGCAAAAGTCTATCCGTCATCCTTAAGCCAGGTTATGCTCCAGAAGAACAATATCGTACTCGTGGAAAACAAGGGCCATGGACGGATGTATATGCCCTAGCTGCTACCTTATATCGAGCTATAACCGGAAAAACACCTCCAGAAGCCTTAGACCGTCTTAGTGAGGATGAGCTGATTCCACCATCCAAACAGGGAGTAGGGATCTTTCCAGCTTGGGAAGCGGCGTTATTAAAAGCATTAGCGGTTAAGGCTCCAGATAGATTTCCTAATATTGGAGCATTCCAACGTGCCTTGCAGGTTAATATTGCTGGGGTTGGTACTCAATATACCGCAGCTTCAAATACAGCACAGTTATCAGAAGCTGAGGCTCCAGACGACGAGGTTTTGGATACTGATGTTGAAGCTCTAAAAACTCAAACTAATAAAACCCAAGCCTCGTCTCAAGTTAAAGAACAATCCAAACACTCTGTTCGTAGCCAAAAAAGGCCATCACAAAAACATACCATGGGAGTTGTAGCTGCAAAAAAATCTTCATTACTAAGTAATAAAGAGGGTAATAATAAAGTATTTATAATGTTAGGAGTTGGTAGCCTGATAGCTATAACTATAACTATAGCTATAGTTGTAGTATTGATGGATTGGTATACCCCCCCCCCAATCAGGACAAGATCAACGCCAAGAACCAGATTCACTAGCAGTAATACCAGATCTTTCTAAACCAAGAGATACTATAGAGATTGGCCCTACAGTAATATCACAAGCATCTTCTAATGAACCAGAAATGGTACAGATTAATGGCAATCAATGCTATTTTATGGGTACTCCAGATAACGCAGACGAACGTCGCATTAACGAACGGTATCATAGAGTATGCGTAGGGCCTTTTAAAATAGCCAAATATGAAGTTACTAATAGAGAATTTCGAAGGTATCGTCCCGAGCATAATAGCAATTTATCTAGCAACCACTCTCTAAACGACGACAATAAACCAGTAGTTGGAGTAAGCTGGCACGATGCCTATGCGTATACTCAATGGTTATCCATGAAAACTGGTAGACTCTATAGATTACCAACAGAAGCAGAGTGGGAATACGCAGTACGTGCTGGCACTACCACATCTCGCTATTGGGGAGATCATCCTAATAGTGCCTGTACTTACGCCAATGTAAAAGATTTAGCTTCTAAAACTAATGCGTCAGGTACAGCAGTGCATAACTGCGATGATCGTAACGCTATAACCGCTCCCGTAGGTACGTATCGTCCCAATGCTTTAGGAATATACGATATGTTGGGTAATGTTTGGGAATGGACATATTCACCCTATAGCAACGATTATAATAATAACGAAGTACGCTGGGCCAGTTCTACTCAAAATGTACCCATAGCAGTACGTGGTGGGGCTTGGACTAGTGGGCCAGAAGCTGTACGCTCTGCATACCGTGAGGGTTTGGAGCAAGATATTAAAAGGCATGACTTAGGGTTTCGAGTGGTACTAGATGAATAACCATAGGTTGGGTTGCTGTTCGTTTGGCAGCCCAACATCTTATAATGATGTTGAGTTGACGATGAGGGCATCAGTCCAATCTACAGTTGTCAATAAGATACTAGAATTTATCAAAGAATCTTCTATTTCTGGAAACCGTACAGATATTGAAATCACTCAATCCTTTCAAAGCATATGCAGTGAGTGGCAATGAGATTATTTTTAGATGCTTGCGTCATTATATGATTGAATCACAAGACCATTTAGGGCAACAAACTTGGTAGCTACGAACTAATGGACATCCCATTGAATATGGGATATTACAAAACAATATTTCAGTATATACTTATAGAATTAATTCACTACAATATTAAATAAAAATACAAGCAACAGGAAGAATGCCTATGTCGGAACACAAAACATACCAAATACCTGCTAATATAGCAGCTACAGCCCATATAGATTCTAAAAAATATACCCAAATGTATCAGCAATCCATAGATGATCCTGATACCTTTTGGGCAACTCAGGCTCAAGAATTTGTTAGCTGGTTTAAGCCTTGGGAACAAATATCTAACTGGAGCTTTTCTAAAACTGATTTACATATAAAATGGTTTCAGGGTGGAAAGCTCAATGTCACCTATAACTGCCTAGATCGGCACTTAGAGACTAGAGGCGATCAAACCGCCCTAATTTGGGAAGGCGATAATCCAGAAGACATTAAACATATTAGCTATAAAGATCTGTACACTGAAGTATGCAAATTTGCCAATGTCCTAAAATCTCGTGGTGTTAGCAAAGGGGATCGCGTATGTATTTATTTACCTATGATTCCTGAAGCGGGTGTTGCCATGTTGGCTTGTGCTCGTATTGGAGCTATTCACTCTGTAGTATTTGGTGGCTTTTCTCCTGATAGTCTTAAAAATCGTATTTTAGATTCGGATTGTCAGATTGTAATCACCGCAGATTATGGACTAAGAGGCAGCAAACAAATCCCCTTAAAACAGAATACTGATCAGGCACTACTTGGATGTCCCAACGTAAACTCTGTAATTGTGGTACAACGCACTGGTGACCAGATAGATTGGGTGGCAAATCGTGATATTTGGTATCACGAGGCTATTAATGGTGCTGCTACAGAATGCCCACCAGAGCCTATGGATGCTGAAGATCCACTATTTATCCTCTATACCTCTGGCTCCACTGGCCAACCCAAAGGCGTACTACATACTACAGGTGGTTATCTAGTATACTCAGCCATGACTCACAAATACAGCTTTGACTATCAAGAAGGTGAAGTCTATTGGTGTACTGCTGATGTAGGTTGGATCACAGGCCATACTTATGTAATCTATGGTCCTTTGAATAACGGTGCCACCAGTGTTATGTTTGAAGGCATTCCCACCTATCCAGATGCTGGACGCTTCTGGCAGATGGTAGATCGACACAAGATCAATATCTTCTATACTGCTCCTACTGCCATTCGCGCTTTGATGCAGGCTGGCGATGAACCAGTACAACAGACCTCCAGGCAATCCTTGCGCATTTTAGGCACCGTAGGCGAACCCATCAATCCTGAAGTCTGGGAATGGTATCACCAAATAGTAGGCGATGCCAGATGTCCTGTGATTGATACTTGGTGGCAAACAGAAACTGGCGGGCATCTGATTACTCCACTGCCAGGAGCTACAGTATTAAAACCAGGTTCAGCTACTAAGCCATTCTTTGGTATAATTCCAGCCATAGTGGATGCCCAAACTGGAAAAATCTTAGAAGGGGCTGCTGAAGGTGCCTTGGTTATCACCAGACCTTGGCCAGGCCAAATGCGCACTGTCTATGGAGATCATCAACGCTTTATTGACACCTATTTTAGTCAATACGCAGGTTTCTATTTTACTGGAGATGGTGCTAGAAGGGATGAAGATGGTGATTATTGGATCACAGGTCGTATTGATGATGTACTAAATGTATCAGGGCATAGGTTAGGCACTGCTGAGATTGAATCCGCTATTGTACTGCATCCCAAAGTAGCAGAAGCGGCTGTTGTAGGCTATCCACACCCCATCACTGGTCAAGGCATCTATGCCTATGTTACCTTAATGGCACATGAGACTCCTTCAGATACTCTTAAACAGGAACTTATTCAGAATGTTCGTAAAGAAATTGGAGCTATCGTAACCATTAATCTAATTCAATGGGCACCAGCTCTACCTAAAACTCGCTCTGGCAAGATTATGCGGCGTATTTTACGGAAGATTGCAACTAATGAGATTGATAGTTTAGGGGATACTTCAACTCTTGCTGATCCCACAGTAGTAGAAGATCTAATCCAAAACCGAGTTAATCGCTAGGTTTTATAGTGTAAAAAAAAATGATTTTTGTATAGACATTTTGAAATTATACTATTACTATAAATAGTATTATACTGTAATATAGTTATATTATACAATTAATATTTTATGGAACTTTTCTTTTTTTGTGAATTAGTTCATTATTTAAATTTTAAACAGCCTGGTTGCCTTTAAGGTAATAGCTATGTACTATGTAGGATGGATAGAACCAAAGCGAAACCCATCATTATTGAATAAAACTGATAGGTGGTAAGCGTAGGAATGCCTCCTGGACGTTATGCGTCCTACATAGTTATCATAAATCTAAAGTGCAGTATAGCCCTAAAGACAACTTAAAACATTTTTTAACAATTTAAAGATAACGCTTAAGAAGACACGGCTTAACATAATGCAAAAACGAATTATCCTATACCAAATACTAACAGTTGTTATACTGGCTGGTTTAGGACTAATATTTGGAATCACTATAGCAATTACAGCACTCATAGGAGCTGCAATCAGCGCAGTTCCTACTATAGTATTGGCCCTATGGTTTTTTTGGCAAAATCCGCTAGTAGAACCTGCTATTTTAATGAGACGTTTTTACATTGCAGAACTATTAAAAGTGGTTTTTGCAGTAACACTACTTACTATAGTCTTAAGGTTTTTGCAAGATGTTAATACAATGCTACTTATAATCGCTTATCTTATAACACAACTTATTCCTACATCTCTGGCCTTTCTCCAGGATGATGGGAATCAATAACTTTTCAGGGTTTTTACAATATGGAGACATCAGAAGCCCTAGCCCATGCAGCAGCAACACCAGAAGCCCAAGGTTCTGCTGCCTATATCAAGCACCATCTAACACACCTAGCTTATGGGTATAACCCTCATGATGGTATTTGGGAATTTGCCCACAATAGTGCTGATATTGCGCAAATGGGATTTTGGGCCATCCATATAGATACTATAATATTTGCACTTCTACTTGGTGCGTTCTCTTCATTTCTATTCTATAGAATAGCGATAACCGCAACCTCTGGAGTTCCAACTCGTCTTCAAGCCCTATTAGAAATACTAATAGAGTTTATTCAAGATAGTATGCGTAGTTCAGCATGTGAAAAAAATCCAGTAGTTTCAGCTTTAGCTTTTACGATCTTCACTTGGATACTATTGATGAATACTATGGATTTGTTACCAGTTGACTTATTGCCATGGTTATTCAGTTGGGTAGGTGTCCATTACCTTAGAGTAGTACCAACTGCCGATCCTAATGGTACCTTTGGCATATCTTTGCTTGTATTTATATTAATAATATATTATAGCATAAAATTCAAGGGTGCTGGTGGATTTTTAGCAGAATTGGCGTTCCATCCTTTTGGTAAGTATTTAATCCCTGGTAATCTTATGTTAGAAGGGGTTAATTTAATTGCCAAGCCAGTTTCATTAGCCTTACGGTTATTTGGTAATCTATATGCTGGAGAAATGATCTTTATTTTGATTGGATGTGCTTATGTAGGAGTAGTACCTGGTCTAATTGCAGGAATACTTCAATTCATATGGGCGGTATTCCATATTTTGATTATCGTTCTTCAGGCTTACATTTTCATGGTGCTAACCATAGTCTATATGGATGCAGCCCATCGTGAAGCTCATTAATTACGTTTTTCTCATCTTTTGTATTACAACTTAACATAAACTTTTGGAGATAATGATGGATTCAAGCGTAGTAATGTTGTATTTTGCTGCTGCTGTAATGTTGGGTTTAGGATCAATTGCCGCTGCTGTTGGCATCGCTATAATAGGCGGCAAATTTTTGGATGGTGCTGCCAGACAACCTGAATTAATTCCTACTTTACGTTCCCAGTTCTTTGTTATTGTAGGACTGGTTGATGCCATGCCGGTCATTACGATTGCTATGGGGTTGTATGTGATATTTGTGATTGCAGCTGCTCACTAAATCGCAGGTATCTATATATTTTCTGACCTCCGATTTGGGTGGTTACGTGACTTGGCTTACTACCTTCATGTACTACCCAATTGTATAAAGAGTCACTTAAATGAATATTAATTTGACATTATTTGGCCAAATGATCTCCTTTGCAGTATTCATTTGGTTTAGCATGAAATTTGTTTGGCCACCTATTCTTCAAGCACTAGAAGATAGGAAGAAGCAAATTGCAGAAGGCTTAGCCCAAGCAGAACGGGGCCAACATGCCCAAGAGATTGGCCAAAAACACGCCAAAGAGCTGTTGCAAAAAACCAAAACTCAAACTGCTGAGATGATCAGTCTTGCTCAGAAGCGTGCTACTGAAATAGTAGAAGAAGCTAAACAGAACGCTCATGCTGAAAGTGAACGCATTTTAACTACAGCTAGGGCTGATATTGAACGGGAGCGCAATCAAGTCAAAGATCAACTGCGGGAACAATTAGCGCAACTTGCGTTGGCCGCTGCTGAAAAGATCTTACGACGTGAAATTGATCCATCTGCCCATCAAGAACTGCTTGCTAACGTAGCAGAACAAATTTAAGTAAAATAAATTTACATAAAGCAGATTTAGGCACCAAACATGGATCAAGAAAAAATAGCTACCGCACGACCTTACGCCGAAGCCATACTAAGCCGTGCTAACGAGACTGATACCCTTGATCGTTGGTCAGAGACGCTGAGTCTACTTAGCAACATTATGCAGTCTCCAGAAATAACTAATCTAATCACCAATCCCAAACTTTCTACGGAACAAATTCAAACCGCACTTATAGAAATAGGGGATGGATACTTGAATGAAGAGGGGCAAAATCTGCTTAAAATATTGGTACATAACCAACGCCTCTTTGTTCTACCAGAAATTTTTAATATATACGAACAGCTCAAACGAGAACTTCGTGGCACTCTAAGAGTCCAAGTAAGCTCTCCTTATGACCTCGATACAACGCAACAACAAGCGTTAGCTGAGGCACTTAAGAGGCGTTTGCAGCGTGACATTGAGATTCAAGTAAACCAAGATCCAGACTTAATCGGTGGCGTGTTAATTCACGCTGGAGACTTGGTAATTGATGGCTCGGTGCGCGGACAGCTACAACGCATGGCTAACCAATTACGATTCTAAGTACGAGAAGCCTACATGCAACTCAACCCTTCTGAAATCAGCGATCTTATCAAAAGCAAAATCGCCCGGTTCGAAGTTCAAACTGAAGCCCGATCTGAAGGCACAGTAGTGAGCGTCACCGATGGCATTGTGCGCATTCATGGTCTCGAGGATGTTATGTCCTACGAGATGCTAGAATTTCCTAACGATATTCGAGGACTAGCCCTAAACCTAGAACGCGACTCTGTTGGAGCAGTAGTTTTAGGAGACTATAAAAGTATCTCTGAAGGTACTACTGTCAAATGTACTGGGCGCGTCCTTGAAGTACCAGTAGGCCCAGGCTTATTAGGCCGAGTAGTTGATCCACTTGGCACCCCTATAGATGGCAGAGGCCCCATAGAAGCTGCAGGCACAGCTCCATTAGAACAAGTAGCTCCTGGAGTTATTGCCCGTAAATCCGTAAATCAACCCATGCAAACTGGTCTTAAGGCTATTGATGCTATGGTACCAGTAGGCAGAGGCCAACGGGAACTTATCATTGGAGATCGACAAACTGGTAAAACCTCTGTTGCCATTGATGCTATTATCAACCAAAAAGGTACGGGGGTTAAATGTATCTACGTTGCCATAGGCCAAAAAGCTTCCTCTATTGCGGGCGTAGTACGCCGTCTTGATGAAGATGGAGCCTTAGCCCATACTATTATAGTGGCATCTCCAGCATCTGACTCTGCGGCCATGCAATTTATTGCCCCTTATGCAGGTTGTGCTATGGGCGAATATTTTAGAGATCGTGGGGAAGATGCGCTAATCATCTATGATGACCTAACTAAACAAGCCTGGGCCTATCGCCAAGTATCCTTATTATTACGCCGTCCTCCAGGTCGTGAAGCCTATCCTGGTGATGTATTCTATCTCCATTCCAGACTCTTAGAACGTGCGGCTCGCGTCAACGCCGACTATGTAGAAAAGATCACCAATGGCGAAGTCAAAGGTAAAACGGGTTCTCTTACCGCCCTGCCTATTATTGAAACCCAAGCTGGTGATGTCTCTGCATTTGTACCTACTAATGTAATCTCGATTACAGATGGCCAGATATTCCTAGAATCCAATCTATTTAATTCGGGCATCCGACCTGCCATCAATGCTGGACTCTCAGTATCACGAGTAGGTGGAGCCGCGCAAACTAAAATCATCAAAAAAATTGGTGGCGGCGTAAGACTCGCCTTAGCCCAGTTTAGGGAACTAGCTGCTTTCTCACAATTTGCTTCAGACCTAGATGAAACCACTCGTAAACAATTAGGACGTGGTGCCAGAGTTACCGAACTCATGAAACAAAAACAATACGCTCCCATGTCCGTGGGCCAAATGGCTATCTCCCTATTTGCAGCTAATGAAGGCTACCTAGATGATGTTGAAGCAAATAAAGTGGTAGATTTTGAAGCTGCGTTGCAAACTTATGCCAAGACTGAGCAGACTGAATTACTCAAAACTATTAATGAGAGTGGTGACTATACTGATCAGATCCAAGCAGATTTACATGCAGCCCTTAAAGATTTTAAGGCCAATCATACCTGGTAGCACATTGCCAAGGATTACGAAAATTAGCGTATTCACTATTTAATTTGTCCTGTTTGGTTTGCGTGGGCAAACGATACGAATGTTTGCCCACCCTAAGAAATTATAGCAATATAACTAGTGAATAATATCAAAGAGGTATCTAATGGCAAGCTCCAACGAAATACGCAACAAAATTGTTTCCGTAAAAAGCACCCAAAAAATTACCAAAGCCATGGAAATGGTGGCAGGTAGCAGGATGCGCAAAGCCCAAGAACGTATGGAAGCTGCTCGTCCGTATGCAGACAAAATACGCCGTGTAATTGCCCACTTATATCATGCTGCCACTGAATACAGGCATGTCATGACCGAAGAACGCCCCAATCACAAGCGCGTAGGCTATATGGTAGTCTCTTCCAACCGTGGCTTATGTGGTGGCTTAAACAGTAATCTCTTTAGACTATTATCTAAAGAGCTTGAGAAGCAACGTCAGGCTAATATAGAGTTTGATTTTTGCACTATAGGTAATAGAGCTTTAGGCTTTTGCCAACGCACTGGCGGTAAGATAGTAGCATGGCGACCCCATCCTGGAGATACGCCTCATGTAGAAGATCTAATTGGCACTGTTAAAGTAATGCTCGATTCTTTTGAAGCCGGAGAACTAGACGCTATCTACATGGTCTACAACCGATTCGTCAATACCATGACGCAACAGCCTACCATAGAACAGCTCGTCCCCATCCACTCTGAAAAACTGGAAGTTTTCACCCATGCCTGGGACTATATATATGAACCTAATCCAGAAGGGGTTATAGATCAGCTATTAGTACGCTATATTGAATCCCTGGTGTATCAAGCAGTGGTGGAAAATGGAGCCTGCGCCCAATCAGCACGCATGGTAGCTATGAAAGCAGCTACTGATAACGCAACAAGTCTAATTCGTGAATTGCAGCTACTCTATAACAAAGCCCGTCAAGCCGCCATTACCCAAGAAATTTCTGAAATTGTAGGTGGAGCGGCAGCAGTATAAGGCTTAGGATGCCAATTAATATTGGAAAATGCTAACTAATATAAAGCAGCGGCGTTGCCATACGCCGTACCATATTTAAATTTGCGGGAGAACATATTACATGAGTGCAGGTACAGTAGTGGAAATCATCGGTGCTGTGGTCGATGTAAAATTTCCACATGGGGAAGTCCCCAAAGTCTATGAAGCCGTAAAAATTGAAGCCACAGGTCTAACCCTTGAAGTACAACAACAGCTCGGTGACAGCATAGTACGCTGCATCGCCATGGGCTCTACAGAAGGACTAAAACGTGGCCTAGACGTAACTGCAACTGGTGCGCCAATCATGGTACCAGTAGGCACTGAAACTTTAGGACGCATCATGAACGTTCTAGGCGAACCCATTGACGAAAAAGGCCCTATAGGCGAACAAACCCGTTGGCCCATTCATCGTGCTGCTCCTAGTTTTGCCGATCAAGCTTCAGCTACTGAAATTCTGGAAACTGGCATCAAGGTTATAGACCTGATTATGCCGATATCCAAAGGTGGCAAAGTAGGACTGTTTGGCGGTGCCGGAGTAGGCAAGACCGTTACCCTAATGGAACTAATTCGTAATATTGCTGTAGAACATTCAGGATACTCAGTGTTCACAGGTGTTGGCGAACGCACTCGTGAAGGTAATGACTTCTATTATGAAATGCAAGAAGGCAACGTACTGGATAAAGTAGCCCTAGTATACGGCCAAATGAACGAACCTCCAGGCAACCGTCTGCGTGTAGCCCTAACTGGCCTTAGCATGGCCGAATTTTTCCGCGATGAAGGCCGTGATGTATTATTGTTTGTAGATAATATCTATAGATATACTCTAGCAGGAACCGAAGTCTCAGCCCTCTTAGGCCGTATGCCATCTGCTGTAGGTTATCAACCTACCCTAGCAGAAGAGATGGGGGCTTTACAAGAACGCATCACCTCAACCAAGACCGGTTCTATTACCTCATTCCAAGCCGTATACGTACCAGCAGATGACCTCACCGATCCATCACCAGCTACTACTTTCGCTCACTTGGACGCAACCTTGGTACTATCCAGACAGATTGCCGAGTTAGGTATCTATCCAGCGGTAGATCCACTAGATTCTACTTCTAGAGTACTAGATCCCAACGTAGTGGGCCAAGAGCATTACGACACCGCCCGTGCTGTCCAAGGTGCCTTGCAACGCTATAAAGAACTAAAAGACATCATAGCCATCTTAGGCATGGACGAACTTTCAGACGAAGACAAAATGGCCGTTAATCGTGCCCGTAGATTGCAACGATTCCTGTCGCAACCCTTCTTCGTAGCCGAAGTCTTCAGTGGTGTCCCAGGTAAATATGTCTCTCTAAAAGACACCATAGCAGGCTTTAAAGCCATAGTTAATGGTGAATATGATCATCTACCAGAACAGGCATTCTATATGGTAGGCTCTATCGAAGAGGCAGTAGAAAAAGCAGAAAAGATGGCAGCCGTCGCCGCTTAATTAGCCTCTGAAGTTACAGGAGTAATAAGCCATGGCTATGACCATACATGTGGATATCGTCAGTGCTGAGGGTGCTATCCACTCAGGAACCGCCGAAATGGTATACGCCCCAGCAATTCTGGGCGAAATAGGCATTGCCCCACGCCACAGTCAGCTTATAACACGCCTTAATCCTGGTGATGTTAGAGTAGATGTAGGCGGTGGCCAACTGGAGCATTTTTATGTCTCAGGCGGGATAATAGAAGTTCAGCCGCATGTAGTAACCATCTTAGCAGATACTGCGTTACGTGCTCATGACCTAGATGAATCTAAAGCCTTAGAAGCTAAACGTCGTGCTGAAGAGGCTCTATCTAGTAAATTAGCCCAATACGAATATGCTAAGGCCCAAGCAGAACTGTTAGATGCCGTTGCCCAACTACGCGCTATCGAACGGTTACGCAAAAAATACTAAACCTCAATAGCAATCGTCCCCAAAACATGGGGACAATTGATAAAAATTAAACTATGCAATTATATCGGGACTGGTTCAGTCTGATGTTTGAACATAACATCATAATTATATTACATTATTTTTTATAATAGCCCGTAGGATAGGTAGAGCGAAGCGAAACCCATATTCAAAAATTATATTTGCAATCTTTGCATCAATCCAACGCAATGCTAAAAAACTTTGAATACAATAGGTTATGAGGTGTATTTTGATGGGTTTCGCTTCGCTCTACCCATCCTACGGGCTGCATAAATGATACGAATCTTTATGGAGGGATTCTCCCACCCTACGGCCCTGCATTTCTAAAATTATCATTATGAATATAGCACAATTGATTTACCAAGAAGCAAAGGACATGCCTGAATTTGAAGCACAAAAAGTCCTAGATTTCATGAAATTTCTAAAAAGTAAACATATGTCTTTGGAGGATGAAACGGCCTACTTAATGCGTGAGCCGGCAAATGCACGGGATTTGCTTGAAGCTATATCAGAATTACGAGATGGACGTGGTTATCAATCACGAGAATTATTACCAGATCATTAGTTTTCGCGACCGTGCTTGGGAAGATTACCTCCATTGGCAAAAAATTGATAAAGCTAAATTTAAACGTATCAACCAATTAATTAAAGATATTCAACTTGATCCTTTCATTGGAATTGGCAAACCGGAACCATTGCGCCATGATTTGGCTGGATTATGGTCCCGACGTATCGATGGCGAACATAGGCTTGTGTATAAAATTGATGGAAAAAATATTATAATCGTCCAATGTCGATATCACTATGATGATTGAAACAAGCCAGGTAGGGCGCGCACTGCCCACCTTCTAAATCATTAAATTATAGTTATGGTACGCAATGCGTACCCTACTACTATCCACTCAGGAACCGCCGAAATGGTATACGCCCCAGCAATTCTGGGCGAAATAGGCATTGCCCCACGCCACAGTCAGCTTATAACACGCCTTAATCCTGGTGATGTTAGAGTAGATGTAGGCGGTGGCCAACTGGAGCATTTTTATGTCTCAGGCGGGATAATAGAAGTTCAGCCGCATGTAGTAACCATCTTAGCAGATACTGCGTTACGTGCTCATGACCTAGATGAATCTAAAGCCTTAGAAGCTAAACGTCGTGCTGAAGAGGCTCTATCTAGTAAATTAGCCCAATACGAATATGCTAAGGCCCAAGCAGAACTGTTAGATGCCGTTGCCCAACTACGCGCCATCGAACGGTTACGCAAAAAATACTAACTATGTAGAATGGGTACGGCCTTATCGTGCCCATGCGGAATTAATTATTGGTATACGTGGGCAAACGAATATGACCATTTGCCCACCCTACATTCTGAATTACTCAAAACTATTAATTAATAGTGGTGACTATACCGATCAGATCCAAGCAGATTTACATGCAGCCCTTAAAGATTTTCTGATTCTACCGCTTTCTGTGGATATATATGTATTTGATAATACTATATGAAATTATGAACAAAAGTAACTTATGGCCAAGAAGAGTATGATAAGTGTGTACTATCAATACTTATAAAGCTAATTATACGTAGGATATTATTACCCACAGAAAGCGGTAGAATCAGAGGTCCTATGCAACTATATATGAAAAATTCATGCTAACTATACTGAAAAATCAGCCAAGAATTATTATCCCAGATACTAGTCCATTAATTCACCTAGCAGCAGTAAATGCTTTAACCATTCTCCAACAAATTGGGCAAATAATTCTAGTAGATATGGTCGTCTATGAAGCTACCCATGATTTATCCAAACCCTGGGCTACTGAAATTGCTGCCTGGATAAAGAAAGGATCAAGCCAGGATGATAAGCGATCAATTATAGTTGAACAAACCGAGATTGGCGAAACGTTTCGCCTGGCGTTAATAACTAATCCATTGCATCGTATGGCAAATGCAGGTGAGAATTCCATAATAGATTGGCTGGGAACAAAACTTGCTGAACAAAATGCCATCGTCGTCTATGAAAATGGACGAGTACCACGCGCTATTGAACGCCAGGGCTTTGATGCTGATATTGCTATTATAACTACTAGAGCTTTGCTTGGATTTGCTGAAGTTTTGGGTATTATTAATTCAGGAGAGGCATTATGGAAACAAATCGAGATCAAAATACCAACGGTCAATCGTGCCAGTCAAATAACCATGATTCAGTGCACCACCAATATTTAGCGGTACTGAAGCGGTATTCAGCAGGAGAAATAAGTGCTAACCAAGCTGCATCCTTTATGGAACCTGGTGCCAGTGCCCATGATGTTTATTCAAGAGTAGTCCAGGCTGGCTTACATTTACCATCCCCACCGCAGGCTGTTATAGATGCACAGATTCAACAAGCACTGAAGCTATTTGGGCATTATTATGATAAAAATGTCATTGAAACCCATCAATGAACGAACATTAAAATTTTAAAATATGGGTTGCGGCTACGCCTTTATCCATGCTACTTACTAATCACCCCAACCTACAAGTTACAAACCTTTAAAAGTTATAAAAACCATGCGATACATTGAGGTAGCCAGGTAGGGTGGGCACTACCTCATCCATGCCCACGCGGTATCATAATTGGTCATTGCTGTTTAGTTTACCTGGGCAAACGATATGGGTGTTTGCCCACCCTACGAACTTTCAACAGATGTTTGAATGCCTATTTAAACATATTTTAGCTTATTACCTATCAGTTTACATGTAGGATGGGTAGATGTAGGGCGGGAGAGCGAAGCGATCCCGCCTTTTTTGATAAAGATCACAATTTTT
>LFCU01000211.1 GCA_001044195.1 Candidatus Achromatium palustre
AAGTTAAGTGGCATTTTATCATGGATGTAAATTGTCCGCTTCAACGATTTGTTATTCTGAGTGACAACCGACCGTAGCGACTTGGAGGAGTGCAGGAAGGGCGGAACGTCTCAGCAGGATAATTTAAAGTTAAGCGGCATTTTATGATGGATGTAAATTGTCCGCTTTAACGCCTTGTTATCCTGAGTGACAACCGACCGTAGCGACTTGGAGGAGTGCAGGAAGGGCGGAGTGTCTCAGCAGGATAACTATATTATTATCCGCTAAATCTAGCAAATTTAAACTAAGCCTGAATAATACTCTTTATCTTATCCGTGTCAAGCAAAAATTCGCAAAAAAGTAATTTACTCACAGAAATGCGGGATATCATGCGTCGTTTGCATTATTCCATCCATACGGAAAAGACATATTTCAATTGGGTTGTGAAGTATGTTCATTTCTATAAAATGCAGGAACGAGAAGTTTTGTTTGTACAACCTGAAAAGAAAGCACGATTACGCTTCGCTAATCGTACCTACCGTGCTATGAAGTTGTAGGGCGGGAGCATCCCGCCATCATAAAATTATAGAGATTATTTGATTATTTTTCATAAGGCGGGATTCTCCCGCCCTACATCCGCCGTTTATAGGTTCTCGCCGTACGAGGTACGAGCTAAAAAAACTTTTAATTATTGAATAACCAAGTTGTGAACCAAGAATTGGAGGTACAGCATTGCCAACCTGAGTAAACTGACGTGCTACTGGCCCCTTGAAGACATACTTGTCTGGAAATGTTTGAATACGAGCACATTCCCTAACGGATAATGTTCTTGGGATATAAGGATGTAAGTGCGATCGCCCTCCACCAGCAGTACCTCCTGCAATTACCGTTTTTGATGGAAACAATGGATCAAGGCGGTCTACTCTCCCTAATTTATCCCTGCCTCCATAATTAAGCATCATGTACCTTAAAATGGATTCGGCGGAATGCTTGCGAGTGACATGGTTTTCAATGTCTTCAATCGGAAGGTCGAACAAAGGTCCAACCGCCAAAGTGCTGTGGTTGGGTTTAGGTGGTTGGAATTCACGATTAACTCGATTGCCAACTATGAACAATCGGATTCTTTGTTGGGGTATAGAATACGCATCAGCTTTTAAAATAAGAGGTTGATCGATTGTATATCCGCAAGATTCTAACTCACGATAAGCTTTTTCAAGCTGTTCTCCGCCATCAACATCAATTAATCCAGGCACATTTTCAATTAAAAATACTCTGGGCGTAAAATGTTTAATTAGGGCGATATAATCGAAAAGGAGATTGCCATTTTGTTTATGGGTGAAGCCTATACGCTTGAAATTTTTACTATTTTTGTTGAATCTCTGATTTGCAGCAATTGAAAATGGCTGACAAGGAGGGCCACCAACAAAAAGACCATTAAATTTGCTCTTCGAATTGATGCCCGAAGAAACCACTTCTATCATCTCCTCGGTATTTGAAACATCACCAGTACATACGTCCCATTTTGGTCTGTTAAGTTTTAAAGTTTCGCAAAACAAAGGATTATTTTCAATTAACAAAGCATGGTCGAAGCCAGCGGCTTCAAGACCCAAATCAAGCCCACCAGCCCCTGAGAAAAAGCTTACTACAGGGATGTTGTTATTACGTTCTGTAAAATCCTCTAAAGTAAAATATCTGTTATCTCTAAGAGGTGGCTTGTAATTATTGGTGTAGATTAAATCGTCATACGTCATTTTTGCCGATTTTAGTGCGGCAGAAAGAGATATCCCTGATTCAATACAACCGTTAAGTAAGTCAATTTGACGCTTAACTTTTTTATCTAAAAACTCAACGCTATCAAAAAGTTTTATTTGTGCTGGCTTAGGGGTAGCTTTATTTAAATTTCTCATACGAGAAAAATCTCCTTCTTTGCCTCTTGGTATATGTGTCGTGCTTCTTCGTAATTCTGAAAATCCTTTAGCCCGTTACCTTTTAGCCACCTGCTATAAAATTTATGGGTTGCTCGGTGGCATGATGGGCAAACACCAACAATGTCCTTTAATGATGTCTTTCCCGTTTCAACTCTCACGGGTGAAGATAACGGAAGCAAGTGGTGTAACTCAATTATTCGGTCAACCCAAGGATATCTTTGGAGTGTGTCCATGGCACACATATCACATATGTGAGGATTATCTGTATTTGCAAAATAAAATGCTTTGAGTTTTGCGCTGCGCTCAGTACGTAGATGGGTGACTCTTATTTTGCTGCCCTCTGTAAACTCTGTATCAACGACATTAACCTGGCTTATCGTCAAGTTGCCTAAAGCAGTGCCCTGAAAATTTGAGCCTAGCCTTAGTAATTCAGCCCCAGCATCAGCTTGGCGGGCAGTTATTTGTGGTTCGAGCAGGCTTAAAATCTGAAGGGCCTCATCTTTATCAGTAACTTCGAGGTATAGGTTTGGGTTACTCCACTTTAGAAAGGAAAACTGGCTTATAAACCTTATTAGCTCACGTATTTGCCGAAAATCCCCCTGAAATTGTTTTGGCTGTAAATTTGCGTAAAACTCTGAAGGTTCAATGCCTGTCACATCGTTTACAATGAGATAATTTGCTATATCGTCAGTTGTTATAACTGGTTTATTTCTCAACAAGAATTGAGAAATTAGAAATTTAACAATTGCTAAGACAGGAAAAATCTGTTTGTCATTGAAATTGTACCCTTCAAATATTGGCGAAGGGTAATAGAAATTGATTGAAAAATGCCTTAGATAGTCATCTATGTCAATGTCACCAGCATCTGCTGCTAAGATTTTGCACAAATCTGTACAAATAATTTTCCCTGCAATATCAGTGGCGAGAAGCAAGCAACCAAATACTCTTTTATAGTTTCTCCACACGGTATAATTTGCTGGAGCAAATGGACGAACTGAATGTGTTGCCAAGACTTCTCTTAAAATGTCATTTTCTATGGTGGGCTTATCAATGCAATCAATTGCGGTCAGAGCAGAAGCGATTCTCCTAATTTCATCGAATTGAAAATAATCAAGACGACCTTGATCAAACCTCCATACTGTCATGATATTTTGTTCCTATTTATTTGTGCTCTAATGTCTAATGTTAAGCGGCATTTTATCATGGATGTAAATTGTCCGCTTCAACTATTTGTTATCC
>LFCU01000175.1 GCA_001044195.1 Candidatus Achromatium palustre
ACTATTTCTTTGGTGTCTACGTCTAAAGCTAACCAAATCCATTGTTTGTTTTTTTTACTACGGACAAATGACCACATTTCATCACATTGAATTGTCAATGGACCTTTAGGTTTTTCTGTAACTTCAACTTTTTTGGAAATTTCTTCATATTTTTGGTTTACGTAATTTTGTAGCCAACTTTTTGAAACACCAGTAACTCTTCTGATCCCAGCTAATGGGAGTTTTTCTAATAAGAGATTATCAATCAAATTGATTAATTTTGGGGAAATTTTATTACTTTGTGGATTTTCCACAAATTGACAGTAACAGTCATTGCATTGGTGCTTTTGTTTCCCATTACGAATAAAGCCATTTTTTACGACATTTGATGAGCCGCATTTTGGGCATATTATCTAATTCTACTTTGTCAGATTACCAAATAAGACCTTTATTTTATTGAAAACAATACTTTGTATCAATTCTTTGTGAATTAAGAAGTTAAGTTTTAATGTGACAAAGTAGAACTAAACTGTCTCAATTATATTTTTTGTTGATTGTTGATATCTATGTAGTATATCATATCACTAACCTTTGGGCCACAACCCAATAATGAAAAAATAGAACCATTGCACTTAAAAAAAGATATATCAAGATAGAGCGTGATATGTCAATAGCATTAATGCTATTGCTATAAGTACATTATACAGATCATAGAAGAGGCATAATATTGGTTCTAGTGTAATTCAGTACCAGTTCAGCAATACAAGCGCATATTCGGCAGTAGACGTTTCCAATTGTTTAGTTACGTTCTGCATTCTAATATTTAAAATCATAATTACTGAAAGGCAATACATAATGAAGCTATCACGATATATACTATACCTATTTATAAGCCTAATTTGCAACTATACTACAGCTTATGGCCAATATTTTGGCTCTAATCCCGTAACAATTAAAATTGTAGACAATAGAGGACACACCTTTGCAAGCTACAAAACTAGCTCCTCCTACAATGCTAATCGCTTCTACATTAAAGCCCGTAAAGATGCTAAATACAGCATTTATGTTAAAAATCGCACTGGCAAACGCTTGGGCCTAATAATTGCTGTAGATGGTAGAAATATTCTATCTGGTGCGCATTCCAATCTTAGAGCAACAGAACGCATGTATGTATTAAATCCATATAAACAGCAGAAGTATAAAGGTTGGCGCACTAGTAGCAATAGAATACATCGGTTTTATTTTACCAGGGTTGGCGATTCTTATGCTGATGCTTGGGGCGATCATTCCACAATGGGCATCATAGCTGTTGCAGTATTTACTGAAAAATACCGACCTGTACAGATTACTAGAGAACATAACCGTTCTACAAATTCCAGAGGACAAGACGCATATAAGAGTTCGATTCCAGCGGATGCACCCGGAACGGGCTTTGGTGATGCTGAGTATTCACCTTCAAGAAAAGTAAAGTTTGTACCTAAAAACAGGCCAATGGCGAAATATTTTTTCAAATATGAATGGCCACGAATGCTATGTAGACGAGGTATCATAGATTGCCATCGGCATCGAGAAGACTTTGATACAGAGACACCAGGTCCTTGGAGAAATGAATCAGGATTTGCTCCATATCCACCATCGGACCGTTGGTGGAATGATCGTTAAGGATAGTGCACACCTTTCTATTGTAGATAAAAATACATTATGGACGATTGTGGTCCAAAATTTAGTGATATTTTGCTATAATTTGCTATAAATAGTTTGATTTTACTTAATAGTTTTTATCTTTAAATCACTAACGTTTGGGCCACTACCCCTTATATAAGCTAGCACTAAATTTATCACAGTTCCATTTGAAAACAACTATTTTTTCTAAAATTTTTTAATAATACTGAAAAAATATTCTCTATAAATTCATAATTTTATACTATTCTATACTTTTACTACAGCTTGTAGATATTGCCTTATGATAGTATAAAAAGCCAACAACTGTTTTAGTCCATTCAATAAGGTAGCTTTGATGAAGATATTATTTACAATTATTTTTGTAGGCCTGGTTATTGTAGATACTTGCATAGCTAAAATTCTTCATACAGGCCATAATGATCATTCTGGTATCCATAAAGTTAATCATGGCCATGGTGGTACCCCACCAGAACATTTCCTAATACTTGATCTATTAGCAGAATCAGTACACAGCAGTGTTGGTATGCTTTGGATAAAAATAACTGAACTAAGACCTAAATTTGAGTACATTCGTAAATTATACGAACAAGGAGATAAGAATAAAGCATTTGCTATATCCCTTGGTGTAGCTACAGAAGTAGTCCTGTTAGGATTTTTTGTTGAAGCCTTTGGTATTGCTGAGTTATTTATTGGAGCTTTAGCGTTTTCGGATGATTGGATATTTCACATGTTACTATCCCTTGTGGGAGTAAATTTATCTACTAAAGCAGCGGTGATTATCGCTGAAACAGTAGAAGCGGCAGTAGAAGAAAAATATAAGCATCAAAAACCTAAAACTACCACCCCTTCATCACAACATTAGATTTTAAATAACTTAATGATGTGCGGTCGCTGCTTTATTCGCCCTATGTTCTTGGTAGGCATTAATCTCTTTCAATATATGATCTTGAGTAAATAAAGCTCCAAGAATAGCACTTAAGACTGCTAAGGACATAGGCAATCCAGCTCCAGCCTCAATAGCCTCAGTAATCGCAGCTCCTTCAAAGATCATGGTACTGGTTGATATGAGACCCACAGCACCACTAGCCAACAATATACCTAGTAAACCACCTGCAAGCATGGCTAAATTTTTATTGTTATCATTATTTGCAGTCCCACTATGATGAGGTGCAGCAGCTTCAACAATAGACACACTCATGCTTAGACTTAGTAGAATTATAGCCAGGATTCTATACATTTAACATGCTCCAATAATATATTCTTAAAACATAACAAGATTAAATTTAATAAACAGGTTACACAAGTGTACTTAATGTATAAAGAATTATTAAATAATTGATCTAATAAGAAAAATTTATTAACTAATAAGGATTTAGCTAATATGGGTATATCTTATGGGTATATCTTATGGGTATATCTTATGGGTATATCTATAGATAACTTTCCAAGTTTGCCCAACATTTAATTAGTAGTCAAAAAATCTTTTTATTAACACTTTTTTAACTAACTAAAGCCTTTTAGAAATTGCAAATTATAGAAATTAAAAATGTTAGTCATTATAGGATGCTTCATGCATCAGCACTCCTATAGCTATAGTTATAACTATAGCTATAGATATAATAGCTAAAAAGTATGAAATTGGAATGCAAGTGACACCTAAATATCAATTAGATAAAGATTTAGTTGTTGTTGTGGTACGTAAATGTACACGCAATCCCAACTCTTCTAGCTGTTTAGGATTTACCGCTGAAGGAGCAGAAGTTAATAAACAAGCAGCGGTTTGAGTTTTAGGAAAGGCAATAACATCCCGAATTGAAGTTGAGTGCGTCATCAACATAACAAGACGATCTAAACCAAACGCAATGCCACCATGTGGCGGACAGCCATATTTTAAAGCCTGTAATAGAAAACCAAACTTCTCTTCAGCCTCAGATTCGGAAATTCCTAATAGATTAAAGACCTGCCTTTGCAGCTCCTCTTGATGAATACGAATAGAACCACCACCTATTTCAGAACCATTGAGCACTAAATCATAAGCTCTAGAAAGCATATTGCTGAGATCACCTAACAGTTTACCATGACTATCTGTATTCTCTAGTTTAGGTGCTGTAAATGGATGATGTAATGCGCTCCAGCGGTGTGCTGATTTATCCCATTCAAACATCGGAAAATCTACGACCCATAAAGGACACCATTGGTCTTTCAATAATTTAAGATCTTGACCCAGACGCACTCGTAATGCCCCCATAGCCTCGTTGACTATACTAGCCTGATCAGCACCAAAAAATAATAAATCACCATCTTCAGCACCAGTACGTTGCATGATGCCTTCTATAGCAGTATCTGGTAGGAATTTTAGGATTGGAGACTGTAGTCCATCACGTCCCTTAGAATTCCAGGCATTAATTTTGATATAGGCCAGACCTTTTGCACCGTAAATCCCTACAAATTTAGTATAATCATCGATCTCTTTACGAGATAATAGGCTATTGCCTTGGGGAAGGCGTAGGACTACTACGCGACCTTTGGGATCATTGGCTGGAGTAGAAAATACTTTGAATTTTACCTCTACCATTAGGTCTTTGATGTCTACTAATTCTAGGGCGATACGTAAATCTGGGCGATCACTACCAAAACGCTGCATAGCTTCAGCATAAGTAAGTCGTGGAAACGGATTGGGCAATTCTATGCCTAGAATTGCCATAAATAATTGTCTAATCATGGTTTCCATTAAGTTAGTTATATCTTGTTCATCCATGAACGAAGTTTCTACATCTAATTGGGTAAACTCAGGCTGCCTATCCGCTCGTAAATCTTCATCCCGAAAACAACGCACAATTTGGTAATAACGATCCATCCCAGCTATCATCAATAGCTGTTTGAAAAGTTGGGGAGATTGGGGAAGTGCAAAAAACTGTCCTAAGTGAGTACGACTTGGCACTAAATAATCCCTAGCTCCTTCTGGAGTAGATTTAGTGAGCATTGGAGTTTCTATATCTAAAAATCCTTTGTCGTCTAAGAAACGGCGTAAGAACTGTACAATATTGGCACGGGTTATGAGATGATTTTGCATCTCAGTACGTCGTAAGTCTAAGTAGCGATAGCGTAATCGCACGTCTTCTGAGATTTTTTGGGTATGTTCATCTAATGGTAAGGGGATAGGATCGGAGCGATTTAAGATTTCTAAGTTGGATACAAGTATTTCAATTGCGCCACTTGGTAATTCAGGATTTTCAGTGCCTTCTGGACGTCGTCTTACAGCTCCATTAATACGTAATACATATTCATTGCGTACTTGTTCTGCTAGTTTAAATATTTCAGTAGTTTCTGGTACTAATACTATTTGGGCTAGTCCTTCACGATCTCTCAAATCAATAAATATTACACCACCGTGATCACGTCGGTGATGTACCCATCCGTTGAGTTCTACTGTTTGTCCAATATGGGAGGCGTTAAGTTGGCCGCAATAATGACTACGCATTTAGAAAATCCTATTTAAAGATAAAATTTAGAAGTATTGAAAATAGAAATATTTAAATTGTATGGTTTATAATTATATCATGGTAATCTATTTTAGATATTATACTCGACTATTCAGTTTTTGGCACTGGTTCAGTCTGATGTTTGCACGTAACATTATAATTATATTGGATTATTTTTATAATGTCTATTGTAAGATGTTGGATTGACGATGAGGCTGTCCACCCAACCTACAGTTGTCAATATGAAAAAGTAGAATTGAAGAAATAGTATAATAAGAAATTCTTTAAATAACATAATTTTAATTAATGAGTTAGACTGAACCAGATGCCATACAGCTTACCACCTATCAGTTTGCATGTAGGATGGGTAGAGCCAAAGCGAAACCCATCATTTTAAGCTAATGATATTGATGCGCTTCGTACCTCAGCGCATCCTATATATAAAATTGATAGGTGGCAAGGCCATACAGTTACGACAGATTGCTTTTAAAATCTCGATAATAAAATTTACGCACTTGCCGTATAGTGCCATCCAAATCACGCACTAAAATACTCGGCATCGCTAGACCATTAAACCAATTCTTCTTAACCATCGTATAACCTGCCGCATCCGCAAACCGCACTTGAGTACCAATCTCAGGGCATTGCTTAAGATAATATTCCCCAAATATATCCCCAGCCAGGCAACTACGGCCTGCTATGATAGTGCGATGAGAACCTGATTCAGGTGTAGTAAGCTTAGGACTAGTGCGATATATCAAATGATCCAGCATGTGCGCTTCTATAGAAGCATCTACAATCGCAATATCAACTTCATTATACATGACATCCACAACCGTAGTAACTAATTCCGCACTATTAGTTATTACCGCTTCGCCTGGCTCTAGATATATTTGTACTGCAAATTTGGTAGCAAAATCTCTAAGTAGCTCACTAAACTGCATGATAGGATAGTGAGGATTAGTAAAATAGATACCACCACCTAAACTTAACCACTGGATTTGGGGACTTTGCAGCAATTCTCCAAAACGCTCTCCAATTTCAGCAAGGGCTGTTGTAAAATTAGCAAAATCTGCATTTTCGCAATTAAAATGCAGCATAAAGCCGCTTAACATGGGAGCTACTTGATGAATCTGTGCTAAATCCGCTACGCCCAACCTAGAATAAAGCCTAGCTGGATCTGCTAAATCGTAATGTGAATAGCTAATCCCAGGATTTATGCGTAAACCTAGAGGTATTGAAGCTACGGCTTGCTGGTGTTGTTTGAGTTGCGAGATAGAGTTAAAGATTATTTTGCTGGCAATAGAGCGTACTCTTCGTATATCTTGCGCTGAAAATCCTACACTATAGGCATGCACTTCTTTTCCAAAAGTTTCATAGCCAAGTCGGGCCTCATAAGGAGAACTACTAGTAGTGCCATCTAAATAGGGTGCTATCAAATTAAACACATCCCAAGTAGAGAAGCATTTTAGAGCCAATACCATTTTGGCTCCAGAGACTTGGCGTATGGCTTCAATAATTTTGAGGTTATGTAATAATTGGGTTTGATCTATTAAATAATAGGGGGTATGATAATTTTTCATGAATTTTAGTAACAGTGAGTAATTTAGATTGTCAGAGTAAACG
Source organism: Candidatus Achromatium palustre (assembly GCA_001044195.1). Classification (GTDB taxonomy): domain Bacteria; phylum Pseudomonadota; class Gammaproteobacteria; order Chromatiales; family Chromatiaceae; genus Achromatium; species Achromatium palustre. The sequence goes on from LFCU01000175.1 coordinate 6,771, forward strand.
CATTAAAAATCTTATTAATACAACATTATATGTTGCCATACATTAGTTTTTTGGTATCGTGACCACCTATTTGAATACATCCTTTGTTGTGCTTTAAATCTGGACAGTCAAAAGTTCTCAAAAAGTATACTAAACCTAAATCCTGCATGAAAAA
>LFCU01000121.1 GCA_001044195.1 Candidatus Achromatium palustre
CGGAATTAACCAAAAAGGTAGGCGAGGGGATATTGGATTGGTTACATCCTTATACAGGTTTGAAGATCTGTTGATTTTTGGTTAGCAGTTCTGCAAATTTCTATAAAATTGTGACCTACGCATATTTATCGCAAAAATACAGTGCATTGGTAGCTATATAAAAATGATAAGAAAAAAAATTGTAATTGTAGGAGGCGGGGGCCAAATCGGTGGTGTTGTAGCAATGATCGCAGCTCAAAAAGAGCTGGGAGATATTGTGCTACTGGATATACCAGATAAAGAAAATTTAACGCGGGCAAAAGCATTAGATTTGATGCAATTGCGGCCTAACGAAGGCAGTGATGTACAGCTTATAGGTAGTGGCAATCTTGAATCCTTAGCTGATGCTGATGTAGTTCTTATCACCGCTGGTGTTCCTAGAAAACAGGGCATGAGCCGCGAAGATTTGCTAAATATCAATCTTAATATTATTAAAGGACTGGCTGAAGGTATTAAGCAACATGCACCAAATGCCTTTATCATAATAACGACTAATCCTTTAGATGCTATGGTATATGCCTTTTATAAACTCTCTGGGCTACCAAAGCAGCAAGTGGTTGGTATGGCTGGGGCTTTAGATGGTGCCAGATTTCGTACCTTTATTGCGATGGAAACGGGTTTATCGCTAAAGGATGTTTCATGTTTAGTAATGGGCGGTCATGGTCCTACAATGGTACCTGTAACCCGTACTGCTACTGTAAGCGGTATTCCTTTGGATGCTTTGCTAAGTTCAGAACAGATTGCTAATATAGTAGAGCGTACTAGGGAGGCTGGTACAGAATTAGTACGATTATATCAAACTGGTAGTGCGTATTTTAGTACTGCATCGGCTTGTGTAGAGTTAGCTGAGGCTTATCTTAAAGATAAGAAGCGCGTGATTGCGTCTGCGGCATTATGTGAAGGTGAGTATGGTGTAGATGGTTTATTTATTGGTGTGCCGGTGGTAATTGGGGCTAATGGAATAGAACGGATCATTGAATTCCCTTTAATACCAGAAGAACAGGCCATGCTAGATAAAACCATTGCTGCTGTAAGAGATACTGTGGCTGAAACGGGCTTGTGAAATTAGCCAGTTACATGTTTGCATCTGGTGCCTAGGCTCTGCCTCTGAACCTATTTAAGAGGTAGGGTGTGCGACGCGCACCATTTCACATTGACAACCGTAGCATGATAGGATGCCTTAAGGCACGAAGCGCATCAAATCCATTAACGGTTTCGCTAAGCTCTACCCATCCTACATTTTGTAAAATGTTGGGTTGTGGATGATACCATCAACCCAACCTACATGATCATGTCTTTGATAAGCTATAGATAATTGTTATAGAATAAAAATCGCACCTACGGCTCTATTGCACAAGAAGAGCTAGAAGCTAAATTAAGCTTCCACTATTGACCAAGTGCTTGTGCTTTAAGTGCCGCTGCGCGTTCAGCACCCAAATAACTGTCGAGAAGATGATGAGCAAGATAAATGAGCGGGGTTAACAGGATAGCGGCGATGAGTTTGTAGCCATAATTGACTGTACCAACCGCTAAAAACAATGAAATGGGCCAATGCTGAGGGCCAAGTACAAACGCAATGTAGAGCACTACAAAGCTGTCAACGAGTTGCGAGATTACGGTTGAGCCAGTTGCCCTAGCCCATAGCATCTGTTCACCTGTTATTTTGCGCACCTGTTGAAATACTGCAACATCAATAATTTGTCCAATTAGAAAGGCCGTGACAGAACCCATAATGGTCCACATGCCCTGGCCAAATATCACATTGAAGGCCGCTTGCATGTCAGGGACACCGCGTTCTTGAGAAATACTGACCCACCAACTGGCTGGGGCAAGCGAAATAGCAAGATAGGCAAACCCAAACGCGTAAATGATCAGACTCACCGTTAGTAAAGAGACAAAATGCACTCCCTGCCGACCATAATATTCATTAATGATATCTGTCATAATAAAGACGACTGGCCACAGTAGCACACCAGCTGTGAAGCTTAAAGAACCAGTTTCCCCAAAAAGATACCAATCGAAGGTGGCTATACCTAGAGAATCTTCGAGGGCAAAAATCTTAACGCCGATAAATTCAGCAATCAGCGCATTGCAGATAAAAAAACCTGCAAGTCCAACAAATAATAAAGATGAGCGATCACGAGGCATAGGTTCTATCAACGCTAAGCATTAAATTTGATCTGAGCATAATTATGCCCCCATTAAATGAGGGCATAAGGCGATGGTTTTTAGCTATAGAGCAACTCAGCCCAGCGGCCTTGCTCTTGTAATTCGTGGCGCATCCAATTCCAACGGCTTTTGGAACCTGCAACTTTGGACATTGCTTCTCCTAATGCTGAGGAGATCTTTTCCAAACCTGCTAGATATACACAAGTATTATCATCCTGCATCAAATCCCAAATATTCTGAGCATGTTGCTGCAAAGTTTGTTCTATGGCATTACTTTCACCAAGCCAGGGGCGTTTGCTTAGACCTTCAATAGCCTTAAAGGTTGCCTGATCATAATATAAAGCTAGATCTGTATTACGATCATTATTGTATAAAACTTCCATGCCAGTACGTGCGCCGTAATAGAGACGTACTTTACCTTTCCATTCATTATGCCGTTTATAGATTCGTTGTAAAAAGGCTCTAAATGGTGCGATACCAGTTCCGGTGCCTATCATTAGTAAATTGCTGGTGTTAGCTTCTGGAGTCTGAAAATGACTGCCGTAAGGTCCGGTTAAAGTAAATTGCGCTCCTGGTTGAGCATCGCATAATTTATTAGACGCAATACCTGGATAGCGTTCGCCACTTACTTCATCTATGTAGAAACAGCGTCGCACACATAATTCTAATAGTACACCTTGGCCAGATGGTGCTGGTGCGTCTCCTGCTATAGAATATAGGCGCAAGTGTTGGGTATTGCCATAAGGATGTGGGCCTGGAAATAGGATTCCAATACTCTGTCCTACATGATAATTGAAGCCACCATCTTTGACATGGAATGTTAAGTTACGTACCTCATCAGACTGTTCTGGAGTAATACGTTGTGATGCTGTCATCACTGCGTTCCAAGTTTTAGATATATCATATTCATCTAAATGTGCCATTATGGTATAGTATCCCCTTTTATTATTATTATTTATTATGTTATGTAGGATCGTTCCCATGCTACTGTGGGAACGATATAGGTAGTGGTTCAAGTGTTAGTGATTTAAAGACAAAAATTACTATATAATTTAAGTATATACGTCTAAATATTACTAACCTTTGGGCCATAACCAAGATATAATGTGCGATTATGCTACAGCTAATCGCACCATTAGTAACGTATGACAGGTGGAGCCATAAATGATACCTGTCATTCATGCTGAAAGTTCTGCTAATGCGTCTAGTACTTGTTCTACTGAAAGTTGTGTAAGACAATTTAAATGCTTAAGAGGACATTCTCTCTTAAAACATGGACTACAGTCTAAGTGTAAAGATAAGGCCCGAGTTCGATTGCTTAACGGTGGAGTATAGGTTAAATCACTGGAACCAAATAGCCCCACTACAGGTCGTCCTATCGCTGCTGCTACATGCATTAATCCAGAATCATTACTAACCACAGCTTCAGCTAAAGATAATAAATCTACTGCTTGATCTAAACCAGTGCGTCCTGATAAATCCAGGCATACATTACCAGCACTAGCATTAACCTCAGCACAAGCTGTCTTGTCTTGGCTGGACCCAAACAGCCATACCAACCAGCCTTGCTCGTGATGAATCCGGGCAATTTCCCCAAAAGAAGCAGCAGGCCAACGTTTCGCTGGTCCATATTCAGCTCCTGGACATAATGCTAACATGGGGCGTTGTGAGGGTTTAGTTAAGCCTAAGCGTCTTAAAGTACGTTCTATTTGGAAGGATTGGATAGTAAGGCGTGGTATTGGAATTCTATCAGGTAGTGGTTCGCCAACAGGGACTCCAAGAGCTACAAATCTTTGTACCATCATGGGTAATTCTTTAGGACGTAAATATCGTATATCATTGAGCAGTCGATATCTATATTCTCCTAGCCAGCCTGTGCGCAATGGGATATTTGCCCAGTATGGTATTAGTGCTGATTTCCAAGAGTTTGGTAATATAATGGCTTGGGTAAAACGGCGGAGCTTGAGGCGTTTTGCTATATCACGGCGTTGTCCTAGTGCTAGTTGTCGATGTCCAATTGGTAGTGGAATTGCAGCTTCTACTTCTGGCATCCTTTCTAATAAAGGTCTAGCCCATGAAGGCGCAATTACTTGTATCCCAAGTTCTGGGTCGCGCTGTTTAAGCACTCGAAAGAGACTATGGGCCATTACCATATCTCCTACCCAAGAAGGCCCTACTATAAGTGCGAGGGGCACGTCATTTAAGGCTTCTTCGATGCTAGTGGAGAATAGGGAATGCATTTTAGTTTATTGTCTATTAGGAGTATGAATAGGTTGTTTTGGTGCTTATGATTTTCTAAAGTTACCAGCCTAGTGTGTTTAAAGATATTATGAAGTATTTATGCTACAATATCCGTAACTTCTCCATAACTTATGGCATCTGGGCTTAAACCCTTCCTGTACTAGATTGTAAAGTTAAGTTACCATGAGTTATTGAGTAGCTACCAACATCTTAGTATTTTTAATCCATCATACAGCATTAGCGAATTAAGTATTAACAATAATGGCTTTATTATATTAGATTTTATAATCTACTTTATAATAATTTATAATTAAGTCCTACGGTTCATGCGTTCTTAATGCTTTAAAATTATTAGCTAAATTTTTTAACTCATTTACTTTTTACATAGACAAAGTATACCAACGCAAACTAAGACATTGATTTATTTTAAAAGCAATTTACAACATTCAAAATGAAATTGGCTAATCGTAAGTTGAGTTTATTTAAATATAAGTTAGCCATTCTGGATGTACATCCCTACGACCATGTACCTGGTCAAAAAATAGCGTCTGCAACTGTTCTGTAATAGGGCCGCGTCTACCGCTACCAATACAACGACCATCAATCTCTCGTATAGGCGTAACCTCTGCTGCTGTACCAGTAAAAAAAGCCTCATCTGCAATATATACTTCATCTCTAGTAATACGTCGTTCTATAACCTTAAGCCCCTGTTCGGCTGCTAAAACAATTATAGTATTTCGAGTAATGCCATCAAGAGCTGAAGTTAAATCTGGAGTATAGACTATTCCATTTTTAACTATAAAGATATTTTCGCCACTACCTTCCATCACATAACCTTCAGAATCTAATAATAGTGCCTCATCATATCCGTCCCGTAACGCATCTTGTAATGCTAGCATAGAATTCATGTAATTGCCATTGGCTTTAGCTCGACACATAGTTATATTAACATGATGTCTTGTGAATGAGGATACTCGTATTCTTATACCCTTTTTAAGATTATCTTCTCCTAAATAAGTCCCCCAATCCCAGGCTGCAACCATACAGTGTACTTTTAGGTTATCCGCTCTTAACCCCATACTTTCAGAGCCATAAAAACATAAGGGACGTATATAAGCAGTCTGTAATTTATTTTCTTTTACCACCGCTAATTGTGCTGCATTAATGGTATCATGATCATAAGGCAATTTCATACCTAAAATATGTGCTGAATTAAATAAGCGATTAGTATGCTCTAAAAGTCTAAAGATACCAGTGCCGTAAGCAGTGTGATAAGCTCTTACCCCTTCAAATACACCCATGCCATAGTGTAGGGTATGAGTTAATACATGGATCTTAGCTTCTCGCCAGGGCAGCATTTCTCCATCAAACCATATTAGTCCATCACGATCCGCCATCGTTGCTTTCATCTATTAATTCCACTTTTATTGTTAGAGTTGTTGTAAAATATAATAGTATATCTTTAGATTAGGATTCAAAGTTTAGGAACCAAACTTAATCGTCCTTCATTGGTAATTTCTCAATAGCTTACGCACAATTGAAAGGTGGTGAGGGTTAGCAATTTTAGAATAAAAATTCAATATAAATAGATATATGCTATAAAAATATCGGCATCCTTCATTTTCCAGTTTACACTTTTTATCGTTCCCACGCAGAGCTTAGGAACGATCCCGTGTAAAGTACTTTAGGCAACTATTAGGAGAAGGTTGCCAAAATATCACTAACTTAATTCTAAATAGGTAGACTATAGATATACTTAAGAGATAATAAACCTATTTAACCTACAGTTCGCCCATTTAATTTTAAGTTTGCAAAATTATATTTAAACCAGTATAAATAGATTCAGGAAAATCTAACAATCTTAACACGCTAACCTGTACATCATTTAGGCACGTAACGGCAGAATAAACACTAGATCTCTATGTTCAAAAGTTAGTATTAGGTAATATTCTAATTCCTTACGCTATAAGGCTTCTATGGAATATAATGTATAAAACATTGCGTAGAGCTAATCAAGTAAAAACCTAATTAAAATATGTAATTCCAAGATATTTAAGTATATAAGCATTTTCTAACTTTTGAACATCGAGTAGATATAATGCCTTTGCTGATATATTGAAAAGCATCTAAAACTAGTTTTGCTGATGGACTACGTGTCGCTCGTTTAGGATTTCCAGAGTAAATTTCTCGCAATGGCTCTTGAGCAGCCATCAATGATTGGCGCAACAGAAATTCAAATAAGGTCAATGCTTTTAAAGCGATAGAAAGCAATCGTACCATACCAACGATATGATCGTCGCGCTGCAAGTAGAACGGACTTAATGAAAGAGGCTGTCCTTTGAGGAGGCTGTTACCACGGGTTGTGGCCCAAAGGTTAGTGATTTTTAATTGATTGATTTATAAAAGCTATTCACGAGCAACAGTTGAATTATAATGATGAACAAAATTCCAAATGGCACCAATATGGTTTGTCAACTTTTTAGAAAATGCGAGTGTCTTTCTGACTAAAC
>LFCU01000249.1 GCA_001044195.1 Candidatus Achromatium palustre
TCATTAATATACTATAGTTTTTATAATCTTAACAATTATATATCACTCGACTATCTAGTTTTTTGACTTGATAAATTTGTAGGGCGGGAGAGCGAAGCGATCCCGCCTTCTATATAAATTTACTACTTTGAAATAATAGACATTATACCGATTTTAACTAAAATCTCGATTTCATCATGAAAAATTAAAAATTTTATCTATTAAATTCAGTTGATTATAAAAATCGGTATAATGTCTAATGTCTAATGTCTAAATTGGGTAGAAAATAGCAATTTAAAAAATTGCTACATTTTCAAAAAAGGCGGGATCGCTTCGCTCTCCCGCCCTACATCTGTTATACAAAGCTAAATTAATTTAAAAGTGCATATCAAAAAACTAGATAGTCGAGTGATATATAATTGTTAAGATTATAAAAACTATAGTATATTAATGATAAAAATTTGCAATTTAGCAAGTTTAACCTCCTCCTACAGCATGAATAATCTCAACTCGATCTTGATCAGATAATTGGTGCTCTGCAAAACTGCTACGTGGAACCAACTGTTGGTTAACTTCTATTGCAATACGTTTGCCTTCCAGATCCAGTTTATTGACCAGAGCTTTAATACTGATATTAGCCTGGAAATTATAAGAAGTACCGTTGATATAAATTTGCATGATAATTTAATCGTAGGTTAGGTTGACAGTCTCATCATTAACCCAATACATGTTAAAAAGATGTCTCTTTCTACCCTGTTATCGCAGCAAGTATCTCATTTTTTACATACAACAGATTTTTATAAATAGATTTTAAATCTTCTATCTTGGTTGAATTAAATTGCTGTGAAATGAAATATTGATATTTATGTAGTGCTAATTTTTCTAAAATCACAAAATACCAATTGCTACCAGCAATATAAGCTCCTTTGATGAATATCCATTCATTCAACTCAACTGCACTAATAAGTTCAGCCAGTAGTTGTGGCCTAGGATTACCATATTCTTCATGTCTTTTAAATTTTTGAATAAAAAAATATGGTTTTTTACTCTCAATTAACCCTTCAGATACCACAAAATCAGCATTACCATTCAAGATAAATTGCTCAGTTGTATAGCTCATTGGTAGTTCATAAAAACCACGTATTTCTTTATCTTTTAGAAAAAAATTTACCTTACTTAATAGAGGGGCTATATGATAGATTTTTAAATCTTCTTCATTATAGTCGCCTATTAAATTGCCATGTTGTTCAATTAATTTCTGTAAAAAATTTATTACCTCTTCGTTTAGACAAATTTCATTGTTAAACCAATTATTGAATACTGTTGTGCTTAGTTTTTTTTCAATTTTAAATAATTTTTTTAACTCAACGTCTCTAATTTTGCTATATTGGTATACAGGAATTTTATCTTCATTTTTTTCTGTTAAAATAGCAATTTGTTTTTTTAATGCTTTTATTTCTTTTTTTAGTTGTTTTAATTCAATTGCACTGTTCATTACCAATTATCAGCATCGTAGGTTGGGTTGCCGTCCGTTTGGCAATCCAACATAAATGTTGTGACTAAAGTAGAATAATGACTATGCTGCAAAAGAGGAACCGCAACCACAAGTAGTGGTAGCATTAGGATTATTAATGACAAATTGCCCGCCTTGCAGCCCCTCAGTGTAATCTATTGTAGCTCCAGTTAAGTATTGCATACTCATGGGGTCAATCAGTAATTTTACGCCATCTGTGACTACTTCTTCATCACCTTCTTGAATAGTCTCGTCAAAGGTAAATCCATATTGAAATCCAGAGCATCCACCGCCTTGTATATAGATACGTAGCATTAAATTAGGATTGCCTTCTTCCTTAATCAATTGTGCGACTTTAGTAGCAGCAGCAGAGGTAAATAATAGTGGGGCATCAGCAGCAATATCATTCATTATTTTAACCTTAAATTAATTTTTGATTCATGATTTATAAGATTGTTTCTAATTCTACTTTGTCAGATTAGATTGTAGGGTGCGCATCGCGCACCGCAAAACAGCATACATGTATCGTAAGATGTTGGGTTGTGGATGAGACCTTCAACCCAACCTACGATACTGCAATGTTATTTGTCAGCCACAGGTTCGGCAGGCTTTTGCTGGCCTGTAAGGTCTTTAGAAGCCATATTATGATAAACTGAACCCAAGCCATACACTAGCATAGTACCAATAGTACCAAGTCCACACCCAAAGATAGTATTACCAACCACAATTGTACTAGCAGGCAGCATTGCAGCAGAAGTACCTGCTGTAGCAGCGGCAGCTGCTGAATATAATAATAATGCGGATGATGCCCCTACTACGCCACCACCAACAACACAGGCACGGACTGAATCATGCCAAAAATCTTCAGCTTGAGCTTGCGGTATTGCAACACTCAATAATAAAAATAGCAGCAGGTATTGTTTCATTGTTCAAATTCCTAAAAATAATAATATATAGTAGTATCTAAATATAATAATATCTATAATAGTATCGATAATAGTATCGATAATAGTATCTATAATAGTATCTGTAATAGGCGGAAGATATTAAAAAATAATATCATAAAACCAACCAACTACAGTTGCGGCTGTAGCACCAGCAGCACCAATACCACATCCTACTATAGCATTAGTTATCATTACTTCACTAAATGGTATTGCTAATAAACCTGTACTAAGCTCTGGTGTCAAGCCCATGTATGTTGTAGCGGCCATGATTCCAGCTCCAAAGGCACAGGATTGGATGACATTGCGCATTAATTTTGCATCCGCCTGTTCTACAGGTGCTATTAATGCAAAAGTAAGCAAAATATAAAGTAATGCTTTTTTCATTATAAATTAAATAATTTTATAGTTTAATAATTTGATTATTTAAGATTACGCTATTGACTATAAAGGTCAAGTACAAAATAAGTTAATTTTATTTTAAAGTTGAAAAATTAGTATTAAATCATAATTCTTAACTATCCAGTTTGGGTATTTGACAAATTTGAAATTTTATCTTATGGTTACTAAGTTGGATGATAACTATTAAGTAGGATGCCTACTACTATAAATAGGTACGCAGAGCAAATATGGACGCAGAGCGTCCATGATGCTTTCCCACGCGGAGCATGGGAACGATTCAAAATTTACACTCTTTTAATTTACTATTTTTTCTATATCCCTTTTTATGAATCTATGAAAATCATTATTTACCGTGGCCTAAACACCGACACCATTACTGGATACTCAAAACTTGCGGCCTTCTTAGAAGCCGGCAATTTTCAAGCTGCTGAAGTTAAAAAAGTAGGTAATAACTTGTATCGAGCACGTCTCAATCGCTCTGACAGACTATTATTCTCTCTACATAAATACCAAAACGAAACCTGTATTTTGGTACTAGAACATATTCGACAACACGCCTACGAACAATCACGCTTCCTGCATCGTGGTGCTGTTATCGATGAAGAGCAAATTCCTGTAATCACCGATGATGCAGCCGAAGAAGTACCCATACTCCCATATCTAAATCCACGTCTTAAACGCTTTAATATATTAGATAAAGTCCTATCGTTTGATGATGAACAAGAGGCAATATACGAACAAAAAGTACCAATCATCATAATTGGCTCAGCAGGCAGCGGTAAGACAGCTTTAACTTTAGAAAAGATGAAAGCTGTTAAAGGCACAATTCTATACGTAACCCGTTCCGCTTTCTTAGTAAAAAACGCCCATGAATTATATTTCTCTAACGGCTATCATAATGAAAAACAAGAGATAGACTTTTTATCATTTAGAGAATATCTAGAAAGCATTCGTATTCCTAAGGGCAAGGAAGTAACGCCACGCATCTTTGCCAATTGGATAAGCCGCCAACGTTTATCAAAAGAGCTGGCAGATAGCCATAGATTATTTGAAGAAATTCAAGGGGCAATCACAGGCACAATGGAGGATAAGCCTTATTTAACCAGGGAAGAATATCTAGCTTTAGGAGTGCGTCAATCCATCTATCCCCAAGAATTACGCGACATAGTCTATGACGTATTTGAACGCTACATCCGCTTTTTAGAAGAACAAGAATATTTTGATCCCAATATAGTAGCTCATGCTTGGCTCCAACATATAACACCGCGCTATGATCTAGTAGTTGTTGACGAAGTACAGGATCTAACTACCGTACAATTATTACTGATTCTACGAAGTCTGCATAACAATACCAAATTTTTACTATGTGGTGACTCGAATCAAATCGTCCATCCTAATTTCTTTTCTTGGGCTAAGGTTAAGACTCTATTTTGGAAACAGCAAGGCGATAACACCACCGACCTATTACGCATCCTAAGTGCTAACTTCCGTAATTCACCACAGATTACCGATTTAGCTAATAGACTATTACATATCAAACACGCTCGTTTCGGTTCTGTCGATAAAGAAAGTAATTATCTAGTCACCGGTCGTGGTCCAATTGGCGGGCGCGTCACTCTATTAGCTAACCTGGATGCTGTTACTCAAGATTTAAACCGACGCACAGCGGCATCGACTCGTTTTGCTATACTAGTATTGCACTCAGAACAGAAAGCCGCAGTACGAAAACATTTCCGTACTCCATTAGTATTTTCTATCCAAGAAGCCAAAGGGCTTGAATATGAAAATGTATTGCTATATGGTTTCATATCCAGCGAAGAAAAACGCTTCCGTGAGATAATAGATGGTCTTGAATCTTCCGATTTACAAGGAGAGTTAAAATATGCAAGAGCTAGAGATAAAGGTGATAAATCTTTAGAAATCTATAAATTTTACATTAATGCCCTATATGTAGCCGTTACCAGGGCTGTCAAAAATCTGTACCTAATTGAATCACAACATAAACATCCGCTACTATTCTTGCTAGGTCTTAAAGAGGTTAAGGAAAATGTAGAGGACATTGAAGAACAAAAATCGAGCATAGAAGAGTGGCGCCAAGAAGCCCATCGTCTGGAATTACAGGGCAAAGAAGAACAAGCAGCTGAGATTAGAGAACAGATCCTTAAAAAACATGAAATCCCATGGAAAATACTAGATGGAGAGCATTTAACTAAGATTAAAGACCAGGCTCTAGTAGATGGTAATAAGAAGGCTCGAGTTTCACTACTAGAATACGCTGTGATCTATCAAGACCAACCCTTACTAAATGCCTTAGCAGCTAATGGTGTTACTACTGCTAATGCTCCAGAAAAGGCATTAGCTACGGTGGAGAAAAAGTATTACTTACCTTATTCATTTAAAAATCCCGCTATAGCCTTGCGGGAAGTAGAAAAATATGGAGTAGACTTTCGCAATCAATTTAATCAGACTCCATTGATGATAGCGAGCTATACCGGGCGTGTGGATATCGTAGAACAGCTTATTAAACTAGGTGCCAATACTACATTAGTAAATAGCAATGGTCTGAATGCGTTTCAGATTGCCATCGAAAGAAGCTGTAATGATTCACGCTTTGCACAAATCAAATTACCAGCCTTGTGGGATTATATCATACCGCCTAGTTTAGATATCCGGGTAGATGATAGGCTCATTAAAATAGATCAACATTTGATGGAACACTTGATGCTATCGATTGTAGCTGTATTATTTTACCAAAGCCTAGTTAGAAATTGGCTTAAGGGGTATCCCAAAATCGTAGCCTTATCTAGCAGCGATTTTGAAGAGGTAGTTACGAATTTTCCTGATAGTGTAATACCAGAGCGCCGTAAAAAACGTAGCTATATCTCATCTATCTTGTCTAAGAATGAAGCAACCAAGGATGGGCCATATAATCGCAAGCTGTTTTTGCGTGTTGCCAGAGGACAATATTTGCCTAATCCAGGTTTGGCGTTACGAATAGATGATGAATGGCATCAAATGTATGATTTATTGGCATCGCATCGTTTAGGGATGTCTTCTAATTTTCTACCTGCTGAGATTTATCAGATTCCAAGTATTAGGAATAGGTTTGAGCAGTATTTAGATAGATTGCGGGAATTAATTGATGATTTGCCTGAGAAAGGGGCACCTTCTTCTTCTTGATCTACGGTAGGGTAGGCAGACGATATAGACGTTTGCCCACGCAGACCATGGGAAGGATAATGTGACAAAGTAGAATTAAGAAGTTACATTTTTTTGTACTTCTACCATATTGATTATTTCATTTTTAACAAATAATAGGTTTTTGTAGATTAATGTTAATTCATCTATTTTGGAAGCATCAAAATTTTGGGATATAAAATATTGGTATTTGTTAGTATCTAACTTTTCTAAAATAGCGAAATTCCAAATGCTACCAATGATATAAGCACCTTTGATAAATTGCCAATTATTGAGTTCAACAGCACTTATAAGTTCTGCTAAAAGTTGAGGTCTTGGATTACTATAGTCTTCATTTCTTTTAAATTCTTGGATAAAAAAGTACGGTTTTGTACTTTCTACTAGACCTTCGGAAACTACAAAATCTGCGGTACCACTTAGTTTAAAATGTGCAGTTTGATAGCTTAGAGGTAATTCATAAAATGGCCTAATTTTTTTGGCATAGGATGTAAACTTAACTTTACTTAAGATTGGAGCAATAAAGTTAATTTTTAGATCTTCTTCACTATAGCTGGGAATTAAAGATCTATTATCAGCTATTAATTCTTGAAAAAATCTTTCTATTGTATCATCTATGGAAATTTGATTATTTAGCCATTCATCAAAAATACTCTCATCTAGATTCTTTTCAATATTGAATAATTTTTTTAGTTCAATGTCTCTAATTTTGCTGTATTGATAGGTAGGAATTTGATCGGTAGTTTTGCCTTCTAGTAAATCAAATTTCTTTTTTAGTTCTGCTATTTCTTGTAATAATTTTAGTTCAATTTCAGTAGGCATGAAATTTCCAGCTTATTTCTCAATAACTTGTGGCAATCAGTAGGTATGCAAAAATTTTTGTAGGGTGCGCACTGCGCACCTTTCCAGTTTAAACGTTAAAGATTATCCTAAACCCGTCATTCCTGCGAAAAGAACGTCATTCCTGTGAAAACAGGAACAGGAATCTATACCTTAACAATAGCCTTAGGTTTATTAATCTGGTAGAGGGTTTTGGATAATGTCTGTTAATTTATGGTCATGGTGGGCAGTTAATTTATGGTGGGCAGTGCGCACCCTACTTCGTCATTCCTGTGCAAACAGGAATCCAGTTACTATGGTGCTAACTAATCCAAAATGATAGTAAAATGCTTTGCCCTTTATAGTTTATGGAATGGATTTGATGGATTTCGTTTCGCTCTACCTATCTTACCGTGCTATAAGTTTTCGATCTCTTGTTGGGTTAATCCAGTAGTTTCTTGAATAATTTCTAGTGCAATTTGTTTGGCTTTTAGGGCTTTGGCAAATTCTATTCTTGCTTCAGATTTACCTTCAGTTTTTGCGGTGTTGATGACATCACGGTCTCGGGCTAGGTTCATC
>LFCU01000193.1 GCA_001044195.1 Candidatus Achromatium palustre
TTCCTTATGTTAATGGCCCAGAGCCTCTAAAAAAGGATTTTTTCTTTGCCGGTTCTAGGGCGCAGTTAGCAGCCCAGCAACAGGCCACAATCCAACAACAATCTGATAGTGCTAAGGTTCAGCGGTTAAAGGCTGAGTTAGCTGCCAAAGAGGCTGAATTAACTCAAGCTAATCAACGCCAACGGGAAGAAAGAGAGCGGCGTGAGGCAGCAGAGCGTAAAGCTAGGGAAGCTCAAAAGAAAGCAGCTCGTATTGCAGCAGCTAAGAGGCATCAAACATCTTCTAGTACATCAACTACTATTGCTTCGGGACAAAGTATTTCTAGGGTAACACCTCCTAAATCTTATGAGCCAGAGATGGTGTCTATTCCCGCTGGTAGTTTTCGGATGGGGGATATTCAGGACGGTGGTGTTTCTAATGAAAAGCCTGTGCATAAGGTCTATATTCAGGCTTTTAAGATAAGCAAGTATGAAATCACTGTAGGGCAATATATGGCTTGTGTACGGGATGGTGGGTGTAAGCCTCCACAGTGGCAAGAGAAGGGCAGTGAATATAATATTCGTACTGGATCTGATGATTTTTATAGAAAGTTAGGCAGTGCTTTGACTAATTCTAATCATCCTATTGTAGGAGTGAGTTGGCATGATGGCATGGACTATGCTAAATGGTTAAGTCGGAAGACTGGCAAAAAATATCGTTTACCCACAGAGGCTGAGTGGGAATATGTGGCCCGTGCTGGTACTTCTACCAAGTATTGGTGGGGCAATGAGATTGGTAACAATAGAGCTAATTGTCGTAATAGCCGTTGTGGTGATTCATACCAATATACATCTCCCGTAGGCTCGTTTGCGGCTAATCCTTGGGGTGTATACGATACCGTTGGAAACGTATGGGAATGGACGTGCTCAAAGTATACATCTTCTTATGATGGTTCTGAGATGAAGTGCTTACTTTCTGGTGGTGCGTCCCGCGTCCTTCGTGGTGGTTCCTGGAACAACGACGCAGACGACGTACGTGCTGCTAATCGCGGCAGGGACGGGCCAGAGTCCCGGTACAACTACGTGGGCTTTCGCGCCTGTGAGGTCCAGGTAAAGTAAAAGTCAAGTCAGGCAATAGCAGCAACGAGCAAGCCGAGAAATTTTTTAAGAGGCGAGTGGGCGAGCCTCGAAAAAAATTTCAAGGCTTGTGAGTGCTGCTATTAAAGGTGCGGTTGCTCGCGATTTTTTGGGTATACAGCTATATTAGAAAATTCTAATATAATAATATTTTAAAACCATGATTCACTTGATTTTCTTGATTATCATGATAAGTTAATCCTGGTAATCTAATTAATCTTGAAAATCAAGGTTCAAAAATAAACCATATCCTATTTTAAACCAGGATTTACTCAATTTTCCCAATTACCAAAATATACAATCAATATTAAGCCTTGAAACCCTCGATCCGATTATTATTATAATCTATTGTTTTATTTAAAAAACTTGCGATTAGCGCGTAGGATGGGTAGAGCCAAAGCGAAACCCATCACATACCAAATGATGAAAATGGACAATATGACAATAATTGTTTTGACAACATGTTATTTTTATAAATTTTATCTATAATATTTAATGATGGGTTTCGCTTCGCTCTACCCATCCTACGAGCTAAATTTTGAACATCGAGTATAAATAATCCAAAAATCATTACAGTGCAATACTAAAGGAAAATACCGAAAATGATCAAAAAAAAGTTTGAACTTGCGTTGGCAGATAAAAAGAAAATTTTTGATAAATTTAAATATAATAACTTTGTACAAAGCTCCAGATTGGAAGGAATAACAATCATCCCTGTAAATTATAGCTTTGATGAAATAATAAAAAAATACCAGATAATCGGAGCCAGAATGGATGATAAGTAAATACAGATCTGGACAAGATCCATATTGTTATCCAGGTACAGAAATATTAATCAACAAATTTAATATAAAGGATAACAATATTCTACAAGAAGCGGAAAGAGAAATTACCACTATTGCTTTAAATAATATATCATTTTCTGTACCACCGTATGATTTGAACTACCTCAAAGATATACATCGTGTACTATTTTATTTGCACAGATTTATGATTGGGCTGGTGAAATTAGGATTATTGATATTGCAAAAGGAGAAACAAGATTTTGTACAAATGCAAGAATAGGGCCTGAGGCACATAAAATTTTTAATTCCCTAAAAGATAAACAATATTTCATGGATAGCACAAAAACTAAACTTATTAAGCAGCTATCTGAGCTATATGCGGATATTAATGTTCTACATCCTTTTAGAGAAGGAAATGGCAGAACTCAAAGGATATTATTTGAACATATTGCTATAAATTGTGGCTACACTATCGATTGGGGATTTATTTCAATGCAAGAATGGATGATAGCAAATGCGCATGGTGCATACTGTGATTTTGAGTTACTTGAAACAATATTTCAATCAGCTTTAAATGAGATTAAATAACTGTTGCCCCTTTGTTCTTCAATTAACTATATCTTGTTATATTTAATGATATTTATACATTAGCTAGGTAGGGTGGGCAAACGGCTGTATCGTTTGCCCACGCAAAATAAACAATTTTAACAATTCCGCGTGGGCACGATGATGCCGTGCCCACCCTACCTGGCTATTTGATTTATGAATTTGTTATATCTGCTAAAAGCTGTGGCGAAATATGAAATCCTGCTTTTTCAGACAATTCTTTTATTATATCCAAAATTGACAGTGAATCATCAGCATTTTTGGCTCGAAGTATAATACCTAACAATCCAGTTACTTGTAATCCAAGTGATTTCGCAACTTTTCGTGCATCTCGTTCATCGAGTAATATCAGCGATGCTTGCATCTGTAAAGCTAATGCAATCGCTTCTGACTCACCTTTATCTAATTCACGTCGTAATATTTTAACTAATGCATGGTTATTTGCTTTCTGGATCTTTATCCACTTTGATTGAATTGCTTCACTAATTATTCGTGAACCAGGTAAATCTTCATCAATTCTTAGTTCTTCAAAAACACCATAAGGAATTAGTATTTCGTTGAATTGTTTACGAAGAAGAAAAAGTTTATCAATAATTTGCTAGATTTAAGATCGGCGAAGTGTTACTGATTATGGGCATATATCAAATCATCCTCAAATTCTTCTTTCCCGTAATGCCGATAAATTCCTCTTTTTCCTAATAACATAGCAAATTCATAATAATTCGATCCTGCTAGTTCTCGAGCTTTACCAAACGAAATCATATCCTGAGAATATAAAGCGAGAGATAATTCAACTAATATCTCTTCTTTGATTCTGTTTTCAGGAAGGCGAATAGCTTGAACTATAGATTCTGGAATCTGTATATCAAGACCTTTGTTGCTTAAATCATAAGCTGTAGTTTGCATGATAATTTTTTTAATTTAAATCAAAGTCAGCAAAGTAGGGTGCATACCACGCACCTCATCAAATTTTCCTATAAATGGTGCGCTGTGCGTACCCTAAACTCGCTATGTTCATCTTATTCTATACATCCAGGTTTTAGGATCTCTACTAAGATGCATTATTGAAACTATTAGGATACATTTTGTTCGTATTTGATATATAATCCCGTATGGAAATCTTTTAGTTCTACATCTTCGAGTACGTTTGGAGATTTTAGTCCATGCTTGAGGATATTGAATAATCCGTTCCAAAGTCCTTTTTATTTCAACCGCAAACTCAAATCCTAAACCTTCACTTTGGGTATTATAATAATCTTTTGGGTATTATAATAATCTATAGCTTCTTTTAGTTCTTCTTCAGCAAGATCTAAAAATTCAATATTCATAATTTGTCTATTTTTTCAAATACTTCTCTTGCTGATATAGATGTTATAGCCCCCCTTTCAAAAGCGTCTATTCTGTTTTCAGCGTCTGCACTCCATAAATCGTCGATAGTTTTGCGGGATGAAAATTCAAAATTCGCCAATAAATTTTCGATCAAATCCGCTTGATCAAGTGGAGATAGCTGTAAAGCTTTATTAAAAACCTCTTCTCTCAATGTAAACATAAGTATTAGTTACCTGTATTTCCAGAAAAGTAGCATAGGTTGGGTTTATGGCATCATCGTCAATATTTTGAAGTAATATTATATGAGTTTATAACTATTATTCAATTGCAATCATATCAATCTCTTGCATAAGCCTATCCGTTTCCGTAAGGGCAACGATGATTTTTTGGTAGTGCAAAATATCGTCAAACTCTAGTTTGCGTTCTTTGCGGTCTTTGAGCCATTTTTGGGCTGGTTGGTAGCCGCCGATGTAGAATTCCCAGGCTATTTGGGGAACGTTGGCAAAGTATTGGATATCATTGATGTAAACTTTACCCTCTTGATATCTAAGTTTACCAACCACATTATCGCCATCTATGGGATATTGGGTGATGTATTGTTCAACTATCGGGCTTTCTAATAGATGGATTTGTCGAAGTTCGCTGCCTAATTTTACTAGCTGCCAGAAGGTGTCTTGGTCTTGGGGATAGGGTACGCGGGGGAAGTCTATTTTCAAAAATTCTTTATATTTCTCCCGATAGGTTGGCGAATGTAATACTGCATAGATGTAGTCTAAAATATCAATCGACGCAAAGGTGTTTTTGGTTGCCTCTTTTTCGTTGGTGAAGGTTAAACCTAGTTTATCTGCTATTTGCTGGATTATTTCGGTATTTAGATTTGGTGTTCTTTCTGCTGTGTTTTGCTCTAGGGTTTGTTGGCCAGTTGCTTGTGTATATAAGTAGAGAGGATAGGTATTTCCACCACCACGATAGTATAAGTTTAAGTCTGTGATACTAAGTGTAATCGCACAATTATCTTTACCACCATTTAAACATTAATTTGATGAATGTGCGATTACGCTTCGCTAATTGCACCTACCGTGCTACCGTGCTGTGGGTAGTACTACCCTATGTATAAGTAGCTTTACAAGTATTGATAGTATATACTTACCATCTTTTTTTTAAATATATTGTGCTTGTGGTTCATAATTTTATATAGCATTATAAAATAATTATATACCCACAAAAATCGGTAGAATTAGAATATTTGATAATTCCACGTGGGCACGATGAGGCTGTGCCCACCCTACCTAGAATCCGATAGTACAACCTATACAACAGATTGTACTGTACGACGCTTTTGCACTGCTACTGCTAATTTCTCTAGCATAGGTTCCGTATCCTCCCAACTAATACAAGCATCAGTAATACTTTGACCATAAGTCAATTCTATATCAGAATGCCAATCCTGACGGCCTCCTACCAGATTACTTTCAATCATAACTCCAATAATATGGCGATCCCCTCTGGCAACTTGACCTGCTACATCCCTGCTTATATCTATTTGTTTTTGAGGACGTTTACGACTATTAGCATGACTCAAATCAATCATAATACGAGGACGTAACCCAGCTTCATCCATCTTAGTAGCTGCGATAGTAACGCTTTCAGTATCATAATTAGGGCGATCCGATCCTCCACGTAAAATGACATGGGTATCTGGATTGCCAGCAGTTGCGAATATAGCAGAGCGACCTTCTTTAGTGACGGAAAGAAAATGATGTGGATGAGCCGCTGCGTGAATAGCATCTAAGGCAATACGTAGGCTACCACTGGTAGCGTTTTTAAAACCTACCGGGCAAGAGAGACCCGAAGCTAACTCCCTATGACCTTGACTTTCAGTAGTCCGTGCTCCAATGGCTCCCCAACTAATCAAGTCAGCTACATATTGTGGACTTATTAGATCTAAAAATTCGCTGCCTGCTGGAATTCCCATAGAATTAATATCTACTAAAAGAGAACGTGCCTGTTTTAACCCATCATTGATTTCAAAGCTACCATCTAAGTTTGGGTCATTAATTAAACCTTTCCAGCCTACGGTAGTTCTAGGTTTTTCAAAATACACCCGCATAACTATTAAGAGATCATCTTTAAACTTTGTGCTTACAAATCGTAAGCGTTGTGCATATTCTCTAGCAGCATTAGGGTCATGAACAGAACAGGGACCTACCACAACAAGTAAGCGTTCATCTTCATTACATAAAATTTTACAAATATCGTGTCTGGCTTGATAGACTGTTTCCGAAACCTGTTCGGTCATTGGATATAATTGAATCAATTCTTTTGGTGGAATAAGTTCTTTGGTAGCACAAATACGTAGATCGTCGGTGTTTCGCATAATGTATGTTTTGAAGATTGGTGATGGTTTTGATATGTTATCGCAAATATAACAGGAAACCATAAATCTTCAAAACATTTTACAAATGGATAAATAGGCATTATGATAATTTAGGCTTTAACATAAGGTTTATATTTATGATATAGTACAGGCTGCGGTTCCAAAAAAGTTAAGTTTACTTTGGTATTTATAACATTGGCAACTATTGCTGGAATACGCCATTCTTGGCCTTCACGTTGGAAGCTAATTTCTACTTTAGTATCAATAGGTAACGTAACGCCAGCTATATCAACATGAATATCTCCGGGGCCAATTCTATATGCGTTAGCACTTTGAAAACGTCGGCCCCAATAGATGATATCTACTGGAAATTGGTTAGATCTATTATCATATTGGCTAGTCATTATTATGAGAACTCCATGATAAAATTATGTTACTTTAATTTTAGTGTTAAAATATGACCAAAATATGTACAAATGTTATTAATACCTATTACTAACTATTCAGTATTGACAAAATGTTTCAAAATGTAATTAGCTTAATTTGACCATTTTTTATGGAGAACTGCGTTATGGCAGATACCATGCGTGACATTATGAATCCTTGCCTTACAACAGGAGGGCAACCGGGATTTCCATACGCTCCAGAAGATTGGAGTGTAGAAAACGCAAGCTCTATGGCAAAATTAGAAGAAATTGAACTAGAAGAGGATCATTGGGAGGTGCTACGGGCTTTACAAAATTATTTTTCACATCATGCACGTATGCAGCATCGGGAATTAAATGATGCCTTAGATGAAAAATTCCACACTAAAGGTGGGATGAAATATTTATATGAGCTTTTTCCTGGCGGCCCTATTACCCAAGGCTGCAAATTAGCGGGCTTGAAAATACCTAAAGGTATTTTGGATCCATCTTAAGTTTCACTTAACCTTGCTCCTACCTAGGCGTTGGAGCAGTAGCAAGACCATCGCCTTATAAAGAATAATAAATACAATGAATCCTAATATGCGTAGTCGAATACCATTAGTTTTAGCATCTACATCACCATCCCGCCATAGCCTTTTACAACGTTTAAAAATACCATTTACCGTAATTGCACCAGATGTAGATGAGACTGCGCAACATGAAGAGATGCCACAACAATTAGTAACACGTCTTGCTGTGGCTAAAGCTAGGGCTGGTGCTGCAAAAATACAAGGTAGGGCACTAATTATAGGTTCAGACCAGGTTGCATATTTTGAAAATATGGTCATTGGCAAACCTGGCTCTCGTGCTAAAGCCATTGCCCAATTAGAAAAGTTTTCTGGCAAAAAACTAGAATTTTATAATGGCCTTTGTGTGTTAGATACTTCTAATGGTAATCTGGAAACTGCTTGTGTGCCTTGTGTGGTAAAGTTTCGCTCTCTTAGCCTTAGCCAAATTGAAAATTATGTAGATTTAGAACCAGCGTTTAATTGTGCTGGTAGTTTTAAATCGGAAGGGTTGGGTATAGCTTTATTTGAAAGTATTAAGACTGATGATCCTACATCATTAATTGGGTTACCCCTTATTAAATTAATCTCAATACTAGAGCGTTTTGGTGTATCATTGTTTAATGAATAAATATTATATACGCTGCTGGATCTTTCAATGATTAGTCGCATAACTGCTAACCAAGCTTGGGATGGAGAAGCAGATTGCCTGCACTGCTCTCTTCGCGATTCCGTATTATTTGCTGGCCTAACTCGAGCCGATTTTGAAAAGCTACATGAACCAATTGCGCAATCTACTTTGGCACCTGGAACCTTGCTATACAGGGCTGGCGATGTTGGAGATGCGCTGTTTACTATACGACGTGGTCTCATAAAACAGCTTAAATTTTTGCCAGATGGTACCCAACGTATCTTACGTGTCTCCCGTAGCACCGATGTGATCGGTCTTGAAACACTAGTCTTAGATACTTATCAACATGATGCGATAGCATTACAAAGTACTGACTTATGTCGTTTTTCTACTAAACTTATTAAGCAACTTAGCTCAAAAAATCCTACCTTACATAAGGAATTGATGCGACGTTGGCAATTAGCCTTAAGTCATGCAGATGCCTGGATATTAGAGTTATCGACCGGGTCTGCAAAAGCTCGAATAGCCAGACTATTGCTACACTTTGCATCTGTAGACACTGCCAACATTTCCCATCTAGTGAGTCGTGAAGATATGGGGGCTATGTTAGGAATTACTCCAGAGACTACAAGTCGTATTATAGCTAATTTTAAACGCAATGGTTTTATAAAGGAGCTTAATTCTGAGCAATGTGCTATAAATACTGAAAAACTTCAGGAAATAGCCAATGACTAATGTTAATTAGCAACTAATCTTACAATCTTAACCAACAACATCATACATATTAATTAAGATCAGCAGCATCTAATTAATAGGTAATTTCTCAATAAGACATGGCAAATTTTGTGATACAAAAGGCATCCTTCATTTTCCAGTTTAAATTTTTTATCGTTTTATCGTTCCCACACAGAACGTGGAAACGATACTTCAAAGTGTAACCTGGAAATGAAGGATACCAATAATTCACTACTTTTCCATCAAAATGAAGAATGCCAAATAAAGCCTAGAATATTATTCAGCAACCGATTTGATAACTTAACAGTATATATAGAATAAAAATTACGGTAAGCGTAAAAAATGTGTTCGATAATAACTTAATTCTGCAATAGAATCTTGAATATCTGCCATTGCACGATGCTGGCTAGACTTTTCAAATTGCTTATGTAGATTCGGTGCCCAACGTTGTACCAATTCTTTAAGAGTGCTAACATCTAAATTACGATAATGAAAAAATGCCTCTAAATTTGGCATTAAACGACCTAGAAACCGACGATCCTGACATATACTATTGCCACACATAGGAGACACACCAGACGGCACCCATCGCCTAAGAAAATCTAAAGTTTGTTGTTCTGCATCTACAAGATTATACACACTTTCACGTACTCGTTTTAGTAACCCTGAATCTCCATGTTGTTTTTGATTCCAATCATCCATAGTTGCTAATATTGCATCTGGCTGATAGATTGCTAATTCAGGTCCTAAAGCTATTATTTCCAATTTAGAATTTGTTACTAAAGTTGCAATCTCAATAATTTGGTCAGTAAAGGTGTTAAGACCTGTCATTTCCAAATCAATCCAGATTAGGTTGGTTTCGTTTTGCGCCATCACCAAAAGTTCCAATGATAAGATTAAAAACTGTTATTCTATTAAGCTAGGTATGGTACACAATGCGTACCCTACGATCTCTAAACCTGAAATTATAGTGCGCGATGCGCACCCTAAAATATAATGTATACAAATATAACTATACTATTTTTAATATTTTTAACTGCTGGACTAATTATACAATTCTGGCTATATTATCGACATGGCAAACATGTTGCAGCACATCGCAACGCAGTACCAGAGGCATTTGCTGAAAAAATCGCTCTAGCAGCACACCAAAAAGCCGCTGATTATACACTAGCTAAGATTCAATTAGGTCGAGTAGAGCTTATCTTAAGTGCATTGATATTACTAGGATGGACCTTAGGAGGTGGATTAGATATAGTCTTCAGTTTCTGGAAGAACACAAGCATACCATCTATAATCGCAGAAAGTCTAGCTATCTTTACCATAATGTTTATTGGTATGTTTTTAGACTTACCACTCTCTATATGGCGCACCTTTCGCCTAGAACAACAATTTGGTTTTAATCGTACCACTATGGGCATGTTCTTTATAGATTTAGCTAAGAACATACTATTCAGTTTGATATTAGGAGTACCATTAATATTAGTCATTTTATGGCTTATGGAACAGGCTGGTAGTATGTGGTGGCTATATGCTTGGGGCGTTTGGACTGGCTTTACTCTATTCATGATTTGGGCTTTTCCAACCCTGATAGCCCCCATGTTTAATAAGTTTACTCCTTTAGAAGCTGGAGATTTACGTACTCGTATTGAGGCTTTATTAGAACGTTGTGGTTTTAAAGCGGCTGAAGTGTTTATGATGGATAATTCGAAGCGTTCATCGCATGGGAATGCTTATTTTACTGGTCTAGGACGTACTAAGCGTATCGTCTTGTTTGATACTTTAGTCGATAGCCTTAAAGTGACAGAACTAGAAGCGGTTTTAGCCCATGAATTAGGCCATTATAAACATCGTCACATTCAAATTCGCTTATTAATGGTCCTAATGGTGACCTTTATTGGATTTGCAATACTTGGTTGGTTGGTAGAACAGGCTTGGTTTTATAATGATTTTGGAGTTAGCCAACGTTCTAATGGAGCAGCTTTGATGTTATTTATGTTTGTAATTCCAGTATTTAGTCAATTTTTAGAACCTCTTAATGCTTGGCTGTTACGCCAGCATGAGTATCAGGCCGATGCCTTTGCTATTGCGCAAACTGACGGAGTATCTTTGATTAATGCCTTGGTAAAATTATATAAGGATAACGCTGGAACTTTAACTCCTGACCCCTTATTTTCAGCCTTTTATGATAGCCATCCGCCAGCACCGTTACGGATTAGGCATATCAAGCAGCATACTTTAAAGACTGCTTAGGATCTGGCATAGAACTACTTCCCAGTTTATATCGTTCCCATGCTCTGTGTGGAAACGATCACAAATCTGTTTTATATTTTAAAATGATGGGTTTAGCTTTGGCTCTACCATCCTACATACAAATTGATAGGTGGTAAGTAGCAAAGTAGAAGTAGGTATATTAAATTTTATTAATTAGGACATCGAGTTATAACATCAAAAAAAGATTATACTTGTATTAAAGCTAATTACTTTATTGTATACTTTACTCATTGTATAATTTATTATTATTATTTATAATGTATTGCAATATTTATTTAAGCTAAACATTCAATCTTAGTATTAATTAAGTTTAGCTATTTTTAAAATTTTTGATTTATATATTTTTATTAGGAGATTATTGATTGTGATTACATGGCTCAAAAATTTGAGTCTGCGATATAAACTACTACTTATCTTTTTGCTAGTTGGTCTAGTACCATTTAGCATCTTAGGCTATATGGCACTTCAAAACGCTTCTAAAGCCTTAGAAGACCAGGTTATATCTCAGCTCAAATCCCTGCGTGGGGCACGACGGCAACAGGTTATTAGTAGTTTTAAGGAACTTAAGGCAGATATGAGTTCCTTTAGTCGTATCGTACAACGGCTAAGATTACAGGCATTTAATACCCTTATTGCTTCTAATGAACTTAAAGTACAAAGAATAGAAAAATATTTTGCGCAACGTCTTCAGCTTTTAAAAGATATCCGCCAAAATGTACGTTTTACAGTAGGACTTCCAGCTTTTGTTAATGCTTTTAGCCGGGGGCTAAATAGTCCTGAATATAAAGCTGAACTTGCAAAACGTGACGAAGGTTTAACCAGTTTTAGGAATACCTTTGCCTTTCATGATATCCTGTTTATCAGTGCCAAAGGGGATGTGGTATATACAGTAACTAAGGAATCGGATTTAGGACAAAACGTCGTTAATGGTAATCTAAGAGATACCCCGTTAGCACAAATTTTTGCTAAATCCCAAAATGACATAAGTACAACTGATTATGCCTATTATCCCCCAAGCAAAGCTCATGCCTTATTTATGGGATTGCCTCTAAAAGATAAGGCAGATAACTTACAAGGCATTATAGTTTTGCAAATTCCATCGCAAGATATAGATGCTATTATTAACGATCACTCTGGTCTCCAATCCAAATCTGGATCTTTTGCTGTAGGGCGACTCCATTCTAATGATACTCCTGTACTACGTAGTACTAGAGCCATTAAAAGCGGCAAGATTGGTGATGCGTATGACCAAGCCGTAGCCAAAAGAGTGCTTGATGGTAAATCTAGCTATGAAATTAGGACTGGTTCTACTGGCCTATTAGAACTTTTTGCTTATAACCCAATTAGAATCCCTGGATTAAATTGGGGTTTAGTTACCTTTGCTGACCTTGAACAATTACTTACTGGAGATTTATTAGAAGGTGGTGGTTCTGGAGAGAGCTTCATGGAAGAATATGCCAAAGGTTATGGATATGAAGATCTATACTTAATCTCTAAAGCTGGCAAAGTCTTCTACAGTGTCAAACGCAATAAAAGCGATTACCACCAAAATGTACTGGAAGGTTCATTAGCAAATACCGGATTAGGACGAATAGTAAATCGCATCATCAATGAAAGATCCTATACTGTAGAAGACTACACTAGATATGCCCCTGCCAATAACGTCCCAGCTATGTTTGTTGGTGAACCTGTTATGGACGAAAAAGGTCAAAAGATTAACTTTATATTAGTTGTAAGGATACCTTCAGCACGCTTCAACGAAATCACCACTGACCGTGAAGGACTAGGAGATACTGGTGAAACCTTTACGGTTGGCGAAGATCTTCTAATGCGCACTGCGTCCCGTTATGAAACTGGTGGTGTATCTAGTATTTTAAACCCTAAAGATTTTAGACTAGATACCAAAGCGGTACATGCCGCCTTTGCGGGAAAAGTTAATTGGATTCGTGCTGATGACTATCGCCCCGTACCCTGCATCATTGCTTATACAGCACTTGGACTTAAAGATCTAGGGCTACCATTTGAATGGACGGGTATTGCCAAATTTGATGCTGCAGAAGCGGATAAGCCCATTATAGATTTCCGCAATAGCATGATGGTGCTAGGTTTTATTATTCTAATGGTTGTAATTGCAATTGCCCTATTAGTTGCAAATACCATTGCCACCCCAATATTACAAATTGCTGATAACATCCGTAAGATCGCAGTAGATAAAGACCTAACCCATAAAATACCAGTTCTCTCTAAGGACGAAATTGGCGTGATGGGTATCACACTTAACTCTATGTTACAGGTTATCCATGATACCTTCAACCTAGTACGTAGTGGTGCAGACCAAGTAGCAAGTAGTGCTTCCGAAATGGGCAAACGTGCCACGGCTAATAAACAGCGAGCCGAAAGTGAAGCCCAACAAGCGACCCAGGCTGCTCATGTAGTACTGCAAATGGGCGAAACCGCATCTAACGTAGCTAAAGCTGCTGCCGCCCAAAAAGAAGCAGCTCAAACCTCCAACAAAACCGTAGAAACCCTAGTAAAGATCATGGGAGATGTAGGAGAGATTGCTGCCGATCAGTCTCATGAAGCCGCAGCTACTATAGAACGTGTAGGAGACATGGGTGAGACTGGTGGCAAAGTAGTGAGTATTGCCCAAAGACAAGGTGAGATGATCATCGGCGTTACTAAATCTACAGAACAGATGACACAAGCTGTAGAAGAGATGAATCGCGCTGTAGCCCTAGCTACAGAACAGGGCACGATCTCCCTCAATGCCGCCCAAGAAGGCCGCCGCTCCGTAGCTTCAACTGTAGAAGGTATGCGATCTATTGCTGAATCCTCTGAACAAATCTCAGAAATCATTGGCGTAATTACAGAAATAGCCGAACAGACCAATCTTCTAGCCCTTAACGCAGCCATTGAGGCTGCCCGTGCTGGAGCTCATGGTAAAGGCTTTGCCGTGGTTGCTGATGAAGTAGGTAAACTTGCGCAACGTTCTTCAGAAGCTGCCAAACAGATTACCCAGCTTATAAAAGATTCTACTAGTAGGGTAGCAGAGGGTAATAAACTAACTGATGAGTCCCAAAAAGCCCTAGTCAAGATCGATGAAGGTGGTCGCAGCAATATGCAGGCTATCGAATCTATAGCCAATACTGCAACTCAAATCTCTAATAGTACCCATCAAGTACGCGATCTCATGCTAGAACTTAACCAGTTAGCAGGCCAAATTGCGGGGATGGCAGGTGAGCAAGGAGCTAGACGTAAAGCCGCTGAAAAATCACTAGATAATTTAGTGCGGCTAACAGAACGTATTACAGAATTTCTGATGGATGCGAATAGTAGTACTAGTGATATTGGCGAAAAGATGCACACCATTCTATCTCGTACTGTAGATATGGATGCAATGACCACAGAACAAGCCAAAAATTCGCAAAAGATGCGGGAGATGGCTGAAGCTTCAGCGCAAGGTGCTAAACAAACCGCAGAACGGGCTGGTGGTGTAGTAGCGATCACTGAAGAACTACAAAATCTTTCAGAGACACTGACCAAACAAATAGGCCAGTTTCGTATTTAGCCAAACTTAATAGATCTATTAAATCTATTATAGATCTATTAAATCTATTAGATTTAGTAAATCTAAATTTGCTTTGTCATATTAACATTATAGCATCGTAGGTTGAGTTATTTGTCAATTCGGCAGCCCAACATACGGTAATACTAACAAAGTAAAACTAATTTATAGTCTTAATGGCACACCCATAACTACTTGTACAGAATGGGAATTGAAATACACTATGGCAGAATATTATACAAGCACCCAAGCTGAACAAGAAGAAAAAGAACAGCTAAAACAGCTAGTTGGATTCATGCTTGGCGGTGAACTATTTGGTGTTGATATTTTAATGGTACAGGAGATTATTCGCTCTGCTGAAATCACTAAAGTACCAAATGCTCCAGATTTTGTAGAAGGTGTAATCAATTTACGTGGCAATATTATTCCCGTAATCGATCTACGCCGACGTCTCAATATGGAAGCAGCTAAACAAACAACACCAAGTATTAATAAAAATTGGATCTTAATTCTAACTATCGATAAGCGCACTACAGGATTTATTGTTGATCTGGTTACTGAAGTAATCAAAATTGATGAAAACGATGTAGAACCACCACCAGATATTATTGTATCTGGTTTAGAAAATCAATATATTACTGGAGTTTGTGATACAGGCCAACATCTACTCATTTTGCTGAATTTTAATCGTATTCTACTGATGGAAGAGATACGTAAGCTTAAGGAAATAGATGTAGCTGACAAATAGATATCAAATTAAAGATATATAAATAAACGTATCTAAACTACTGGTTTTGAAAATTTTAATATTTTATGACAAATCCTTTAGGTACATACCCATAAGCCTTTTAGCATTTTTTCATTAAAAATCAATTAAGATAGTTGGGTCCGTTCCCACGCAGAGCATGGGAACGATAGCTAAAAGCGCATCAACGGACGACGCACCTTAGGCTAATCGAAGTAATCAATATGGTACTTATACCCTTGCTCGACTAAAAATAACTGACGATTCAGACTAAAGCTTTGCTCATTGGTATTTTTTGATACTAAAGTGTAAAAAAACGAACTATGTTTTTTAGGGCGTAATATGCGGCCTAAACGTTGCGCTTCTTCCTGGCGCGAACCAAAAGTACCAGAAATCTGGATTAAAACATTAGCATCAGGTAAATCTACCGCAAAATTCGCAACTTTTGATACCAATAACACTGGCTCTTCACCGGTTTTAAATGCCTGATATAATTTTTCGCGTTCTTGATGCTTAGTTTTGCCAGTAATTAATGGTAGCTTTAAATGTTTAGCAATGATTTCCAGTTGCTTAATATATTGCCCTATTACCAATACATGATCTTGGACATGTTCCTCTAAAAGTTCTTCCACTAATTCGATTTTACGAGAATTTTCGGATGCAATGCGAAATTTTTGGCGTTTATGAGCATGGGCATAAGCAAGTTCTTCTTCTGCTGGTAATGCAAGGCGATATTCAGTACAAAATGCCTGCGCAATATAGCCTCGACTTTCCAAAGTTTTCCAGGGCACATCATAACGCTTAGGACCTATCAAAGCGAACACATCCTCTTCTTTACCATCCTCACGTACCAAAGTAGCCGTAAGTCCTAAACGTCTTCGTGCTTGAATCCCGGTAGTAGCCCTAAATACTGGTGCTGGCAACAAGTGCACTTCATCGTAGATGATAAGCCCCCAATTATGTTTATTAAATAGGGCTAAGTTTTCCATCGAATGCTTTTTGGATTTACGATAGGTAAGCATCTGATAGGTGGTAATAGTCACCGGGCAGATGTGTTTTTCAAGACCAGTATATTCACCAATAAGTTCAGCATCAAGATGAGTTTTGTTTAATAATTCAGTACGCCATTGATGTACTGATACATTGTTGGTAGTGATAATCAGAGTGTAGCTGGAAACTGTAGCCATCGCTCCTAAACCAATAATGGTCTTACCAGAACCGCATGGCAGCACAATAATCCCAGCACCACCGGTCACACCACCACCATGATAAAAAGCTCCCACTGCATCCAGTTGATAATCACGTAGTGCAAACTGTATACCATCAGAATCCTTTTCCCGCAGTATTATCTCTAATTTAGTGCCAGAGACATAGCCACATAGATCTTTGACTGGATAGCCAGCTTTGATCAGTGCCTGTTTGACATTGCCGCGTTCATTGGTTCCAAGCAGCAAACTTTGGCCATCATTTTTAAGCCAGAAGTGTTTTAGCGTATCATCATGGCGTAGTCGTTCTAGCAAAGATTTGTTTGCAACTTCCAGACGCAAGTACTTATCACTGTGCGGATATAATTTTAATTTGCCATAACCTACATACCAATCGGCAATGTCGGATAGCACATTATCAGGTAATGGGTATTTGGCAAAATGCTGCAAGCCAGACTCGATATCTTCTAATGCTAATTCTAAGGCAGCGGCATTCCATAAAGATAAGGGTGTTACTCGATAAGTGTGGATAAATTCTGGTGATTTGACTAGTTCTGCGAATAAGCCCAGAAAATCGCGACATTCAGTATAATCTGGATGTTCGGTTTCGAGTAATAGCTGATGATCGCTTTGAACTATTAATGGGCCTGTAGCCATGATGTTTACTATTCCTGAATTTTTGAATTTTAGGCATCCTTCATTGACATCTTGACATCCATGTAGGGGAGAGAATCCAGACAGATAGGGTGCGCATTGCGCACCATAAATTAACATTCAAGAGGGAAAGGTGCGCATTACGCATCCTACCTGGATGATTGTAGCATATAAAAGCCGAAAGCTTGACGGTGTAAAGTATATGAAATAGTTAGTTAAAATTCATACCCTCTTTGGCACCAATAATGCCAATCTTCAATCACTTCTTTTGTTTTATCGCTAACATCAATACCATTTAGTTGAGACAAGGGAACAGCCAGTGTGCGATCACTCCATTTGATTTCAACAAAAATCTTTTTTTCACATTCATCTGCCGAAGCAACTGATAAAACATCAACTTTTTCATCTAGATCTAGTGGTGATATTCTTATCTTTTCTATGCATTTTGCCTTAAATGGAAACTCACAATTATCAGAAATATAGTAATACCAGCCCATTGCGCGTTCTTCGCTATCATAGGCATCAACAACAACTTCCATGTCAATACGGTATTCACGATCAGGATCTTCTTCTATTCTACTCATATTTTATACTGGTATTTTTTTTGTGTATAACGCATTATTAACTGGAACGTAAACTGGGAAACGAAGCGTAGCAGTTTACGAATCTGCGTTTAATAAAATGTTAGGATTATCTATAATAGTATTGCTGTATATCATTTACAAATAAGTTTAGCAATTTTTCACGCCAAACCCTTTATTTATAATTGAGATCAGCCAGGTGGGGTGGGCACGGACTCATCGTACCCACGCAGAATTATAATTTGTCTTTGTTGTTTGGTTCGCGTGGGCAAACGATACACCCGTTTGCCCACCCTACCTGGCTAACAAAATTTTTGCGCCTTTCAAGCCAGACCATTTGTCTCGATTTAGCACTCT
>LFCU01000126.1 GCA_001044195.1 Candidatus Achromatium palustre
GTTACGAAATTTTTCCCCTTACCAGATAAGCTGATACATATCAATGCAAAAATATAGCTTGACATTATAATAAATAAATAAAATACTTATTTTATGTTTAATCATTGAATATTTTAGAGGGTATATGTACGTACATGAACCCGTTAGTGCGGGCTTTTCTTACCTAGCTCCGTGGATTATTTTAGCACCCCTCACTGGGTTAACTATTAATAGTATATTTGGCAAACGCAATGGAGAGATATTTGTAGGTACCGTAGCCAGTATTGCTGTTGGCATTGCCTTTATTGCATCTATCCTTTTAGCTTACACCGTAGCACAACAGCAGGGTGTAGTACAATATTGGACACTTGCCGAATGGATTCACGTTGGTACTTTGCAATTATCTTGGACGTTAAGGCTAGATACGCTTTCTACTACGATGATGCTTAATGTATCTGGAGTAGGATTACTGATTCATATCTATGCTATTGGCTATATGCATGAAGATGTACGCTTTAAGCAGGCTGAAGATCGTTTCACTGGCTTTTTCATCTATCTGAATCTCTTTATTGCGGCAATGATGTTGCTGGTAGCTGGAGATTCCTATCTTTTAATGTTTATAGGATGGGAAGGAGTTGGTTTAGCCTCATTTTTATTAATTGGCTTTTGGTTCGAAATGGATACATTAGGGCAACCATCATGGGCCAATTCTAATGCTGCTAACAAGGCTTTTATTGTTAATCGGATTGGCGATTTTGGCTTTCTAATCGCTGGCTTTTTAATGTTCTGGCATCTAGGTGCATTACAATTTGATGCGGTATTTGCAGCAGCGGCTAATGCTGAACCTTGGGTGGTTCCTGCTATTACGCTCTTTTTATTGGTTG
Source organism: Candidatus Achromatium palustre (assembly GCA_001044195.1). Lineage (GTDB taxonomy): Bacteria > Pseudomonadota > Gammaproteobacteria > Chromatiales > Chromatiaceae > Achromatium > Achromatium palustre. The sequence continues at coordinate 864 of LFCU01000126.1, forward strand.
GTGTAGCTGGTAAATCCTCACAGATTCCTCTATACGTATGGTTACCAGATGCGATGGCTGGGCCTACACCTGTTTCAGCGTTGATCCATGCAGCTACAATGGTAACAGCAGGGGTGTATCTAATTACCCGCTCTGCGCCTTTATATGCTTTGGCACCTGAAGCGCAACATATTGTAGCTTTGGTAGGTGCAGTAACAGCTTTATTTGCAGCTACTATTGCCGTGGGACAGTATGATATCAAAAAGGTCTTGGCATATTCTACTATTTCGCAGCTTGGATTTATGGTTGCTGCTGTTGGTGTGGGTGCTTATGTGGCTGGCATGTTTCATCTGATTATGCATGCATTCTTTAAAGCCCTGCTATTCCTTTCCGCTGGCTCTGTTATTTTAGGTTTGGAACGGGGACATCATCAACAAGATGCACATCATGGGCATAGTAATAGTAATAGTAATAGTAATAACCATACACATGATCATAATGAACATCCGCCATTTGATCCTGGTGATATGCGCAACATGGGCGGATTACGCACCACAATGCCCATTACCTTTGGACTGTATCTGATTGGTGCCCTAGCATTAGCTGGCATTCCACCCTTTGCTGGCTTTTGGTCTAAAGATGAAATTCTCTTGGATGCCCAGCATCATTTCTATCTAGTGTATTGGATTCTTACTATCGCTGCATTTCTAACAGCTTTTTATATGGGGCGGCAAATATGGATGGTCTTCTTTGGCACCGCACGCCATAAAGCGGCACAACATGCCCAAGAAAGCCCGCCAATTATAACTGTACCATTAATGATACTGGCTGCCCTTTCTATTGTAGGTGGTATGGTGAATTTGCCTATAGAAGGTTGGCACACCTTAAAGCATTGGTTGGATATGACTATTGCGCCTATCGCACATACGGTACCTATGACTCATAAGGGAGTTACTTCTGGATTTAATATATACATAGCTGGTATAGCAACTATATTAGGCATCACTGCTATTGGCCTATCTTGGTTATTGTATGGCAAGAATCCTCTTGGCCCGATTGATCCATTAAAAAAATTACTAGGCTCTATCTTTATGGGTATGGAGCGTAAATGGTTAGTGGATGAATTGTATGAGACTATTTTCATCAAACCATATAATTGGTTGGCCAAAATATTGCTTGGTAAATACACTGATCGTGGATTGATTAATGGTTTTTTTGATGGCTTGGGTAGCATTATAGTTTTGCTATCTGGATTAGTACGTAAGACCCAAACAGGTCAGATACGTTCTTATGCCTTGACCTTTGTTCTTGGCATCGTTTTGGTGTTAAGTTATTTTAGGTGTTAATGAATGGAATTTTTCTTCCAACCTCTTAATTGGCTAACATTTCTGCCTCTATTAGGTATGTTAGCTATCTTATCTATAGATACAGCTAACAAGGATAAGATCCGGTGGATAGCCTTGGTTACAACTATAGTAACTTTTGTAATCTCATTGTGGATACTGGTGCTATTTGATGCGCAAGACCCTAATCTACAGCTAGAGGCACGGTATTCGTGGCTACAGCTTGCGGGATTGCAGGTTGAATATCATCTGGCAATAGATGGCCTAAGTATCCTATTAGTATTACTAACGACCTTTTTAGCTCCCTTATGTGTACTCTCTACCTGGACGGCTATTACCGAACAGGTAAAGACTTTTATGGTGCTATTTCTATTATTAGAAGTAAACATGCTGGGGGTATTTTTAGCCCAAGATCTGTTTTTATTTTACGTGTTTTGGGAACTAAGCCTCGTACCAATGTATTTTATTATTGCTTTATGGGGTGGCCCGAAGCGTGGTTATGCGGCACTCAAGCTATTTTTATATACGATGGCAGGTTCGATCTTGATGCTTGTAGGTATTATCTTTTTAGGGACTAAAACTGGAACTTTAGACCTGCCTACCATGCAAGAACGCCTCCCAGAATTATATCAAACTGGCATTATTACTTGGAACGTGCAATTATTATTATTTTTAGCATTTGTCATTGCCTTTGCCATCAAAGTCCCAATGTGGCCAGTACATTCATGGTTGCCGGATGCTCACACGGAAGCACCTACCGCCGGTTCAGTTATCTTAGCGGGTGTATTACTTAAAATGGGCACTTATGGCTTTTTGCGCTTTGTATTGCCCGTCTTCCCTTTAGTAAGCTTGCAGGCAGCTCCTTGGTTTGCCTTGCTGGCCACGATTGGAATTCTGTATGGAGCTTGGGTATCTTATGCGCAACAAGATATAAAACGTCTAGTTGCCTATTCATCAGTAAGTCATTTAGGTTTTGTAATGTTGGGCTTATTTGCCCTTAATACCCAAGGTATCACTGGTGCCATCTTGCAAATGATCAATCATGGTATTAGCACGAGCGCATTGTTTTTGTTGATTGGCATCCTATATGAACAGACTCATACCCGTGATATAAAGGTTTATGGCGGATTATGGCGGCTTACACCCTGGTTAGGAACTATTACGCTTATCTCGGTGTTGTCTTCGATGGGTTTACCAGGTTTAAACGGATTTATAGGTGAGTTCATTATTTTACTGGGAGCTTTTGGTTCGGAAGCTATTGGTAGTCCTTGGTATGCAGGCTTTGCTGCTATAGGCGTTATTATGGCTGCAATATATTTGCTGTATATGTTCCAGGGGGTATTTTTAGGTGCAGATGGAGAGATTACCAAGCAATATACCTTGCGTGATATTAATCAACGTGAGCTTATTATTATGATACCATTGGTGATCTTGATGTTTTGGATTGGTCTATATCCACAACCATTCTTTGATATCTTAGCCCCAGCAGTTAGCAAATTAGTTGCTACTATTCCGTTATGAATATTTTTCGAATAGATCCAGTACCACAGCTATTAGCTGAATTAATTGCCGCTGTTGAGCTAAATAATTTTATTCTCATAAAGGGTGCATTTATCATTGGTGCAATTTGGAATTTTGTTATTTTAGAAAAATTAGGTGTTAATAGGTATCAATATTTTGTTAGTAAAAATTATGATTGTACGGATTTAGAGAAATTAAATGGTATTTATAAAAATTTATTGGTTGTAAAACAGGAAATTTTGGAATATGCCAATGAAAATAAAGTATCGACAGCACTATGGGCTGGATAATTGATTATCATGGAATGAAGGAAATACCAACAGGAACCTATCATTCGATATTAAAAGCTGCTGGTATTGATAAATGAGGTTTCCCAATGATTGAATTACCATATTCAATAGTTATTGAAGCTACAGTAGAACCAGATTTTTTTACTTTTTTTTCACCTGATTTGCCAGGTTTTTCAGGTGTTGCACATTCTATCGAAGGTTGCATATATCAAGCTAAATTAGGTATGGCAGAACACATTGCCATCTTAACAGAAACTAACCGCCCCATACCTCAATACACAAAGAATCCTACAATTGTGATCCAAAATGATCAACATATAGGCAAAGCAGCGTAGCCAGGTAGGATACGCATTAGTCTACCTTTTTTAAGGTGCATCATTCTAATGTTCATTTATGATTTTCATTATCTGATAAAAGGTACTTACATTATGGTGAATATTTTTGTATTGCTAGGAACCAATCATGTTGACTCCTGATAAAATAGACTCACTCGCCCAACAATGGGCACTAGGCACCTTTATAGTTGCCACATTATTACTGTGTGCTGCTATGCTTGCTGTCTCCTATTATTTAGGCGGACGTTATCAAGGCCGGGCCAAGAACGATCCCTTTGAATCTGGCATTGTATCCGTAGGTAGTGCGCAATTACGCCTATCGGCTAAGTTTTATCTCATAGGCATGTTTTTCGTAATCTTTGATGTCGAAGCCTTATTCTTATATGCATGGGCCGTTGCCGTGCGTGAAGTAGGCTGGCCTGGTTTTATTGAGGCTTGTATCTTCATAGTTGTATTATTTATCGGTCTAATTTATATCTGGCGCATTGGTGCTTTAGCATGGTCACCAGAGGCAAGACGCAATAAATCACCTGTCTCTACGAATAACCACCTCCCTAGCAACCATGCCAATCAAACTGGCGTAATGAGTTAATCTATGGACTATACGCTTACTCGTATTGATGTAAATGCAGTGCATCAGTATCCCCCAGTAAAACAGAAAACTGTACCAGATCCTTTGGCACATCCTGAACAAAATGGCATCCTACTAGGTAAGCTAGAGCATGTTTTACACAATGCAGTCAATTGGGGCCGCAAACACTCCTTATGGCCCTACAATTTTGGTATCTCCTGTTGCTATGTCGAGATGGCTACTGCATTTACTGGTGTGCATGATATATCTCGTTTTGGAGCCGAAGTAATCCGCGCCTCACCACGCCAATCCGATTTTATTGTCATTGCTGGTACTTGCTTTATTAAGATGGCACCAGTTATCCAACGTCTATACGAACAAATGCTAGAACCTAAATGGGTCATCTCGATGGGATCCTGTGCTAATTCTGGTGGTATGTACGATATCTATTCAGTAGTACAAGGCGTAGATCGGTTTTTACCTGTAGATGTCTATGTACCAGGCTGTCCACCTAGACCCGAGGCATTTTTGCAAGGGCTTATGCTGTTGCAAGAATCTATTAGCCAAGAACGACGACCACTTTCCTGGGTAGTAGGGGAACAGGGTGTTTACAAAGCCAATCTACCAGCACAACGCGATCTTAAACAACAAGAACGCTGTGCTACTACTACCCTGCGTACTCCTGACCAGGTGTAAATGCAAACTCATGACATACATTGACTTTCATTCTCTATCCTTGCTAGGACATTGCGCGTGAGCACACAATCTGATACCCAACCTGTTGCTACTACAAAAGGGCATGAGGTAGTGCGTGAATTGGTAACCCAGTTTGGTGCTGAAACCTTTAAATTGCAGGCTACCTGCGATGGCATCCCTACCCTATGGACACCTAAAGAACGGTTGCTTGAAGTACTGCACTTTCTACGCCATACCATACGTCCCTACGTCATGCTATATGATTTGTCAGCTATAGATGAACAATTACGTACCAAGAGACGTGATCAGCCACCAGCCGACTTTACGGTGTTTTATCATCTATTATCTATAGAACGTAATAGTGATGTTCGGATCAAAGTAGCCCTTAGCAGTGACAATCTGCATCTGCCTACAGCTATCAAGATTTGGCCCAATGCTAACTGGTACGAACGCGAAATCTGGGATTTATTTGGCATTGAATTTGATGGACATCCCCTTTTAGCAAGAATCTTACTACCATCTAATTGGCAAGGGCATCCATTACGCAAAAGCTATCCGGCACGTGCTACGGAATTTGATCCATTTTTCCTAGATGCAGCTAAACAGGACGCTGCCCAAGAGGCATTACGCTTTAAACCTGAAGATTGGGGAATGCAACTTGGTACTAAGGATGTAGACTACATGTTCCTTAACTTAGGTCCAAATCATCCATCAGCGCATGGTGCATTCCGTATCATATTACAGCTAGATGGAGAAGAAATAGTAGATTGCGTACCAGATATCGGCTATCACCATCGTGGTGCGGAAAAAATGGCCGAACGGCAAAGTTGGCATTCCTACATCCCCTATACAGATAGAATTGACTATCTTGGTGGGGTTATGAATAATCTACCGTATGTATTGGCAGTAGAAAAGCTAGCTGGTATCCAAGTTCCAGAACGGGTAGAAATCATTCGTATTATGATGGCGGAGTTTTTCCGTATTACTTCGCATTTGCTGTTTTTAGGCACCTATGTTCAAGATGTTGGCGGTATGAGTCCCATCTTCTTTATGTTTGCGGATCGTCAAAAAGCCTATGATGTTATTGAAGCTGTTACAGGCTTTAGAATGCATCCGGCTTGGTTTCGTATTGGAGGTATAGCTCATGATTTGCCTACAGGCTGGGACAAAAAAGTCAAGGAATTTCTGGATTGGATGCCCAAACGCCTTGATGAATACTACAAGGCAGCCTTTATGAATGGCATCCTAAGGATGCGTACCATAGATGTAGCCAAGTACAATGCAGAGCAAGCCTTAGCATGGGGCGTAACTGGAGCTGGACTCCGTGCCACTGGAATTGACTATGATTTACGCAAGCAACGCCCATATTCTGGTTATGAACGCCTAGAATTTGACGTACCTCTAGCCCATAATGGCGATGCCTATGATCGTGCAATGGTAAGATTTGAAGAATTACGTCAAAGCCTACGTATTATTCGGCAATGTCTGGATAATATGCCATCTGGGCCATACAAGGCCGATCATCCATTAACCTGTCCACCACCTAAAGAACGTACCTTAAAAGATATCGAAACCCTTATTAACCATTTTTTAAGTGTTTCTTGGGGTCCAGTAATTCCTGCTGGTGAAAGTAGCCAAATGATTGAAGCTACTAAGGGCATCAATAGTTACTATATAATATCAGATGCTAGCACTATGAGCTATCGTACCCGCATCCGCACTCCAAGCTTTCCCCATTTACAGCAAATTCCTGAAGTAATCCGTGGCTCTATGGTCCCGGATTTAATCGCCTACTTGGCTTCCATTGACTTTGTGATGGCCGATGTTGACCGCTAATACCCCCCAAAATACTGATACGCAGCAGCAGACTCTGCGTTATTGGTTACATCCTGATGACCAAAAAACGATTCTGCACTGCATAGAACATTATAGAGATGCACGTGCTGCCTCTATCGATGCTTTAAAGACTGTACAACAGCGTCATGGTTGGGTACCAGATGAAGCAATCCCTGCAATTGCTGAAATCTTAGGTATTTCCAGTGCTGATGTGGAAGGAGTCGCTACCTTCTATAATATGATCTTTCGCCAACCAGTAGGCCGTCATGTTATTAAAATCTGTGACAGTATTGGCTGTTTTTTAACTGGTTATGAGGACATAGCCAGTGCTGTGCAACAGCAACTTGGTATTGCCTATGGCGAAACTACAGCAGATGGACGTTTTACGTTACTCCCTATTAGTTGCCTTGGTAATTGTGATAAGGGGCCTAGTTTGATGATTGATCAAGATACCTATGGACCAGTTACAGTTACTGATATCCCTGATCTGCTGGAGCGTTATATATGAATACTATAACTACATCAGCCGAAACGCATCCTCTTACCTGGCGTGTTTCCCATCTTAAAGATAAACCACTAGACCTGAATACTTATGAAACATTAGAAGGTTTTGCCGCCTTACGTCAGGTCTTAAAAACCATGTCCCCCATTGAGGTGCAAACCAATGTTAAAAAAGCTGGTTTACGGGGCCGTGGAGGTGCTGGCTTTCCCACAGGAACTAAATGGTCATTTTTGCCAATGGGTGATAAAGCACCAGACCAAAAATATCTAGTATGTAACGCCGATGAAATGGAGCCTGGTACCTTTAAAGACCGTTTCCTCATGGAAAAGATACCACATTTACTTATAGAAGGCATGATCATCAGTGGCTATGCCCTTCAAGCTAGTAAAGGCTATATTTTCATACGTGGTGAATTTGTAGATGCTGCAAGACGACTCCAACAGGCAATTACTGAAGCTAAGGCTGCCGGATATTTAGGCACAAATATTCTTGAGAGTGGCTTTAATATGGAACTGTTTGTCCATACAGGAGCAGGACGCTATATTTGTGGTGAAGAGACCGCATTGATTAACTCCCTAGAAGGTAGACGCGCCAATCCACGGACAAAACCACCCTTTCCCCAAGTTTCAGGACTTTGGGGCAAGCCTACTGTGGTTAATAATGTCGAAACCTTAGCCAATATACCAGCAATTATGTTTCGTGGTAGCGATTGGTATCGCAATCTTTCTAATAGTAAGGATGCAGGTACTAAACTCTATGGCGTATCAGGTCGTGCTAAACGTCCTGGACTGTGGGAATTACCAATGGGCGTTACTGGACAAGAAATCCTTGAAGAATATGCTGGTGGTATGCAGAAAGGGCTTAAACTTATGTGTTGGCTACCAGGCGGAGCATCTACAGATTTTTTATTACCAGAACACCTGCAATTAGCTATGGATTATGACTCGATAGCTAAAGCAGGTAGCCGCATGGGTACCGGACTTATGATGGTAGTAGACGACAAACAAAACATAGTTTCGGTAGTACGGAACCTTGAGCAATTCTGTGCCCGCGAATCTTGTGGTTGGTGTACACCATGTCGTGATGGTCTACCCTGGGTAGTTAAGACATTGCAAGCTATTGAACGTGGTGAAGGACAAGCAGGAGATATTGAATTACTGCAACAAACAGCTAAATTTCTCCTAGCTGGTACTACATTCTGTGCTCACGGACCAGGAGCCGGTGCGCCACTTGGTAGTGCCTTGCGCCTCTTTAAGTCTGCATTTGAACAAGGAATTAAATAAACTATGGCAACCATTTATGTTGATGGCGAACCTTATGAAGTACATGGAGGCAACAATCTTCTCCATGATTGCCTGTCGCTTGGCCTTGATATCCCTTACTTTTGTTGGCATCCGGCACTTGGTTCCATTGGCGCATGTCGTGCCTGTGCTGTAAAACAATACAATGGCCCAGATGATAAAAAGGGGCGGATTGTAATGGCTTGTATGAGCCAATCTACTGATAAGACTTATATCTCTATCAATGATGAAGAGGCCAAAGAATTTCGCAAAAGCGTTGTTGAATGGCTAATGGCCAATCATCCGCATGATTGTCCAGTATGTGAAGAGGGTGGTCATTGTCATCTACAAGACATGACGGTAATGGTGCAGCATAATCAACGCCGCTATCGTTTTACTAAGAGTACCCATCTTAATCAGGACTTAGGCCCATTTATTAATCACGAGATGAATCGCTGCATCGCGTGCTATCGTTGTCTGCGCTTTTATCGTGATTATGCTGGTGGTACCGATTTTGGTGTGTATGGTGCTCATGATAATCTATACTTTGGCCGTGAACAGGATGGCCCATTTACCAATGAATTTTCTGGTAATCTAATAGAGGTATGTCCTACCGGGGTATTTACGGATAAGACTCATTCCGAACGCTACAATCGTAAATGGGACATGCAGTTTGCCCCTAGTATATGCCAACAATGTTCCATAGGCTGCAATATCAGTCCTGGAGAACGCTATGGTGAATTAAGACGTATTGAAAATCGCTATCATGGTCAAATCAATCACTACTTTCTTTGTGATCGTGGCCGTTTTGGTCATGGTTATGTCAATCGTAAGGATCGCCCCCGTCGTCCATTTAGCAATAACAAAAAGGAGCGTATTGAATTTACTAGTGCTGATGATGCAGTTCTTGCGATAGCTAAGGCATTACGTGGCTGCAAACGGATTATTGGCATTGGCTCACCGCGTGCTAGCATCCAATCCAATTTTGTGTTACGTCAGTGGGTAGGAGCAGAAAACTTTTCCAGTGGTATAAGTGGTGCCCGCCAAGCTCTGACCGAGCATATATTGCATATCTTTCAAGATTTGCCGCTCTATACTCCAGCATTGCGTGAAATAGAAACCTGTGATACGGCTATAGTATTAGGAGAAGATGTAACGCAAACCGCACCACGCATCGCCTTAGCGTTACGCCAGTCAGTGAAACATGCAGGTCAAAAAGCAGCGCAAGCGAATAATATTCCAAAATGGCAAGCTGCCAGCGTAGCTGATATTACCCAACAGGATAAGAGTCCATTATATATAGCTAGTTTCACCGCAACTCGGTTAGACGATATAGCAACAGATACCTATCATGGAGCTAGAGAAGACTTAGCTCGTTTAGGCTTTGCCGTAGCCCATGCCATTGATGCAACAGCACCAGAGGTTCCTGACCTTAGCACCAAACAGCAGGCATTAGCAACCCGTATTGCCAATGATCTATTAGCTGCGGATCAACCTATTGTCGTCTCTGGAACTAGCTGTGCCTCATTTGCAGTAGTAAATGCGGCGGTCAATATTGCTTTAGCACTGTATGCCAAAGGGCGGACTAATGTGTATCTGTCATTATGTTTACCCCGTGTTAATAGTATGGGTGTCGCAATGCTAGAAGGGCATTCTGTAGAAGAAATGCTTACTGTACTGGAACAGGGAGATGCCGATGGCGTGATCGTAATGGAAAATGACATTTTCCGCCGTGCTAATAACGAACGGGTTAATAAAGCATTGACCAATGCCAAGGTATTAGTTGCCATTGATCATCAACATACTACAACCTGTGAGCAAGCAAACTTCGTCCTGCCTGCTGGTAGCTTTATCGAAAGTGATGGCACGGTTATTAATATGGAAGGTAGAGCACAACGCTATTTCCCAGTATACGATCCGGCCTATTATGACCCCAGTTGCATTATTAAAGAGAGTTGGAGTTGGCTACATGCCATACAAACTACTATTAGTAACAACGCGCCTACCTGGATAGACTTTGATCAGGTTACCCAACAATGTGCTACTGCTATACCTATTCTTGCCCGTATTGGTGAAGCTTCACCTGATGCCTCATTTCGAGTCAAAGGTCTTAAGATTGCTCGTGCTCCAAGGCGCTATTCAGGACGTACTGCGATGCGAGCTAATCTTTCAGTATATGAACCTAGTGCTTCACAAGACCAAGATTCAGCATTAGCCTTTTCTATGGAAGGATTTAGTGGTCCTGGAGATGCGGCTGCATTTGTTCCTTTTGCTTGGGCACCAGGGTGGAATTCACCGCAAGCTTGGACTAAATTTCAAGATGAAGTAGGTGGCAAATTACGCACTGGCGATACGGGGATTAGATTACTAGAACCTGTGTCTACTAATGAATGGCAATACTTTACTGAGATTCCTGCCGCCTTTACCTTCAATCCTGATTTATGGCGGGTAGTGCCCTTGTATCACATCTTTGGTAGTGATGAACTTATCTGTTTAGCACCAGCTATGCAGACTATGATAACTGGTGCCTATGTAGCAATAGCTACTGCCGATGCTATGCGCCTAAATGTAACAGCTAACAGTTTATTAACCGTAGCTCTTGGGCAACGTAGCTATTCGTTGCGAGTCTATATAGATAAGGCATTACCTCCTGGCATGATTGGCCTGCCGATGAATGTACCTGGTATCCCGCCGATCTTAAGTCATGTCAATGCACGTCTTATTAGTGGAGCTTCTTAATTTATGAACACACTTACTTATGCCAATATATTTACCATTGGCATTGCTATGCTTAAGGCTATTATCATCCTGATTGCTACCGTTGCTGGTGCCGGTCTATTAAGTTGGATAGAACGCCGTGTTTTAGGTTGGTGGCAAGATAGATATGGTCCGAACCGTGTCGGGCCGTTTGGTATCTTCCAATTTGGTGCTGATATGATAAAACTATTTTTTAAAGAAGATTGGACTCCACCGTTTGCTGATGTCTTTATCTTTTGGCTAGCACCAGTCATTGGCATGAGTGCCCTACTATTTACAATGGCAGTTGTTCCTATTACCCCAGAATGGGGCATCACTGATTCGCAAGTAGGCTTATTATTCTTCCTAGCTATGGCTGGAGTAGCAGTTTATGCAGTGCTTTTTGCTGGCTGGGCCTCTAATAGTAAATATGCCCTGCTTGGCGGTTTACGCTCTGCTGCCCAAACCTTAAGCTATGAAGTCTTTATGGGCATAGCCTTGATGGGAGTTGTAATGTTAGCTAACTCCTTTAGTCTCTATACTATCATTGAAGCGCAAAAGGATGGTTGGTTTATCGTACCCCAGTTTTTAGGATTTTGCGCCTTTGTGGTAGCTGGAGTTGCTGTAGCACATCGGAGTCCGTTTGATTTACCGGAAGCAGAACAAGAATTAGCCGCTGGATTCCATACTGAATATGCAGGCATCAAATGGGCCATGTTTTTTGTTGGTGAATATGTAGGCGTAATCTTAGTATCAGCTTTAACTGTAATCTTGTTTTTTGGTGGGTGGCAGGAACCAGCATTATTAGGCTATAAGCTGTGGCCAGATTTTCTGCCTGTATATCCTTTTATCTGGTTTGCCCTTAAAACCAGTATCTTTATTATGCTATTTATCCTAATACGCGCCGCCTTACCCCGTCCTAGATATGATCAAATCATGGATGCTGGTTGGAAATTCTTCCTCCCACTAAGTTTAGCCAATCTACTTATTACTGCGGCGGTAATATTATTACAACAGCCAGTTGCAGGAGGAGCATAATGCTAAACAGCATCTATAAAATCATAGCAGGTACTGGCAGCCAACTCCGTAGTATGTGGATGATATTTACTCACAGTATCAGACCTCGTAGCACGATCCTGTACCCGGAAGAAAAAGTATACTTACCACCAAGGTATCGGGGACGCATTGTCCTAACTAGAGATCCAGATGGGGAAGAACGCTGTGTTGCTTGCAATCTATGCGCCGTAGCCTGTCCCGTAGGCTGTATTTCCCTGCAAAAAGCCGAACAGGAAGATGGCCGCTGGTATGCAGAATTTTTCCGCATCAACTTCTCCCGCTGCATCTTTTGCGGCATGTGCGAAGAAGCCTGTCCTACGCTGGCCATCCAATTAACACCCGATTTCGAGATGTGTGAGTATCAACGCCAAAATCTAGTCTATGAAAAAGAACACTTGCTAATCTCAGGAGTTGGTAAATATCCTGAATACAATTTCTATCGAGTATCAGGTACATCATTGTGGAACAAACCCAAGGGTGCAGCCAACAATGAAGCACCGCCTATTAATGTACGTGGTCTAATGCCTTAAATAAATATCTTCATGAATCTTAAAGATCATTCCCATGCTCGAAAACGTAAGGTTTTAAACAATGGAATTTGAATTTTATCTATCCTCTGCCATAACACTATTTGCAACTATTCGCACTATCACCAACACCAATCCAGTGCATGGCCTGCTATACCTGATTGTTTCTCTCATTGCGGTAGCCATGATCTTTTTCATTATTGGTGCTCCATTCGTTGGTGCCTTAGAGATCGTAGTATACGCTGGTACCATCATGGTGTTATTCATGTTTGTCATCATGATGTTGAACTTAGGTAAAGACGTAGTCAAGCAAGAACAGCAATGGACTGCTCCTGACTTGTGGCTAGGCCCAGGATTACTGTCTCTTGCCCTCTTACTACAATTGTTGTATGCAATATCGACAGGTGGCTTCCATACCGCTGCTGGAATCACTAATATTGATGTACACCAAGTCAGCACCACCCTATATGGCGCATATTTATTATGCGTGGAATTAGCATCCTTATTACTCTTAGCAGCTTTAGTAGCTGCATATCATTTAGGACGCACCACGGAAAACGAGTAAATTAAGCTATGAATGGTATTCCTTTAAGTTACGGATTGTCTTTAGCCGCCATGCTATTTGTCATCGGTCTTACTGGTGTAATGGTACGACGCAACATCTTATTTGTGCTGATGAGCATTGAAATTATGATGAACGCAGCAGGTTTAGCCTTTGTATTTGCAGGTAGTAGTTGGGGACAAGCCGATGGCCAAGTAATGTTTATTCTAATATTAAGTCTAGCAGCAGCTGAGGTTTCAATTGGTCTAGCTATCGTCCTACGACTGTATTATCAATTTCATAACCTTAATATTGACAGTGCCAGCAACATGGTAATGTAGGTAACTATACATAATCTTAAGGTAACACATATATGAGCACCAATTTAACAAGTGATGGTATCATTGCCTTTATCCCTATCATTGTAGCTGCTACCACGGCAACACTTGGTATGTTAGGCATCGCCATCAAGCGGGATCATTTTTGGAATACAACACTTATGCTAGGCGGCCTAACTTTGGCACTCATTAGCTCAGTGTGGGCCTGGCAATACTTACCTACAGAAGCAGTTACAGACCTTTTTATTGTTGATGCACATGCCCATTTTTACATGCTTGCCATCTTGATTGCTACCATCGCTTGCATTATATTAGCCTATCCTTACATGCAATCACATTCAGGCAATCGGGAAGAACTGTATCTACTTATGGTTTTAGCAGCAACTGGAGGTATGGTTTTGGTATGTAGCCGTCACTTTGCAGGTTTATTCATTGGCTTAGAATTATTATCTATCCCCATGTATGGATTAGCCGCCTATAGTTTTCAACGCAGCCATTCTTTAGAAGCTGGCATCAAATATCTATTACTATCAGCCGTCGCAACTGCATTTCTTCTATTTGGTATGGCATTACTCTATGCCCATACTGGCCAATTAAGTTATGCAGGAATCGAACAGGCACTACAAGCCAATAATTCTGTTAGCACAAATCTGGTATGGACCGGAACCAGCATGATGTTGGTAGCCTTTGCCTTCAAGCTTTCCTTAGTACCATTTCATCTGTGGACACCTGATGTATATGAAGGCGCACCAGCACCAGTAACCGCCTTTTTAGCAACTGCTAGCAAAATTGCCGTTATTGGAGCACTATTACGTTTCTTATATACCGTACCAGCACTTAATTCTGAATATCTACGCGAAGTATTGGCAATCTTAGCTGGGATCTCGATAATCGGTGGTAATCTGTTGGCACTACTGCAAACCAATGTCAAACGCCTCTTAGCCTTTTCCTCTATCGCTCACTTTGGTTATTTACTAATTGCCCTAGTCGCTAGTCAGCAAGTCTTAGTAGCTACTGGAATATATATTTCAGCCTATCTATTAGCTACCTTAACCACTTTTGGCACCATCGCTTACGTTTCCTCGCCGTATCAAGGAACAGATATTGAAGAGCTAGATCGCTATCAAGGATTATTCTGGCACAGTCCATATTTAGCAACAGCCTTAACCGTAGCCTTATTATCCTTAGCTGGTATTCCCTTAACCGCTGGTTTTATTGGTAAATTTTATGTTATGTTCGTAGGTGTAAACACTGCCCACTGGTGGCTATTGGGCACCCTAGTTATAGGTACAGTGATCGGCATTGCCTACTATTTACGCATCATAACCACTCTATACGTAACAGCATCCTCAACCAATCAAATCAGGTTACCAATTGGTTGGAACCACACCATCAGCGGTGCTATGTTAATAATTATTGGCATTCTAGTGATCCTTCTTGGAGCCTATCCACAACCATTATTAATTATAATACCGTCTACTATAACCAATTTAGGGTAATAAATATTTGATACGCTGCTAATGGACTAGCCATTATAGCCAGGTAGGGTGCGCACTGCGCACCTTTTCTTCTTAATCTTAAATATCAAATTATGGTGCGCAATGCGCACCCTACTTGACTTTTACATTAGGCCACTGTCATTCCTGCGAAAGCAGGAATCCATTTTTGGAGCAAGTTACTTTAATTATAGAATCAAAGTTTATGATGAGACGCAGTATAAATTAAGCTTGCAACCTATTTTCATACAGTATTATAATAATTCAATTACATAATTAAATATTGGAGTTAATATATGCGTAAGCTTAATTTGTTAGTTGTTATCTTGCTTAGTCTTACTGTACTATCTCCTGCTGTGTTAGCAAGTAAAAATTGTGGTGTGGTTACTATTCGCACTATACTGACTGGTCCAAGTCATGGTGCTATGATGCGAGTTACTGGTAGCTGTAGTTGGGTTTGCTTGGATCCTGATGGTGAACATATGAGCATAAATGAGAGTCAACGCTTGTTTACACATGTCATGTCTATGTATCTACATAATAAACCAATACAGCTCTATGTGCTGGATGGAACCTATTCGCAAGCCTGTGGTGGCAATTATCATGTTGCTTATGATGTCCGTGCACCTGGTACTTAAAAATATGCTACTATCGTAGATTAATAGCCTTTTTATCAAATTTAACATTTTAGGCTATAGGATGCGAGATATTTAA
This sequence comes from Candidatus Achromatium palustre, assembly GCA_001044195.1. Taxonomy (GTDB): domain Bacteria; phylum Pseudomonadota; class Gammaproteobacteria; order Chromatiales; family Chromatiaceae; genus Achromatium; species Achromatium palustre. The sequence continues at coordinate 16,625 of LFCU01000126.1, forward strand.
TTTTGCATCCTCCTAAATATTAATGATACCTAAAGATCACCAAGAGCATTATCATGCATAATCGCAATAATCTACTAACTAACACCAGGTGCTGGCTAATCATCGCATTATGGTTATTAACTACTGCGGCATTAGCTAATAGTTTAAGTACACTAGCACCTAGGCTAGCTGATCCTATATATATTATCCGAATCTCAGATGCTGGTAACCTCTACTCCATTCCAGTGATGACAGTAACACAAGTTACATTATCTCCCCAAGGCCAGCAACACAAGCAAATATTAGTCCAAATAGCTGAGACTATAGTGCATGGACCTGCTGCAACTAAACCCAAACAGGGCAATACCAATACGCTACTACAACGCTGGCAACAAGCATTTATAGGCAATGCACAACCAGAAGTAGTGAGACTCGATGCTATGGCTACGTTTACTAAAGCTTGGCCAGATATTTTATCCCTAATAACTAATGACAGTGCTGATGCTAACCACAGCATCAACTTTATTCCTACACATTCTCTGGTTTCTCTATTTAAAACTGGCAACTGGTTTCTCTATATTACGACTGATCCTAAACCACGTTTCCTAGCTAAACGCGATGCCCTTAATCCCAATAATCCATGGAGTAAGACCCTATTCGTCTTTCCAGATCTTCATGTCCTCAATGCACTTCTAAGAGGACGCTATACCATAGTCACTGGTTCTCCGCCTAACTGGTCGCAACTACAAATTGGCTCTGCTTTGCTAGAACAGATTGGAACTGCTGGACAAATATTTGTATCCCGAGCTTATCCTACTGAACGTATCATTCAATATCCAAACCAACCATTTGGAGCTAATAGATCACAACGCCTAGTTGTAAATCTTAAGCTATTCCAAATACCCGATCCAGTACAGGAAGCACGATTATTGCAACTAGCATTTCTGCCAGTGAGTATACAGGACAACCAACCCAAGGAATTAGCCGCAGTAGACTTTCGTCGTTTACGCTCCATATCTATTGATGCTACGCAACCACATATCGTTAATGGTACCCATTTTACCGTAAAAGTCCCCATTAGTAATAATAGTCTTACTACTCAGACCTTAGCACTAAAAGCAACTAATCCCTATCTCACAGGCCGCTACTGTACTAGATTGATGGGACGCTGTGCCAATGCTACCGTAACTGATAATCACACAATTGATCGGGTGCCATTTCCAAAAGAAGCTGCAAATAGCCCCGGATTTGCTATCGTAGCAGATACAACGACCAAAAATGCTAGCAATGGCATTCGCTATCCGGCGCAGATTCGTTCGATTCGGTATAGTAATGCCGCACACTCTAAATCCCAATTGCTATTTACCTTGGTTGATGGCCAAGTACCACTTTATGTGCAGGATCGTGAAGTCACAATTGAACAATGGCAAACATTCTTGCAAGCACAATGGGATACCTATCAGCAAGATCCTCTGGATAATAATAACTATTGGTACCCGGCTGTAACCCAGCCTACATTTAAGGCTTGGACTGGCCAATCCTTGGCTACATTTCTTAATAAACCTAGTGATGAAAAATCTTCAAAGTATATTGCAGCTAGCGTTATTTTAGAACGCATTCGGGTAACACCCTTAGCAAATAGCAATGCTAATTCTAAGATAATCAAGAAAGATCCTGCTAGTTTAAAACTTGCCACTCGGATAGCTGCTCGTGCTAAAGACCTGCCAATGACTGCTATCTCACCACAAGCAGCCCAACAATTTGCTACCTGGATTGATAGTAAAGCTAGATTGATGACTGAGCGTGAATGGTCACAAGCCCTAAGTGCTATGGGTAAGCAGCGGCCATTTATCGCTGGCAAACTAGCAGCGGCAAAGACATTAGGCCAGGCGAGTATTCGCGATTTTAGCAATGCCCTAGGTGGTAAGGTTTATGGTCTGTATAGCAATGCAGCAGAATTAGTAGTAGCGAAACAGGGTGAACAGCAACAGCAATATACCATCGTAGGTGCTCCCTATATGCACACTGGTACATGGTGGCATGGCCTGTTTACTAATCCAGGTAATCTAACTAAAAGTCTCGCCTTTTTACCCGCACATCAAGACGTGGGTTTTCGGATCATCCTCCCTACTAATACCCAAACACCACAAGACAAATGGACTACACAGCATCCTGTCATAACTCCAGAGATTACAGAGCAAGCTAAGCGATACCTGGCTATTGTGCAGCATCTGCAAGGATATTTATGGTCTGAACCGGATTTAAGTCAAAATCCACAGCAACTCTATGCCACATCAGGGATTGCAATTCGGAAAACACCAGCCAAAAATCCGGCACCGGATGCACCAATGACACGAACTATTCGTCACATGATCTATTATATGAACGATACGGATGCAGGTGATGTACTGGTATCTCTAGCAGATAAAGAACTGCTTAAACAACTTTTGCAAAGTATATATGGCAATGCCTGGCGACAAACTTTAAATCGTCTTGGCTTATCCTTATAATATTTAGGAATATGGATAAATTTAAATAGTCAAGTTATATTTTATTAAACTTAATTTTAAATACGCAAACCTTACGTTGATAGGTAAAATATATGAAAAATCTTTGGAGCATTTTAATATTAATGCTGCCTTTGTTTGTGCAAGCAAACTGCATAGATAAGCAGACACTGTTTGAAGCCATGCGTTGTATGCAGGCTGAGATTACCAGGCTACACCAGGAAAATCAGAAATTACAAGGATCGTTACTGGAGATCCAAAGGATGCAGTTCCAAATGTTGAAGGCTGAAAATGCCCAATTAAGAGCACAATTGCAACAAAAGGCGGATCGTAGCTATCAAGTAATCAATTGTGGAAGCTGCACCTGGGAACAGGCACGGCAAGATGCAGAAAAGCGTGGTGGCTATTTAGCGACTATTACTAGCGAGGTAGAATGGCAATTGATTCTAAAAACAGCTAATCTTCCCGATGCATGGATATGGATCGGTGGCACTGACCAGCAAGAAGAAGGTAAATGGCAGTGGGTGACAGGTGAACCTTGGGGATATACACGCTGGTCTTCAGGGGAGCCAAATAATGCTAATAATGAAGATTATTTGCATATTTGGCCAAAGCATAGTCAGGGAGGTCATAGTCAGGGCTGGAATGATTGGACAGGGGGTGCTAAGACCCAATATTATCTTTTAGAAAAATAAAGCCTATTCAAATAAACTTTAATAGGTTGGGTTTTCAAACGGATGGTAGCTCAACCTGCAAACTTTTTAGGAGCAGCAGGATATTTACCATGATACTTGCGTATGAAGAATGTAAACAAAAGGCACAATGCCTACCATTATCAAAACGGGCACAACTTATTGAACACTTAATAGCAAACCTTGATGAACTGGATAATAACGAATACGAACAGCTTTGGATTAATGAATCACACCATAGATACAATGAATACAAACAAGGAAATATAACTTCTCGTCCCAGTGATCAGGTATTTGAGGATGCTAAATTAAAACTAGCCTCATTAAAAAAATGCACACCAGATTTCTTGAAGCGGTCGAACATGAAATGTTGGAAACAGCCAGTAGGGCGGGAGAGCAACGCGATCCCGCCTTTTTGAAAAGGTTATTCTATCTCATAATTTTGTTACATTGCCATTTGCTACCCAATTAAGCATTATTTCAAAGTAGCAAATTTATATAGAATGCGGCGGACTCGCTTTGCTCTCCCGCCCTACGAGTTGGATAGTCGAATAATATAACGAAATATTTTAGTACGATGTATTGCAAATTTTGCTACACATTACTATAATCAATCATCATAAAGATAACATCAACTAAAGGTGTAAACATGCAGATACGTAGTCTATTAAGCATAGCAAGTCTATTGTTCTTGCTTATATCAATGCCCTTACAAGCAGCAGTTGATTGTATGGCGGATCAAGAAAAAACTCTGCCGGAAGTAATGCAGTGCCTTTCAAACCAGATACAGCAGCTTGCTGGAGAAAATAAACGTTTACAGACAGATGTTGTAAATCTTCAAAGTAACGTTCAAAAAATTACCTCAGAAAATCAAAATTTACAAACTGAGGTTGCAAACCTACGTAGAGAAAATAAACGCTTGCAAAATGATGTTACAAAGTTGACGGATGCAGTGCAAGTTGCGAAGAATGGGAATGTTGGGATTGGCACAACCACCCCAGGAGCTAAATTAGATGTTAATGGAGATTTGTTATTAACAAATAATTCTTATAATCGTTTAAGAGTAACAGATACTGATGATGATGCTCAAATAGAATTTGTAAAGGCATCCAACGGTAAAAAAGCAGGTGCTATTCAATTTAACGGTTGGGGCGCACAAGATCTATATGAAACCGATGGACTTTTTTTCTCTTCTAGAACTAATAATAGCAATTCATATATATATGATATGGTTTTGACCGAACAAGGCAATGTTGGAATCGGTACCACTAATCCAGAAGTAAAATTAGACATAAAAGGAAACGCACCAAAATTGCGTATTTGGGGACAAAGGGGCGATGATAAAGCAACTCTTCAATTAAGAGAACACAACAATGCTTATGGCTTTGATTTATTTTATAATGGATTATCTGATAACAACTTTTATATAGAAGCATTTAATGGTGGACATTCTATGGGAAAACACCTAACTATTGCAAGACAAACAGGCAATGTTGGCATTGGGACAACCAAACCTCAATATAAACTGGATGTTAAAGGTACCATTCGTGGTCAAAATGTCAGTCCTTCTGATCAACGGCTGAAACGCAATATCCACGCCATCAGCAATGCCCTTGCCAAAGTTACCCAACTACACGGTGTCAGTTTTAATTGGAAAGACAACTCACAAAACCAAACCACCCAAATTGGTCTCATAGCCCAAGAAGTAGAACCAATCTTTCCTGAATTAGTATCAACTGATAACGAAGGTTATAAATCTATAGCCTATGGCAAATTAACCGTTATATTGATTGAAGCCATCAAAGACTTGCAACGGCAAGTAGCAGCATTAAAAGCGCAGTAATTTAAGCACCGATAAGGCGGCGAGAGTATCCCGCCTTTTTTAATGTTTATCCATGGCTAAATGTGCTTAATTATTATCCTCAATATAAAGAACTTTAACAATGCATACTCTAACCGTCGCTGCTACTGGTCAAATCACTGTTCCTATTGAACTACAACAAGAATTAGGAATACGACCTGGTATTCAACTAATAGCTGAAATCCAAAATGGCAATCTTGTTTTGATGCCTATATTAAACGACATTGAAGCCGCATTTGGACTATTGAAAGCCAAAACAACCGTATCTTTAAGAAGAAATGGACTTAGTTATTAGACATTATCCGAAACCCGTCATTCCTGCGAAAGCAGGAATCTATACCCTAATAATTGCCTTATGTTAGTTACGCTGATGGAAGGTTTCGAATAAAGTCTATTGAACAAGCGGCGGTAACAGAATATGGTGAGTCTTGACACTAATGTATTGATACGAATTCTTGTTGATGATCCACAAGCACCTATACAAACTAAACAAGCAAGAGAGATTGCAAAACAACATCGACAAGTGTACATCACAAATGTTGTACAAAAAGTATTTGACTTTGCAATAATCATAATATATTTTACATTGAACGGATAGGTTATCCACATACGTGAAGGTTTCACGCACTATTATGTTGTTGTAACTTATTAGTTCACAAAGTTATTTTGTCCAAGTTTTTAGAAGCCGAACTCAATGTTACACCATACTTCTCAGGCCTGGTCACGAATGTATAGATCATCACCCAAAATATTAGATTTAATCTTGGTGCTATTAATAAGCAGTTTTAGCATGGTTATAAATATGAATGTGCAAGCTGCTACGACTGCTGCTCAAGATCTAGAACGCTATATTACACAATGTAGTAGGGCTGGTACGATACCAAGTCATTATCACCAATGGCTGCCTGCACTACGTTGGGCCTTTTATCAGCGTAAATTAGCTGCCGAAAAACTGAAGGCTGATGCTATCTGGATTTTGGTAATCCATGAATGGCGAGCCTATAAAGATACAGCTTTACCATTAGAAAAACGTGCGGCGGTTTGGAACTTACAGCGGGCAATTGGACACCTACGAACATTATACCAAGAGCAAAAACTTGTATCAGAACCTAAGTACCAAGAACGGCTGTTTATAGCCAATTATTACCTCTCTGGTATTGATGCAACAGATCAAGTCTTGTTAGTTACAGATCAACAACGTTTACGTAGTCTAGCACGCGCCCAAATTAGCCGGATATTTGCGCCTTCCAGTACATCTAGTGCTAATACTACATTACAACAGAGTGTCCAAGAGTTATTTGCCAAAACTCAAGAACTGCTCGTCAAGGCAGTAGCAGCACATCATCAAGCTGTTGCCACCTTAACTACTGTTTACGGTCGTACGATTGAAAATCCGCCAACTCAAACATTACAGCAACAAGAACAATCGCAACCGTTAACAGCTCAGATCATAGCACCAGAGCAAGCTAGACTAGCCTTGAGTACTAAGGAACGACAGCAAATGTTCACTGGCGAGGCATTTACTCAAGCAGCAGCGGTGCTAAACCAGACGTATGCAAAACAACCGCTAGTAGCTGGTTTTGAATCTTTAATACAAGCCTATGCCAGGCTACGCTTGCAACTTAAGCTACAAGCTGATGAAGATCCACAATCAATGGGGATTCAGGTCAATCAAGACAATGTACTATTAGGTCGTGCTCCAGAGGCTTTTAATCGAGTGCTAGAAGTCAATCAACGTGATGATATATTACGTTTGCGTTTAGCAAAATTAGATACATTAGCGGCACCTGATCCAGATTGGACTCAAATGTCTACCCAAGAGTTACACCAAGCATTGATAACTATGCTGGATACTATTAAGACTACAGGCAGTAGTTCTACCTCTGGACTTGAATTACCCTATAAGGCTATGAGTTTACTAGCCACCTTAGCGCAAAAAGATGCATCGATAGCGGGCAATAATACTCAAGGTTATACTGAATATCTAGCTGGGATCCTTAAACAGCCAACCTTAAGCAGCCTCATTGAGCAAACCTTCATACCCTTAGCAAATCGTTTAGGCAATAATATGCCTAGGGCTTGGATAAGACGCAAGCAAAAATTAGATGCACACCTTCGTGCCTTAGGAGTAACACCAATAGATAAACGGTTTTTTACTGATGCCTATTGGAATTTATTGCATGATCTAGCAATTGTTATTCGCAATGCTAACTTTGGTGATCCCTTACTAAGCTATATGCGTCCCAGAGAGCGAGAGGATTTGTATATAAAGACATTTTTGACGGCATTGACTGCTGAACCGACTACAGAATCTACTGCAAAGCAAAATCCAGCTTTAAAGTTAAACTCAAAGCAACAGCCAGAAGTAACTCAAGGTATTGAGTCACCAAACACAGCAAAGGATTCTTCACAGAAGCATAATGTAGCTGCTAAACCCTCTAAATTATCATTGCAACAGACAGCACACCAGCAGCAAAACCAAGACACCAACTCGCAAGATCCGCAAGTTCAAAAGGATAAACCAAGGCAAAAAGTTACACCTATAGTACCACAAAATGCCACTCCAATAGCTTCTAATCCAAATAATATGACAATGGCAACCTTTGTCGCCGAATTAGAGACAAGACTGGAGCAAGAACAATACCAGGAAGCAGCCAACCTTATTGCTGCCCAACCAAGATTAGTAGCTAATATCGATCAAGAATGGCCACAACCGAAGCAAATTCATCTTGCAATTGGCATCGCATTAGCACATTTACATGGGCAACAAGCCATGAATTTTTTAGCTCAAGCAACCTCCAAGGCTGATGCTAAGACATATCAACAGCTTGTGGTAGGATTGATAACCGCCATTAAACATTTACAACAAGCACGAGGAGTTGCCTTCAATAATACTACCAATAATGGTCGTTTAGCTACACTACGTTTTGCTCAAGCTACCAAGGCAGAACTGCAAGCCTGGCAACCAAGCTTAGATTTACAACAAGTCCACCAACGCATTAAATATCAAGCTGAACAGTCAGTTACTTCAGGTGGACTAGTACACCTGCAAATACTTACTGCTGCTAATACTATTCGTACACAACTGCAACCATTAGCTGATGCCATTGATAAAAGCAGTAGCAGTATTGCCAGGCATTATACTGCATTAGGGCAACTTAAAGCTGCGGTAGATGCTGGTGTCACCGCCTTCAAAAATCATAAACATAAAGCATTACGAGAAGCATTTGCACAGGCCGATAAAAATCTAGATACCTGGCTAATGGTGGCAGGTTTTGGGCCACAAATTATCCAGTATACTGCTACTGAAGAACAATGCACAGATACAGATTATCCTGAATACTGTGCCTACTGTTACTTCATGACAGGAGCTATAGATAAACTAAAACAGGTTAAAGCCAAGGCAATGCAAGCCAGAAGTAAAGCCGCTGCATTTTCACCACAAGCTCTAGGACAAAATTTATTGCATTGGCTGTTTGCCGTCAATGAAGGGCTTACTGCTTTACGTTTACAACAGGTATTAAATGAGCATCTGCCAAATCTGATACAGTAACGGCGGCATTAGCAAAAGCTGCAAATTGCCAAATGATTGTGGCTTAAAGGATGGTAGGGCGGGAAAATCCCGCCAAAAAACATACAGCTTTAAAAAATTGGATTCTTCCGTTCTAAGTGCTTAGGTATGCATTTTTTAACAATTTGTCTTGCCAGCAAGACAAATATTTATAAATTGGCTTCCGGAAAGATCGTATCCAATTCGTGTGCTATTAAGATAAGCAGTGAGTAAAATTGTGCAGCCAAAAGGTTGATAATGGCTATTCTTTTGTACTTGCAACCAACCTGTAACTGAACCATTATCATTTTTAATTTTTGCATGGCATTCAATTCTAGCACGTAGGGCGGGAGAGCGAAGCGATCCCGCCTTTTTTTGAGAATGCTATTC
>LFCU01000141.1 GCA_001044195.1 Candidatus Achromatium palustre
TATTCGCACCAGTATTGATAAGGAATGTTTGGAATATAACCAATCTATAAATTGTAAACAAGAAATGAAGGATGCCTAATTAACCACCATTTCTATGAATTTCATTTGTAATTATCCAACTTCTATCTTAACAGTCTGCTACCGTACTATAATTTAAAGTACGCAAGCGTACCTTACCAGCTCACCACCTATCACTTTCTTTAAAACACTAGTTTTTATTATACCGTAGATCAATGGCTTACGATACAACTGATAGGTGGTGAGCCTTACCAGTTAGGATACGAATCAAGAAAGCCATGTAGCAATATTCGTAGCAGTTGGGATACCTCCTGCATGTACTACTTTTTCATCTATTACTACTCCAGGCGTACTCATAATGCCATAGCTCATTATTTTAGCCATATCAGTAACTTTTTCAATTTTTACTGCTATATTATTCTTGGAAGCCTCATCAGCAATGAGTTTTGCTGTTAATTCACAATTGCGACAACCAGAGCCTAGTACTTTAATGTTTTTCATATTAATTTAAAGGATCAGATTAAATATCCAGCCTACTAACAAGATACCAATTGCTACTATTCCCGTAAACGTAAAGATAAGTGGCCATTTTAATACTTTGCGTAATATTAGCATTTCAGGAGCGGACAAACCAATAACACTCATCATAAACGCTAAAGTCGTACCTAATGCAGCTCCCTTATTCAGCAATGCCTCTACTATGGGCAAAATACCTACCGCATTTGTATACATAGGTACTCCTAATATTACTGCTACTGGTACAGCCCACCAAGCATCCCTAGTTAAAATTGCAGCCATAAACTCTTGCGGCAAATAACCATGGATACCAGCACCAAATGCTACGCCTATTATGATATAAAGCCAAACTTTGCTTACTATTTCAAGTACATGGCTTAATCCAGATTCAAAACGCTGTGACCAGCCAAAAGTGTTGGTATCTGGTATCTGAGCTGTTTTGCCTATCTGAATATTATGTACCCAGTCTTCTAAATAAGGCTCCATACGTAACGCACCAATTATAAGACCTGCTCCAATGGCTATAAGAAGTCCTAAGCTTAAGTATAAACTTGCTACTTGCCAACCAAATGCAGCGAATAACAAGGCCAACGCTATTTCATTAACCATGGGGGCTGCAATTAGAAATGAAAAGGTTATACCTAGAGGAATTCCTGCTGATATAAATCCGATAAAAAGCGGCACAGCAGAACAAGAACAAAAGGGTGTAACGATACCAAGGCTTGCTGCTAGGATATTGCCTACACCTAGTTTATGGCCAATTAATAGAGTACGGGTTTGTTCTGGAGAAAAAAATGTTTGCACAACCCCCATAACGAAGACTATGGCGGTTAAAATTAATAATAGTTTAGGGGTGTCATAGAGGAAAAAATATATGGCTTCCCCCATAGAAGTGGTGCGGGATAGACCCATCAATGCTATTAGTAATTCGGAAATTGTGGGTAGATGTGTATATACAGCTATCCATAAAATAATAACTATAGATAGTTGCCACATCCAAGTGGTGAGGTTATTAGGGATTAAAGATTGCGGTAGATTCATGTAGTATTAGTGTAATTGCACTATAACTTAAGAAAAATTTTTCTAGTGTCAAGCTAAAAGATTAACGAGTGACACGATCCACACCACCACCACGTATTACCCGTACCCGATCTCCAATTCTAAAATCTTCATCGGCACCTTGGACAATAGCAATTTCATCGCCATTATCTAATTCAACTGTTATTTCAATGCCGGTTTGTTTGGTAACGACTTGTTCTGCTGCTTGGCCAACTATTCCACCAAGAATTGCTCCACCAAGAGCTGCTGCTGTACTGCCTATGCCGCCGCCAATCTCGCTGCCTCCTAAGCCTCCTAATGCAACACCAGCCATAGTTCCAATGCCACTGCGGGTGCCTTCTATAGATACAGGACGTATTCCTGTTACTTTACCTCTTAAGATTCTATGTGCTTTGCGAGCTTGGCTGCGTGTATAGTTACTTCCGCCAATGCCTTCAGTTGCGCAGCCTGTTATTCCTAGTAATATGATCATTACTATAATAGGTAAACTTGAAATAGATATATTTGCTAAATGGTGTGATAATTTGATGTTCATAAAATTTGTCCATAGGATCTGACCTCAAACAACTTCCCGATTTTATCTAGCCTATGTAATAGACATTATACCGATTTTTAACTAAAAGCTAGATTTCATCGTAAAAATTAGAAATTTTATCTATTAAATTCAGTTGGCTATGAAAATCGGTATAATTTCTAATGTATACCTTCACGAGCAGTAGAAAGTTATTAGTGACCAGATCCATAGTGAGTTATGTTTACAAAAAGTGGCGAGTCCTCTGAGTCTTCAGTTCCATGAGATTTTAACTGCTACTTAAAAAGTTGGACAAAGGTTGCTCATAATTGGATATTAGGGGCTTTTTAACATAACAAAAATGAACAGCACCTTAATTCTACTTTATCACATTGACAACCTTGCCACCTATCAATTTAAAATAACATAACATTAGACATTATACCGATTTT
>LFCU01000107.1 GCA_001044195.1 Candidatus Achromatium palustre
ATAAATAGGATGCGCTTCGTGCCTCAGCTCATCCTATAACTGCATGAAGCTTACTCCGACATAATGTGCCAGAATGAACACCCTAGCACGTAGGTTAAATAACCAGAGTAATTTCATGTGGGCAGGCAAGCCATGCCTACCCTACTTTTTGGTAAGCTCCTGAACGTTTTTTTTCAGGCGATGGGGGTGGCTGATAATCAGACGGGATTAGTTGTGCTGCAATCTCTCTTAGAGCTATCACAGTATATTTATCATTGCCAGGATTGATTAAGGGTTCTTCTTTATTTTTAGGATCAGCAAGTGCACGAGCACGTTTTGCTGCTAGTAATACTAGGTCAAAACGGTTATCGACAACCGTAAGACAATCTTCAACAGTTACACGGGCCATTATTTTATTTTGAGGTGGTATAGAATATTTTTATAGATACTATAAAAATATTCTATAGATTGATTAATAACAGTGGTTAATAGTATCTAAATAGTATCAAATTGTATCTAAAGCCATGTTGTCATTGATAAATTTAGTCTAAATATTTGTAGCAAATTTACAAAAGACCTTGAGAAATATTAGGGTTAGTAAAAAATATTCACTACATTTAAATATATGATATGTATATACTTTTTAAAGTATGCTGTATTTTTTTTGCAACATATTTTTTTAGTGTATCTTTTTTTCAAAAAAGTGTTGCATAATATCCAGAGAGGTATTATTATACTATTTATCGCATCCAGACTTATTCACTATATATACTTTACTCTATAGATTGTATTAATTTAGTAGATTATATTAATTTTAGATTAGATTTTTGTTGATTAGGAGAGAGCTATGAAAAAGAGATTGCTTTTAGCGGCTATTACCGCTGCTCTTGCCTCACCCATAGCTGTACAGGCTGAGGCTATTATGTATGGCAAGATTCGGGTTGCTACCCAGAATGCTAGCAGTAATGTACCTGTTGGTAAGAGTTGGGGTATGGAAGATCATTCTTCACGCCTTGGGGTAAAGGGTTCTGAAGATTTAGGTGGTGGTATCAGTGCTGTTTACCAATTAGAGTTTGGAACCGCAGTTGGTAGTGGTATCCCTGGTAATGGTCGTCTTGACAACAATGCTACTAATGCTAATGCTAGTTTTTGGAGTCAACGTGAATCATTTGTTGGATTATCAGGTGCTTTTGGTACCTTTTTGATGGGTCGCCATGATACTCCATTTAAAGATTCTACCAGTCCTCTAGATCTGTTTGAAGATACTCAGATGGATATGGATACTGGTTTTGGCGATCCTTATGCCTTTGGTGCTACTGGTGCGAATGCCAGGGGTTTAGGATTATTTGATAGTCTCCGTGCCAGTGGTGTTATAGGTTATAAGAGTCCTTCATTTATGGGACTTACTTTCATGGGAGCTTTGATCCAAACTCGTGCTAGTAGATCATTTGCAGGTATAGCGGCAGATGTAAATGGAGATGGTATTATTGATGGCAATGGGGATGCCACAGATCCAGCCGCTGGTTATTCTTTAGCTGCTTGGTATAAAAATGGCCCCTGGTTTGCGGCTGCTGGTTATGAAAACGTTAGCGCAGAAAGTGCTGTTGGTCTAAACGAAACCCCAGATTATAACAAATGGCGTATTGGTTTTGGTATACGCAATTTTCAAAATCTCAGTGCCTCATTCATCTATGAAGACCGCAAGATTGAAGGTAACAGATGGAATCCCAATTGGACTACCAGCTCTTGGCAATTACAAGCAGGTTACCAATACCTTCCTGGAATGCATGTCATGGTCATGTACGGTGAATTCCTAGGAGATATAGCTTATGGAGGGGGGGCTGTTGACAATCTTGGCATCAACACTGGTGGTACTGCAAGAAACTTCAACACCTGGGGCTTTGGTCTAAAATATGACCTAAGCAAACGCACTGACGTACAGATCTTATATCGCGTCAAAGATGTGGATTCAGTTGGCCCTGCTGGTCGTGATACTGCCGCTGGTGTAGATCATGACGTATACTCCATCCAATTGGATCACAGCTTCTAAAAATTGATTACACCCATCTCACCCCAAAACGGAACTTACACAAAGTTCCGTTTTTTTTATGCGTATACTAAATACGCAATATCTGCTCATGTAGCAGATAAAAATAAATTCACATAAAAACAATTTGTTGGCCAATTGGGTCTAAAAATAGACCCAATTGGCATAATAGACATTATCCAAAACCAGTCATTCCTGCGAAAGCAGGAATCTATACCTTAACAAAATAGCCTTATGTCTGTTAATCTGGTAGAGGGTTTTGGATAATGTCTAATATATAACCATATTCATCAATGAACCTGGTTTAAATGATCTCATCCTAGACAGTAAAAAACCTTAAGCCAAAACAATATAATGGTGGATTACTAAAGATGTTATGCCTAGCATTCCCAAAACTGGTAGCTACACATCACCACACAGTCACAACTTTCAAAGCCAACACAAATTCCACACCTTCTTCCCTGTAACTTCTCAATAACGTACGAACTCTGGTGCTGAGGCAGAGCCTTGGCACCAGATGCTACGTCCTTTAATTTGTCAAATCAAAAAAATTGGTATAGTCGAGTAATGTAACAACAAAATAGAACTAACTAATATGAATAACACAGATGTTGACTATATGACTCATGCCATTAATTTGGCTACCAAAGGACTATATACAACACACCCCAACCCTAGAGTAGGCTGTGTATTAGTAAAAGCAGGCACAATCATAGCTGAAGGCTGGCATCAACGTGCAGGGCATCCTCACGCTGAACAAATTGCATTAAAAGCAGTCAACAATCATGCCCAAGGTGCCACCGCCTATATAACATTAGAACCCTGTTGTCATTATGGACGCACTCCCCCCTGCAGCAAAGCCCTTATTGCAGCAGGTATAACCAGAGCGGTAATAGCCATGCAAGATCCAAATCCCCAAGTTGCTGGTAAAGGTATAGCACAACTTAAAGAAGCAGGAATTCAGGTAGACCTAGGAATTTTAGAACACAAGGCCCAAGCTCTTAATCCTGGATTTAATAAACGCATGACCTATGGATTACCCTGGGTTTGCTGCAAAATGGCTATGAGTTTAGATGGTCGCACTGCACCAGCAACTAAAGAACGTCAATGGATTACATCCTCTGCTGCCAGACATGATGTACAATTGTTACGCGCTCGTTCAGCAGCCATTATGACTGGAATTGGTACAGTCCTTGCGGATGATCCAGCACTTACAGTACGCATTCAGGCTACAGAATTACCAGGCTTAGAACCGAATATGCCATTACCTAATCCTCTAAGAGTAATTCTAGATTCACGCCTACGTACTCCTACAAAAGCTAAAATTCTACAAGACTCAGGTCGTACTCTAATAATATGTGGAACGAATGCAGATCCTCAGAAGATTGCAGCACTAACAGCAGCAGGAGCCACTATAAAACAGCTTCCAGAAACATCAACAGGGCAAATTGCTATTGAATCTGCTTTGCGTTGGTTGGCCAAGCAGGAAATAAACGAAGTTTTGTTAGAAAGTGGCTCTATTTTAGCAGGTGCTGTATTAGAGGCAGGTTTGGTTGATGAGATGATTATTTATATGGCTCCTCATATTATGGGAGATAATGCTATAGGATTATTTCATTTATCCAATATAAATAATAGTAAACAACGCATTGCTTTAGAGATTAGCGAAATTCAGCCTATAGGTACAGACTGGCGTATTCGAGCGCAGCCAGTTTACATAAATAGAGAGACAAAACCATAACAACTGGCGTTCTATTCCCAACGGAGATTTTAACTGCTATTTAAAAGTTGGACAAAGTTACCCATAACTGGACATTATGGGTAATAAACGCAAAATATAATTCAAAGTATTTGACTTAAGAATAATCATCATGTATTGTACATTAA
>LFCU01000264.1 GCA_001044195.1 Candidatus Achromatium palustre
TAACGTTTAACAAATGAAATAGATCCGTAGGTGTGATTATCCATTGGATACCTTGTAAATTGATACATTGATACAAATTTAAATCGATTAATAGAGACTTAAGAAAATAGAAAAAAGCAAACTCATGCAAACTACAGCAACTGGTCAAATCACCATCCCAAAAGAAGTAAGGGAAGCTTTAAATATAGTTTCTGAAACTGAAATTGATTTCATCAAAGATAATGACAGATTTTATATTGTTAAAATTGATAAGCCTCACATAACTAAAAAATTTGGACAATTTCGAGGAATAGCTACAACCACAATGTCTACCGATGAAATTTTAAATCTCACTCGGGAATCCTTATGAATGGCATTTTGATTGATTCTTGCGTATTGCTTGATCTATTTACTAATGATATAAATTGGGCCGATTGGTCGGAAAATATATTGGAACGATATAGTAAAACTCATGTGCTATACATAAATTCTGTTGTATATACGGAAGTCTCAATTGGTTTTGTTACAATCGAAGAAATTAATAACGCAATTTCCGAATTGGGAATTAAAATACTAGACATACCAAGAGAAGCGTTGTTTTTAGCTGGTAAAGTGTTTTTAAAATACAGAAAGAACAGAGGCATTAAAAGGTCGCCATTACCAGACTTTTTTATTGGAGCACACGCATCTGTATCAAAGCTTGCTTTAATAACTAGAGATATAGAAAAATACAAGTTTTATTTTCCTCAAGTAGAATTAATACATCCGTGAAGCCTAATCCAACCTCATTACGGCGGATGTAGCCAGGTAGGGCGGGAGAGCGAAGCGATCCCGCCGCCTTTCATATAAATTTGCTACTTGAAATAAAACCTAAATTTTGTAGCATAGGACAATGTAAAAAATTATGAAATGGAATAGCATTCTCAAAAAAAAGGCGGGATCGCGTTGCTCTCCCGCCCTACGAGCTTTTCAACATTTACACAAGGAAAATCTTTGGAAATAAACAAAATAATTTGGCTTGAAGATATTGTTGATAAGCTCTTATGGAAGCACAATGTGGAAACGCATGAAGTGATCGAAGTTATCGAAAATAAACCACGTTTTCAATGGAAAGAGTCAGGCTACAAATTAGGAGAAGACGTATATGCTGCCTTTGGTAAAACTAATATTGGCAGACTATTAAGCATCTTTTTCGTGTATACACAAGATAGAAGAGCCATTATTGTCTCAGCTAGAGACATGTCAGATAAAGAAAGGAAAAAATATGTCAGATAAAACACCAATTTCTAATGCCAGTACATATCAAGAGATAGGTATATTTTGGGATGAACACGATGCTACAGAATTTGGCGAGCAAACTGATACCACATTCCAAATTAATATAGCATCGCAACATCGATACTATCCATTAGCTATGGATTTGGCCTTTAAGATTAAAAAAATAGCTAAACAACAAGGAATACACGAAGCAACATTGCTAAATATATGGATTCAAGAAAAGATTGATCAAATATATGTTATTGAGTAAAAATTTATAAGCCCTTAGCCCGTAGGGCGCGAGAGCAACGCGATCCCGCCGCCTTCCATATAAATTTGCTACTTTGAAATAAAACCTAAATTTTGTAGCAAATGACAATGTAAAAAATTATGAAATAGAATAGCATTCTCAAAAAAAGGCGGGATCGCGTTGCTCTCCCGCCCTACGTGCTACGTGCTAAACAAAGGCATCTTAATGTGCTGATACATTAAGACCCAGCGGCATTTCTTGTCCCAAATTTTGTAAATCGTACAATTGAATCACCTTACCTGGTTGCGCTTGCAAGATACCATTAACTAGAGTTTCTAAATCAATGGCATGGTGGAAACGCACCAATCCGTACTTTTTGGTGATAAAGGCTTCGCGTTTTTTCTCTTGAACCACATCATAGTGGCG
This sequence comes from Candidatus Achromatium palustre, assembly GCA_001044195.1. Taxonomy (GTDB): domain Bacteria; phylum Pseudomonadota; class Gammaproteobacteria; order Chromatiales; family Chromatiaceae; genus Achromatium; species Achromatium palustre. Next base: position 1,913 of record LFCU01000264.1, read on the forward strand.
ATGGCAATACCCATTACATTCTAATACCAATAATAATTTAGCGACAAAAAAGTCTACTTTATACGGCCCAAGTTGATAGTTGCTGTTTAAACCAAGATTAGCAAAGATTTTTGTAAAAGACTCGTACCATTGGGTTTGAACTGGGGTTTGCAATTTGATAAAGGGGCCAACATGGCCAAAGAGCTGTCTTTTGAGATTCATGCCCATTATAGAATCCATGCCCAGAGCTACTTTGGTGACATCATCCAAACTGTAACCATTCATGGTACTGGCTTTAAAACCAATAGAGCGAATAATGGCGCGGTCTAATTTGATGGGTTTAATGTCAGTTTTGTGTTTACGCAAAAAGCTATCTAGGGTACTTTCGGGAATATCTAGGAATTGGGCAATATCTTTTTTGATGGCAATGTTGTTGGGAACTGAACATTTAAAACCTGCTTCTTGGATCATTTTGACTGCATCTATATAGGCCGTTTTAGCAGTTTGTTGCAGTGCATCTGGTACTCTCTGGTATTGATAGCCAGTTACTTCATCAATCATAGCAACTTCACCAGTTTTAGCCAGTGCTGTAATTATTGCTTGGCAATTTGGTACTCAATGATGGCGCTGGGTATGTAAAGTTCCTGCAAGTGCGTGGTTAATAACGCCTGAAGCAATTTCAGGGAGAATGCCAGTAGGAAGAAAATTAGCATGTCCACCGCTTGGCATAACAATAACCGGAGACTCAGATTTATCTATTAAAACCAAAGCGTTAGGTGCTACTTCTGCCAAAAAATGGCGAAACCGGAGACTCAGATTTTTACTTTTAAAACCAATAGCTTGTAATAATTTAGTTTGAACATAGCCTCTATGTCCATTTTCAAGAACCACACAGTCAAGAGCTAAATCGTCTACCTTGATTGTTCCATAATGAGATACTTTGGGAAGAGATTTAGCGGATTTATCTTTTTGGTTAGTATTTGGTTTCATAATTTCTCTCTGTAAAAATATTCTATTCAAATGCTCACCACCTATCATTTTCTTTAAAACACTAAGTTTCCTTATATCGTAGATCAATGGCTTACGATATAATTGATAGGTGGTGAGCCAGGTAGGGTGGGTACGGCCTCATCGTGCCCACGCGGTATCATAACTTGCCCCTGTTTGGTTTGCGTGGGCAAACGATACGGATGTTTGCCCACCCTACCTGGCTAGCCCGTAGGGCGGGAGAGCGAAGCGATCCCACCGCCTTCCATATAAATTTGCTAATTTGAAATAAAACCTAAATTTTGTAGCATAGGACAATGTAAAAAATTATAAAATGGAATAGCATTCTTAAAAAAGGCGGGATCGCGTTGCTTTCCCGCCCTACGTGCTTTCCTGGTTCTTCAGGATTCTCCACTCAAAATCTCTGGTTTATGCGTCAACTTTTCTTAGAATATCAAGATTTTCCAAATCTCTTACAACTTGTTAGAGAAATTCCTTGGAGCCAAAATATCATGATTATGACTAAGATATAAGCCCGTAGGGCGGGAGAGCAAGGCGATCCCGCCGCCCTTCCATATAAATTTGCTACTTTGAAATAAAACCTAAATTTTGTAGCATAGGACAATGTAAAAAATTATGAAATGGAATAGCATTCTCAAAAAAAGGCGGGATCGCGTTGCTCTCCCGCCCTACGTGCTAATATAATGATTTTGAACCATGATTCACTTGATTTTTTTGATTGTCATGACATGATGATTAACGTTTAACAAATGAAATAGATCCGTAGGTGTGATTATCCATTGGATACCTTG
>LFCU01000231.1 GCA_001044195.1 Candidatus Achromatium palustre
TCGCTCTCCCGCCCTACATCTGTCATACGAATCTAAACTAATTTAAAAGTAGGGTGCGCATTGCGTACCTTTTACCAAATAATGAGAACATCATAAATGAGTGTAGGATGATGTATTAACTTAAAAGGTGCGCAGTGCGCACCCTACTAGCTAAATTTATTATGGGGATTCCAAGCCGCCCTAATTCAAACATAAAATAGGTTTTGTTCATACCACAGAACATGGCAGCTTTCCCTAGCGTTAGTCTATGGATTTCAAATAGTTTTGCGGCCAGTAAAAAACGCATCTCTGCTTCAAGATTTTTGCGAGATTGACCAGAAGCAATGAGAAGATCATCAGGGTATGGAATTGTAATGGAGTGCATAATGGTGTTATGTCATAATAATTGTGGGGAATAGTGTATGTTGGGTTGCCAAACAAACAGCAACCCAACCTACAATCTGCCTACGATCCTTAAGGTGCCTCTTCCCAAGGATTTTCTATTTTTATATCTAATTGTTTAAAGTCATTGATATTTCTTGTTAGTATAGGATAATCAAACTGTTTAGCAATGGTCGCAATGAGCAAATCTGGCATTTTCTTTTTAATGCCTTGTTTTCTCCATAAAATAATTTGTTCCCAATGTTCCATATTGAAAGTTAACATTTTAAGACTAGAAAAATATTTTCTAATCTTAGCTTCTGCTTCAGGAGTCATTTCCTGCCATCCTAAAACTTCCGCAAAAATCACAGGAGTTAATACTGGTACTACCTTTTCTTGTGCAATTGCTATTTTAAGGTTATTAAGTTCTGATTTTCCTTCTAATAAGTATATCCAAATATTCGTATCCAGTATGACATAACGCATCACTTATTCTTCTCGCATTGCATTTTGAAATTCTACGCCATCAGTTGATGATGCAACCAGACCAAAGAGAGAGTTAATATTAGATGATTTGGTCTCTGGATAATTCTTAAGACCGTAAGCAATAAATTGTGTGGCAAGCTCATTTATATTAGTATTAAACTGTTTTGCTTTGCTTTGTAATTGGGTGATGATTTCTTCGTCAATTCCATCAATATATAAGGTTGCCATATCTTGCTCTTAATTTGCTTGGTACAATTTGCTTAACATTCTGAGATCATTGCGAAAATTTTGTTTTAAAAAGCAATGTTGGGTTACCAAACTAACAGCAACCCAACCCCCAATGCGTTAATTAACTTCTTCTGCTTCTAATACCCAAGTGGAATTATTCCAACCTGTATAACAGTCTGAACCAGAACGGCCATGTGTGTTACTTACCCAAACACCTATCGTATGTTTACCTGCTGCAATACCTGAACAATAACCAACAACGTTACGGCTATGATGATAATCGTCTCTTGGAACCCAATCGTCATAAATTAAGGCTTGATTAGGACAAGATTTACCATCAACACGAATTTCCCAGCGGCAGGCTTTTCTAGTTCCTAATGTACGAAAATTATCAGTGTAGCTAATTCGAAGTTTGGTAGCTGCTTTCGCTTTAGTGAAACGCAAAACACGGCTTTTTATTTGGCCAACATCTGTACCATCATTGGGACCATTACCTGTTGCATAGGCAATTGTTCTAATGAAATTGCCATTTACATGCAATTTAGCTCCTGGATCGGTTGTGCCAATTCCTACACTTCCATTAATAATAGTGCTCGGACCTTGAATATTAACTCCCCCTTCAAAATCACCAGCATAATTGATAATTAATTGATCATTACCAGCATGAACTAATGCACGATTATATGGACGTTTCCCTTGATTACGTCCATCAGATGTGCCTAATATAAAATCAGCACCACTATTTTCTATAACTCCTTGTACCTTTAACCTCTTCCAAATTCCATTTAGATTAACGTTAATATTCCCATTTTCCGCAACCTGCACCGCATCCGTTAAAGCGGCTGCTTTCTGCAATGTCTCCAAGGCTGACGGGACATCATTTTTAGCATAAGTTGCAATTCGGGCATCGGTCATAAAGGACTTTGCCTGGGTCATGGGTTGCACGAAGACGAAGCTGGCCATCGCATTGATATTCTGCTCAAATTGTGCTTTTTCGATGACGTTTAAGCCTCGGCCTATAATTCTTACTTTAGGTTGCTTTTGTTCTGTAGTTTTGGCCTGATAAGCACGTAATGCTTCAGCATTAGCAAAATAACCCTTGGTGATGCGATCTTCGGCAGTATTAGAACCAGTTCTTGTTCTATTAGCCCTATCCATTGATTGCCTTTGGCTTGCAGCAGATCGGCCTTCACGCAGGGATTCAGAGCGTTGGCGATTTTCATCGTAATTCATATTAGCATTACCTGACCACCCAAAATCACTGATCGCATAATCCGCATGAACATTAATACTATGTTGATCACGGCTAGATTTATCGCGGCGATGCTGACTACGTGAACGACTTGTATCCTGTTGACGGCGTTGGTAAATATCATCTAACCTTTGATAGGCTTGTTTACTACGCTGATAGGCATCTTGAATGATCCTATTGGCTGTTTGATGATCGCTGGTTGTTTCTAAGCGTTCATACACATCCCACATCAATGTCAACGGCTTAAAGTCATTTGGCGACAAGCCAGTGCCTGTAATTAATTTGGCTTCTAGCTCCGCTGCTTGCTGACGATTTTGCGCGGTAAGTTGCTGCATATCGCCACGTATTTGGTCAAACAAGGACATAGCCTTGGCCTGTATCTTGTCGCTAATCTCTGGATCTTGGTAATAATAGACCTTGCGTTGTTCTGCTACTTGCTGGGTCATCTTTTGTACCTGATCAGCAGTGACATAATGCGTACCACCAGAGTTGATCTGTTTATAGGTGCTGGTGCTGCGAATATCAGCTACGGACCAAGAAAGCTGTAAGCGACTGAGATTCATTACGTTGAAATAGACAATAAAATTGAATTTCAAACCATTGTCTAGGCGGGTTTGAAAATCTTTGTCTACATCCATGGGTACAGATACGGTAAATTCTTCTACTGCATCCAACATTACGGTACTGTTGGGAGAGTCGGTACCAATGACTACTGGATCAATTTGCACCCAACTTGGCAAATTTGCGGCTTCAATTAATACCTTACCATGCCGCATGTGGTGCATCTGCTGTTTGGTAAAGACATAATTGCCTTTAGTCTTGGAGTAATAGGCATTTACCTTTTCTAATGCTTGTTCATTGATGCGCGGATGAAAGCATTCGACAAAAAAGGTATATTGAACGACACCACGCTGCGAATATGCAGTTCTTTGATAACCCTTTGTAGTGCCTGGTTCTGGAATTAGCCGAAATAAGGGGGCAACATAAAAGGTCATCTTGGAAAATTGCTGTTGCTGCTCATAACCTTCATTACCAACCGATTCAAAAACCATAAACTCTTTGCCAGTAAAGGTATCGGTATAGCGGATCGCCGTCTCTTTAAGTGCCTCCTTACTACCAGTATCTGATGCTACAGCAGCATGTAAAAGTGGCGGCGATAATAATCCCAGCATCAATAAGACAAACGGCCAATAATTGTTGGGCATTCAGGTACTCCTCGTTAGTTAAATAAGGATTCAAGAAATACAGCTTGATATTGCATCAAGAATTATAATATACTAATATATAGCTGTCAATAATAAATAAGGAGTAGTCCAAAAATATTTGGACATTTCTGGTCCTAGTATCTTATTGATTTTTAGTGAAACAAAATGTTAAAAGATTTAATGGGTATGTACTTACATATTAATTTTTGATGAAAATCTTACCACCTATCAGTTTACATGTAGGATGGGTAGATCCAAAGCGAAACCCATCATTATTGATGCGCTTCGTACCTCAGCGCATCCTATGTATAAAACTGATAGGTGGTAAGATCATAATAGTAATTATCATTTTAGATTGTCAAGTAATTTTGAAAAAATTTTTACTCACAGTTCAGAGGATATTTATATGAGAAAAGCCCTACATTACGGAAAATTAGAGATTATACCTAAAAAACCATGCGATGCCTACGTACTAGATGATGACATGGCGGTATTCAGTGAACGTGGTGCTGCAAACTTCTTGGGCGTAGACCATATGCATTTAGTACGGATGCGGCAACGAGGCATACCTAAAATCTTAACCCAATTTATGCCGCCAGATTTTAAAATAGAGACTATTCAAGCTGAAGTAACAGCAGCCAACAGCCCCCATCAAGGCCGTCAAATTGTTGCCTACACAGTACCAACTGTAGAAAACATCATGTTTGCCTACGTAATGGCCTTTGGCAATCAAGTATTGCGCAAAAACCAACGGCACATTGGTGAATATAACGTCATTATGATGACAACACTCAGCAGTGCAGCCTTAGAAGTGACAATCAGAGATTCCTGCCAATTACCAGTCAATGTACAAAACACGACCCGCAAACATTATCAAGATATTGTCACCCTGATGCAAGAATCTGGCTTACACTGCTCAGTAAGCAAAGACATTGCCCTCAAGACTGATATTACTAACTTTCTACAATGCCCAGTCAGCACTCTGAATCATTACCTAAATAGACACAGCCATGACATTAAACCGATTAAACTAGATCGAGATACCATTCGCAGCTTAGGCTCTAAAGCCTCTCGTCTCTATGGCTATGCAGTACAGGAGGATGTAGGCACTATAACCTTGGAAATGAATAGTCTTGTAGGCATTACGCTCAAAGAAAAGCTATTTGGCCAGACCACCTCATTAGCACCTATTACCGCACCAGGTGCAACCAATTTTGCTGAAGTCTTTACCAAACTCTTTGCGGATAGCACCTTGCATACTAATTATAAAATGGGCGATATCATTATAGATTATTATGTACCGGAATTTAATCTGGTTTTGTATTGTACTGATTGCAATGGGCAGCGTCCTGCTATCCCGTACACTAAATTACAACAACTATTTCCTACCCAGCATATTGTGCAATTCCAGCAACATAATGATATTACGCAAGTCTTTAACGCTATCCTTAAAACACAAGTAAATCCTGAATTGTCAACCGTTATTCCAGAACCACAAGCTATATATTATGGAGCTGCTGAAATCGTGCCTGGACTTATCTGTGATTGTTATGTTTTGGATAATGGCAGGGCTGTATTAAGTGAACGTGGTGCAGCAGATTTATTAGGTCTGGATCATATTTCTTTGCGGGGCATGGTAGGTAACTCCCTTCCTTATGAACTTAAGTCCTTCTTAGATAAGGATTTTATCGTGGAGACAAACTTAGCCAATGTAACTGCAAAAAATTCTCCTTATGTAGGAAGAAAAATTAGAGTTTACAATGCATTAGACATAATAAAACTTATGCGAGCTTATGCTGTCGCCTTGACCCGAAATGCCTTAAAGGAGACACAAATACATATTGGCTATAAATCTATAATTAATATACGCTTTTTAACCCATGCTGATATCGAAATCATAATTCGCGAAGCCTGCGGATTGCCAGTAAGCATTGCCAAGACAATAGAAAAAACTCGACCAAATATTGTCACATTAATGTTAAACTTAGGTC
>LFCU01000182.1 GCA_001044195.1 Candidatus Achromatium palustre
TACTTTGAATTATATTTTGCGTTTATTACCCATAATGTCCAATTATGGGTAACTTTATCGAACTTTTAAATAGCCGTTAAAATCTCTTTATGGTTATTGATCTGAAATATGGTTTAGGATAATGTCTATTCAAATTAAGATGAATAAACTATCGTTCCTTATTAAGGATATCGTTTATGTTTCAATTTAGTGTACTTACCATCCCAATACTTTCTTTATTAAGCGTCTTTGGCATTGCAGTTATAACCGATGTCAATATGATCGCATTTGATATTACCAGCGTCCCGGAAGTAGCACGTAACATGGGGTTCAATGAATCCTCAATCCGTGGCTCTATAATGCGCAAGATCCATATCATATCTAAGGTAGGAGAAACCTCTAGAGGCGTTAATTATACCTCTATCAGTGATATGGGGCATCAAACCTTAAAAAATATTAGTGATACTTTAGGAATTCAAGCTGGAGTTGTAGCAGCGCAAGGATTTCTTGGGTTAATCCCCTATCGCTTTAAAGGCAAGTTAGTACAGGAAGGAGATTGGCTATATTTAAGCATCAGTGGCTTTAGTAGAGATGGACAATCTTTCAATTTTGTCCTTAAGTCTAATGAAGACGCATTTTCAGGGTCTAAGATCATCAAAGGCAATCTTGGAATATCTAAAGAAACCGCTGAGACTGATACTACTAATTTAGTAGTTACTGATACTGAAACTGCAATTAAATCCCTGTTAGACCGAGCAGCTGAAGCCATTGTAGATCGGATAGATCCATACCTATTAGCACGGTATTATTTTTTCTTAGAACGTCCTACCACCAAATTTACCAAAACATTACCCCAATTAGCTCGCTGTTTGGTAGTACTCCCCAAACCACAACAAATTTGGCCGTTAATTTTGTTGGGACAGACCTATCATGCACAAGGTGCTTATGAAAAGGCGATAGCAATATACAAAAAGGCTGATCAGATTGAATCTAATTTCCCTTTTGCTCTCATATATTGGGGAGAGGCATTAGCAGACCAAGGGGAGCATAAATCTGCAATTGTTCAGTACCAAAAAGTAGTAGATGATAGCCAGTTTTATACTACTTATCCAGTCGCTAGAAGTACAGCTTATAAATTATGGGCTAATTCTCTTGTACATCTGAACGATTTGGACGGAGCAGAAAAAATTTTAAAGAAAGGTTTAGATGCGTTTAGTCTTGGCCCAACACGTTCAGAAGCTAATGGAATCATTAATAATGCTTTAGGAATGTTTCTCATGGAATATCGCCAAGACTATGTTCAGGCCGAGTATTATTTACGCCAAGCTATATATATGTCAGATAATCCTGAATATTATACGCATTTACAGGCTGCTGTTGCCAAACAGATCCCAGATTTTGATACTTTTAATAGTACCAATACTAGTGCTGAAAAAAATCATTAGGAATATAACGATATGCGTCTTAAAATCATTGCTCTGCTACTTTTAGTTTTAAACTTAAATGTTGCAACAGTAAAAGCTGGCGTACTTACTAATGGAAACATATTTGCTGAAGGTCTTGCAGGTTGCTCAATAGGGGTAGCAGCAGGCTTAATTAGTAGTACAATATTACCAACTGTGATTCCAGCAACAAGTGCTACAATTATGGCAAGCCTTGGAACTTTACAAGGTTGTGTGCTAGGTGGTGCGGCTTTAGCGGCGATAAATAGTGCTATCTATTTTTCGGATTTTAGTAAAGATATATTCAATCCCTATCAACCGCTTGGTAATACCAGCACTATGATCTATCCACCTACACCTGGTAAAAAATACTAATTTACATAGTATCTAAATAGTATCTAATATGTAGTAGGGTACGCATCGCGTACCTTTTAAAGCCAGGAAAATCAACATTAAGTTATAGCACGAAGCGCATCTAACAAAAACAACTCATGAAAATAAATGATGTTGATCGCTGTCTTGGCTGTATGCAAGACAAAGCAGACCAACCGATTTGTCCACATTGCGGTTTTGATGAAGCTACAGAAATAAATCCAGCTCCCTGTCTGGCTCTGGGAATGGTACTAAATGACCAATATATTTTAGGCCGCATGTTAGGTCATGGCGGCTTTGGTATTACCTATCTAGCTTGGGATACCAGATTAGAAACTGCTGTCGCTATTAAAGAATATTGGCCTCGAGAATACGGACAAAGAGCCACTGATGGTATAACGTTTTCTTGCTACCCAGGCGAAGCTGCCGAATTTTTTGCTTATGGATTAGAAAGATTTATAGAAGAAGCACGCAATCTAGCTCGTTTTGGAGAACACCCTGGCATTGTCTCAGTATACAACCAATTTGAAATCAATGGTTTAGCATATATGGTGATGCAGTATATTGAGGGAATAGACTTAAAGAGCTACATCACCAGACAGGGAGGACGTATCCCAATAGAATCAGCTCTACATTTGATGACACCAGTGCTAGATGGCTTACGGGCTATGCATGAACAAAATTTGCTACATCGTGACATTAGTCCTGATAATATCTATATCACTGCTAATGGAAGAGTGATTCTCCTTGATTTTGGAGCTACCAAAGATTCTCTAAGTAGCCATAGCCAAAGCCAACTAACCATCCGTAAACCTGGCTATTCTCCAGAAGAACAATACAGCTTTAGTGGTAAACAGGGTACATGGACGGATGTTTATGCCGCTGCTGCAACCATCTATCGTCTTATTACTGGATTTCCGCCGCCTGATGCAATGGATCGGTTACGAGAAGATCAAATCCAACGCCCCTCCAAAACCGGCGTTGTTATAAGTATACCTCAAGAAACCGCTCTTATGAAAGCACTAGCAGTGCGTAGCTCGGAACGTTTTCAGAGTATTGCTGAGTTTCAACAGGCATTAGATATAAAGCCATTTAACAAGCCACCTGATGATACATCGAAAAATTGGTGGCGTAAATTTGCCATTAGTAATCTAATAATTACATTTATACTAGTAATTATTGGCATATATCTGTTGTTACATACATTACAACAAAATACAGATATAACTGATATGCAGCAGCGCTTAGATCGTGCGAATACACAAACCCAGGCTTTAGATAATTCTAAACGCCAAATTAAACGATTACAAAGCCAACTAAAAGCCTATCAAAATGGTAGCCCTGTACCACCAAGATCAGAAATCCGCACCAGACCCAAATATCTATATGTCGTATATAATGGCATCAATGGTGTCAGAGTACGTTCTTATGCTGGCGGTCAAGTTATAGCAACAGCATTAAAACAAAAGGTTGTGCCAATCAAAAATCTTTCTACTACTCCCAAAATAAAGAACAATCTACATTGGATAAATGTTGAAATAAATGGTTGGATGGCACGTCGAAAACTTGATAAATTACAACCTTATCTAATTGAAATGGATGCTATTACTTCAAAAGTAATATGGGATGGCGGTGGTACTGCTAATTTCGTTTCCCTACGATCAGGTCCCAGCACTTCAAATACTAGAATTGCCAAGGTATATACTGGATCGTATGTCAATACAGGAACCAATGGTGGTATTAGACAAATTAAGATCGATGGTGAATTTGAGTGGATAAAGGTTACTTTAATAGGCTGGATGGCATTACGTTCACGTAATGGAGAACCTCTGTTGCAAAAATAAGCGTCACCTTCTTATAACATAAAAATTGCAGATACGTCTACAAAATTGTAGGGTGCGCATTGCGCACCATAGTTTCTACCTAATTACATATATCACACTTTTTTTCCTGGGTAGCAGAATTAGTAGGTATAATTGAACACTCAACATTTGGATTCTCAGGATCTATATACATTGAAACCAACCAAGCCCTGCATTCCTCCATCGATTTAAATCTTGTTTTCTTAGTCCAAGTACTACATGTAGAATTACGCATTATCATAAAATGCATCTGTTTGGCCCTAATGGCATCAAAAACTGTAGAGTAAGAATCTCCAGAATAGGATATATCAAAAAGCGAGGTAGGACTTTGCCATAAAAGTTCGCCATCCTTATCATATAGCATATAACATGCACTAAAAGTATATTGGCTATATAGAATCAGAAGAAGCAGTAAATATGAGATCTGATAAAAATAGCTTTGATGTATTGTGCATTGTTTCATTATTAACTGCCATTCTTTAGTAAGCATAGAAAATACCTTTTTCATATCATAACTTAACTGTAATTCCGCTGATTATCGCTTTATGTTGACTAGGTTGAAAAAGGAATTTGGATAATCTCTATGCAATTATCAATAACTTTACCCTACGGTTCGCCCATTTTTTTTGAGTATTACAAATTGCCTTGTACATAAATCAATGAGTTACTTGATTTGGTAATCTCTGATTATGTAAAATATCTCGTTAAAAATTAAACTATTGATTTAAAATAAATAAAAATGCACGAACCGTAGGTTCTTGAAACCTCATAAAATTATTTCATATCTAAAAATTAATATCTAGTATTTAATTTTCTTATCATGTATGCTGCATTATACTTTGTCAGATTACCAAATAAGACCTTTATTTTTTGAAAACAACACTTTGCATCAATTCTTTGGAAATTAATAAGTTAAGTTTTAACGTGACAAAGTAGAACTAATATAACGTCTTTATTTTACTATAACCTGTTTAAAAGAAACTCCAATGTCTAACCTAATTAAATCTAAGCTAAAATTAGCTATTCCCATAAGCCTCATTATGATATGCACACAGACAACCCTATTTACCGATACTTATCTATTGGTCCTGTAGCTTTTCATATCCTAACCAATGGAATTCGACTCTTTGGGAAATATAAATTTCAATCCCTGACTTTCAAAGATATAGAACGACGAATTGA
>LFCU01000262.1 GCA_001044195.1 Candidatus Achromatium palustre
TTAAAACTGTCTTATAACTTATCTACAGATATGACTGCAATTTTTAACATGAAAATTACTTCAACGCAAGCCAAGAGAAAAATGAATACATGGATTAACCATGTCCGCAAAAGTGGTCTTACCTGCTTTGACAGTTTTATCAAAACGCTAACCAACCATATGAAAGAGATTACTAACTACTTCAATGGCCGGATGAATAGTGGATTTGTCGAGGGGGCTAATAACAAAATCAAGGTGCTTAAACGACGTTGTTATGGACTGTCGAATTCTGCTCATTTATTTCAAAGAATCAAATTGGATTTCGAGGGGTATGCAATGTTCTCTAATAAAAACAGTACGTTGTGTTGTTGAGGCTTTCGGTCAATTTTAGGGTGGTTATGGATAGGAGTAATTGGTGTTATATTGATGATATTAAAGTATTTTTTTAGAAAAAATGAAATCCTAAAGAACCGATTTTTTGATTTGATAAAAAACACGTTAGGATAGGTATAATGCAACACAATAATTTAATTACCTTACTAATTTTCTTGTTACTTGTCGGCTGTGCTTCGCCTCAAAAACAACGTGTTAGTCGAATCCGTGTGATCCCAAGGCTAGCTATTGATTCGGCGATCATGGAAGATGGCTATCAATTACCATTGAAAATATGGCTAAATCCTAAAAAACGCCTTCAGGCTGTAATTATCGCTCTCCATGGATTTAACGATTACTCGAATGCTTTTGATGGTTTAGGGAAAGCTTTAGAAAAACAAGGGGTACTGACTTATGGTATTGATCAACGAGGATTTGGTGACAGTACCCAACGTGGAATTTGGGCAGGGGTTGAAAGGATGACCAATGATTTGACTATATTAACTCAATTGATCAAGCAGCGATATCCGCAAATTCCACTCTATTTAGTTGGTGAAAGTATGGGAGCAGCAGTGATCCTTGCTGCACCACAGGCTGTAATTCAAAGCGATGGTATTGTCCTAATTGCCCCTGCAGTCTGGTCACGAGATACCATGCCATGGTATCAACAACTTGCCTTGTGGATTGGAACACATACCCTGCCTTGGATGACCCTCACTGGTAGTGATGGTCCCACTTTGCATCCTTCAGATAACCATGAAATGCTCATTGCCTATAGCCGTGATCCAAAGGTGATCAAGTCCGCTCGCATCGATGCCCTATGGGGGATAACCAATCTGATGGATCAAGCCTTGTTAAAGCTTGATCAACTTACTGGTCCTACTTTGATTCTCTATGGTAAACATGATGAAATTATCCCTCAAAAGGCTTTTTGTACCATGTTATCTCGTTTACCTAAAAACCCTCAAATGCGCTGGGTACTTTATAAAGATGGATGGCATATGTTGACCCGTGACCGACAAGGTCAGCGAGTTATTGAAGATATAACCACTTGGATTAAAGATCCTACTCATCCTTTACCATCTGGTGAAGAGCAGCCAAACCAGATTATTGATGTTATATGCGCTAATTTTAAATAAAAACATGTTAAATTTTATAATGTATATTAGTATAAAATATGGCATCCTTCATTTCTTGTTTACAATTTATAGATTGGTTATATTCCAAATATTCCTTATCAATACTGGTACGAATATCCTATTCCAAATTCAAAAAGTGTAAACTACTTTTGGAAGGTAATGAAGGATGCCGTATTTAGCACGGTATTCTCATTCACAACTTGCCAATACACTGCATTATTAGAAGGATTGTGCAGCATCACAAGCACTGGCATGGGATATTCTTTACAATAAGTATAATGTTCCGTCTTAAATTGAAAAATAATATCCTTGGATGTGCTTTCAGTGAAGAATTTTGAACCTGATTTCACATGTAGTGCAAGCATCTCTCCATTTGATTCTCCATCCTTGATTACTTCCACAGTAGCATGAATACCCAAATCTTTATATGGTTGGAGTCTAAAAATCCACCCTAATTCTTTAGTTAATTTTAAACCAACTGTATATATCCCTATATTATTTTGTCGATCTTCTTTTGAATCCTTCAATCTTTTCACCTAACGATATATTTTTTCCCATATTTATTACATTGACAATCTACAATGCTGAGGCAAGAAACGCATCAATGAAGTTAGTTTTAATTTTTCCCTCGCTCTGATTGAGAACAATCACAATGGTTGCATCTTATTTCCAAGATCAAACCCTAATTTTCAATAGAACGCAAAAACTGCTTAATAATTTTAATAGATTCCCCACTTTTAATGTCATGTATAATAGTATTATGGTTAGCTCCTGAAATTATATGTAATGTCGTAGAACCGCCCCAAGCATTAACTAAATGTTTGGAATGTCTAGGCGATATCAAAGTATCCTTTGCACCTACCAGTGCTAACATGGGAATATTTATTTTGGGTGCCAAAGTTAGAGAATCAAATGGATGCTTGAGTAATAATCCAATTGGGGCGTAGGGATTAAACTTTTGTGCCAATGCACGAATACTATCATACGGGGAGACTAATATTATGCCTTGTAATGAGCGTTTAGCTGCAAGATATACTGCTATTCCAGTTCCTAAACTTCTACCAAAGGCTACGATGCGAGAGGAATCAATTCGTGATCTTTGTGCCAACTCATCATATATATCAAGGGCATCAGCCAATAATGTTTGTTGAGTTGGTTGGCCTTGGCTAAGGCCATAACCACGATAATTAATAGCACCCATAGCCCAACCCGAAAATTCTTTATGCATATATAAGTAACTACTCATCTCATCAGCATTACCACCAAAGAATAATAGCAGCGGATATGGCCCTGGACCTGATGGAATATATACCCAACCATGTAATATAGTACCATCATTAGCAGATAATTTTACTTCAGCATTTGGAAAATTTTTACGTGTCCAATCTAATGTAACAGGAGTTAAGGGTTGGGGATGAAATAGCATTGCTTCTTGGAAAATATATAAAGCTGCGTATAGTAGCGATAAAAATATAACTATTATTAATACAGCATCCCATAACAATTTTATGATATCTGTCATGATATTATACATCTAGTTTTTTTGATGATTGAATTTATCAAGCTGCTGTTTGTCTAAAGTCCAATCTTAAAATAAAAATTTTTGGTAATATACAAAAATGTCTATTTGCAATTACGATTTACACACCCACTCTACAGCTTCTGATGGCACCATGAGTCCCAGTGCTTTAGTACAAACAGCAGCACAGTCTGGAATTGAAGTTCTAGCATTAACAGATCATGATACTCTAAGTGGCATTAAAGAAGCCAAAGCTGTAGCTGATGAAATTGGTATCAATTTGGTTCCTGGAGTCGAAATCTCGGTTACTTGGAATAACAAGACCATACATATTGTAGGGTTACATGTAAATTACGAATCTCAAATTTTGCAAGATAATCTTAACAAATTACGAGAGACACGTCTATGGCGTGCTCAAGAAATAGGGCGCAAATTTGCCAAACATGGTATTGCAGATGCCTTTGAAGGTGCCAAAGCATTATCTAATGGCAATTTGATCAGTCGTACTCACTTTGCACGTTTTTTAGTACAGCAAGGATTTGCTACTGGTGAAAAACAGGTGTTTAAACATTTTTTAGTCCCAGGTAAACCTGGTTATGTACAGTTAGAATGGGCTAAATTAGAAGATGCTGTACAATGGATTGTGGAAGCTGGTGGACAGGCTGTGTTAGCACATCCTGGTAGATATAGTTTTAAACGCCAAGATTTAAGGCATTTAATCCATAAGTTTCAGAACGCTGGGGGCTGTGCTTTGGAAGTAATTTCAAGTAGTCATACTTTGGAACATCAAATCAATATAGTTAAGTTGGCAAAGGAGTTTAATTTATTAAGTTCTATAGGTTCAGACTTTCATGATGCTAAAAAGACTTGGCTTAAGTTTGGCACTTTGCCTAGACTTCCAGAAGATTGTGTGCCAATTTGGAAGGATTGGAATTATGTGAAGTATACTTTAAAGTAAGTGTGTTTTGGTACAATAATATTTTATAGTTGTCATTTTGAACTATAAAGGTGCTTCAAATTGGCAGATGTCTCGACCTAACGATTCTATTAAATTCAATCATTTGGTTTGAAATGACAACCGTATTTTATTCTGGTACATTTTTTATTGTAAATATCTTTTAAGTTTTTTAATAACAATTTCTATTTAAAGTTTTCAAACGTTACCGTTTTCAGACTTTTAGGTTTTCAGACTTTTAGGTTTTCAGACTTTCAGGTTTTAAGAGTTCAAAATTAAGGAATATTATTAATGGCACAGTTTTTTCAAATTCACCCCGATGACCCTCAGACCCGATTAATACAACGTACTGTAGAAATCATCCAAGATGGTGGCGTAATCGTATACCCAACCGATTCAACCTACGCTTTGGGATGTGCCTTAGGAGATAAAGAATCCGTAGAACGTATTCGGACCATTCGACATCTATCTGACCAGCATAACATGACCTTGGTGTGCCTAGACTTATCAGAGATTGCTACCTATGCTCGTATAGATAACCAGGCATATAGACTATTGCGTAGCTTTACTCCAGGGCCTTATACTTTCATCTTTCAAGCTACCAAACAGGTTCCAAAACGCCTCCAACATCCTAAACGCAAAACGATTGGACTTAGGATTCCTGATAATACGATCACCGAGGCTTTATTATCTGAACTCGGCGAACCTATGATTAGTTCTACTTTGCAGTTACCAAATACTGAAGCCCCTTTAACTGATCCACAGGATATTAGGGAGAAGCTGGGTTCGATGGTGGATGCTATTATTGATGGTGGTTCTTGTGGTATAGAAGAGACTACGGTAGTAGATTTAACTGGCGATAATCCTAAGGTATTGCGTGTTGGCAAGGGTGATCCTTCACATTTTGGAGATGAATACGTAGAATAGTAGATAGAACATATTTTATGGTGTTGGGTTGCCAAACGGACCGCAACCCAACCTACTTAAAGATAATTTTTAAAGGTACTTTATTAAATGTGGCTCACAATTCGTGGAATAATCAGTGTTTTTAGAGGCGATGGTTCTCCAACCATGGCCGCCCTTTCAGTATTATTAGGCTTTTGTTTTGGATTCGTACCTGGATTTTCCGGCATCCATTTCTTACTATTACTGCTACTTATATTGCTGAATATTCCTCTCAATGTCTTTATTTTATCATCTCTTTTAGCCAAAAGCCTCGCACTAATTTTTGCTAAAGCCCTATATGATCTAGGTGTTGTATTAACCGAACCCTTAGCTGCAATTATTGCCAGCCTTGAACAAATACCTATTGTGGGGCTTACTAATTTTCAACGCCCGGCTATTATTGGTGCCTTAACCATTGGTCCAATTATAGGTATTATCTTAGGAGTGGTATTAGCTGCTATTATTTTAGGCTTTCGACACACTTGGTTGAGTTTAGAAGAGAATACACAAACATTTAAAACCTGGAAAAAAAGTACAGCATTATGGATATTAGACTGGATTGTATTTGGAGCCAGTGCCAAAGATGCTAAAACGGCTTTAACAGCTAAGACTAGTTACTTTCGTACCTTTGGTATATTCGTATTTATTGTATTGTGTCTTTTAGCATTGGCAATAAGCATGTTTATACAAAGCATGTCTATAAGATACAAAATAACTCAAGCATTAACCAATTTAAATGGTGCCACTGTTAATATTAATTCACTTAATTTTTTGCCACTTTCTGGGGTATTACAATTAAAGGGATTAGAGGTTACGAATCCTGAAAAAACTACTGAAAATGCGCTACAGGTTAAAGAGTTGGGAGCAGAAACAGATTTGTATCATTTGTCAATAGGTAAAGCCGTTATAGAACAGGTAACAGCTACTGAAGTCTCTTTTGATCGTCTGCGTACCACTCCAGGTCAAATCCTCCCAAAACCTAAGCTGGATATACCATCAATCCCTTCTAAATCCAAACAATCTAACTGGCCTGATATAGAGAGACTGGATGTAAACAAACTGGAAGATTATCTAGCTAAGGCTGAAAATATAAAAAAATGGCTTGAAAAAATTTATGCCTGGTTGCCAGATACTACAGCATCTCCTAAGCCTCCATCACCGCCACAACCTGCGCACTATTTAGACTATTTATCTTTGGTGCGTCCCACTAAAGATCACTATCAATACCTAGTAAAGGTTGCAAGTTTAGAAAAGGTGCGATTAGATTCTAAATTATTTGGCATAAGCACGATACAATTACATAATATTACAGATGCACCTCATCTAACTAATCTGCCAGTAAGATTACTTATGCAAGCAGAGCATGGGCCTATATTAGGTTTGACGCTACATTATGCCTCAGCCACAGCACCTGGCAAAATAGAGGGGAAATTTTCAGGTCTTGATATAGCTGCGTTACAACAAGTATTAAAACCATCTCAAGATTTGCAATTTCAATCGGGTCAAATTACTGGAACATTTCAAGGCTCATTAAATCCTAATGATGTACATCTAAAAGCCGCAATCCAATTGAAAAACGTACAAATTGTACCAAAACGAGCCATATTTGGCTTGAGTCCCCAAATTGCCAAACGAGCTTTTTCCTCCATAGATAATCTCCAAATTTCTATGTACATAACTGGATCTGTTACAGATCCAAGAGTGCAAATCGATACCAAAAAATTGTGGGCAAAATTAAAATCTCGTGCCATAAATATTGGTAAACAGCAGGCCCAACAAGTCATTAATAGGCAACTTGAAAAACATCGCGCTATTCTCCCTAAAGGAGTTGCGGATGATATTGGTAAAGGGTTGCATGGATTATTTAATAGAAGATAAATGGCTACATTCATACTATGAACGTTTAGAGGCACAGGAGATTTTCAACTGCTACTTGAAAAGTGGATAGCACGTAGCGCGTAGGTACGATTAGTGAAGTGTAATCGCACATTTTTAAGCATAAAATTCAATAGGTAATTTGTAGCAAAATGGCGCAATGCCCTTTGGTTTTGCGCCCTACTGCGCTAAGGTATCTAAAGAAACAGGGTTATATGATTTTCCAGTCTTGTCCATGGACATTTGATACAATCCTTGATACACAATGGCCTTTATTTGATAAGAAATGAAATTTTGGTTGGCTTAACCGAAGAACAAATCCGTGCTTATTTGGAGAAGATAAAAAAATCATGAATA
>LFCU01000165.1 GCA_001044195.1 Candidatus Achromatium palustre
GTTGATTGTTGATATCTATGTAGTATATCATATCACTAACCTTTGGGCCACAACCGTTAAAATTCGGTATAATGTCTCATGCATCAGGGTTACCAGAACAAGAGAATCTCCCCCTCCACTAACCTTTGGACCACAACCGCATTACAGCATGGAGTTGAAATTTAGGAAGTAATTTTTGATCCTAAATTACAACCTCATCTATTGAAAACTAAATATGGCCGTTATCTTAGAGAACGTATCAAATTTTCGAAAAAATATCATGGGTACGACACGATGAACACTATCATGTCGATTTTAAGATAGAATGTAAAAAACTACTCTAAAATACAACAGGTATTATCATGCATGAAAAAAGTATCGAACTCCTAAACCGCTCCGTTGCTGAGGAATTGACCGCAGTTCATCAGTACATGTACTTCCATTTTCACTGTGACGATCAAGGTCTGGACCTTCTAGCTGGCTTATTTAAACGTACTGCAATTGAAGAGATGCTACACATCGAAAAATTAGCAGATCGCATCCTCTTTTTAAAAGGCGATGTCTTTATGGAAGCCAAAGAAAAAGTTGTTGCCATTCAGGATGTAACACAAATGTTAGAGTGGGCAGATACATCAGAACGTTCCGCGATTCAGATGTATAATCAATTTGCCATTGAATGTGCTGCTAATGCCGATTCTGCCACTAAAAAGCTGTTTGAAGATCTGGTGCTAGACGAAGAACGCCATTTTAGCCAATTTGATGATGAGAATGAAAATGTCAAACGGTTTGGCGCAAGTTATTTAGCCCAACAAGCTATGGAACGCAGTAAAGCATCTGCTGGTACTACGGTATCTTCTCAATAAAAAAGGTAGCACAGTGGTAATTTTTCAATAACGTTGAAGTATTGAAGAAGTGATAGGATGCGTTGAGGTACGAAGCGTATCCTATTTGAAACTGATATGCGGTAAAGTACACACCATAAAGTTTACCAAAAGTAACAACTTATGAAATATATAAGCACCAGAGGTCAAGTAGCACCAGTAAATTTTACCCAAGCTATAATGATGGGATTAGCTACAGATGGTGGCTTACTACTACCAGAACAGATCCCCCATATAGATACAACAACCTTACACAGTTGGAAAAACTTAAATTTCCAAGAACTAGCAGCTAACATAATTACCCCATACATAGACACAGAAATCTCCAGTCTTGAACTTAAAACTTTAATACAAAGTTCCTATACTAAATTTACCCATCCTGAAATCACCCCTCTAATCCAAACTGGCGATCTTAAAATCCTGGAACTATTTCATGGTCCAACCGCCGCCTTTAAAGATATTGCTCTACAATTTTTAGGCAATCTGTTTGAATTATTACTAAAACGCAGTGGCCAACACCTAAATATTTTAGGAGCCACCTCTGGAGATACTGGATCGGCAGCTATTTATGGAGTGCGTGGCAAAGAAAATATAAATATCTTCATTTTACATCCTCTGGGTCGAGTATCACCAATGCAAGAACGCCAAATGACCACGGTACTGGATCCTAATGTATACAATATTGCTATTCGTGGCACTTTTGATGATGCTCAAAAAATTGTAAAAACCATATTTAACGATTTAGAGTTTAAACAACGCTACCATTTAGGAGCCATAAATTCTATTAACTGGGCGCGAGTACTTGCGCAAATTGTTTATTACTTTTATGCCTGGATTAAATTTAGTAATGGCAATCCCGATAAATTCGTAAATTTTGCCGTACCCACTGGTAACTTTGGAGATATCTTTGCAGGTTATATAGCAAAACGCATGGGGTTGCCAATTTCCAAACTAATCTTAGCTACAAATCAAAACGATATCTTAACACGCTTTGTACACAGCGGTGTTTATCAGATAGAAACCGTACGCCCATCTATCAGTCCTTCTATGGATATTCAGGTTGCCTCCAATTTTGAGCGCTATCTATACTATCTAGTAGGCGAGGAACCCAAACAAGTCCATAACCTACTGCAAGAACTAGATAATACTCAAAGATTACAGATTACCAAGGCGCAGCATGTACAGGTAAATCAAGAATTTGCAGCCGTTGCTGTAACTGAAAAAGCAACCCTTGAACAAATGAAAGCTACTTATGAACAAACTGGATATATATTAGACCCGCATACTGCTGTAGGAGTAAAGGCCGCTCAAGCGTACTCTGATACTATATGTTTGGCCACCGCACATCCTGCAAAATTCAATACCGCTGTGCAACAGGCACTTGGTAGAGCTGCTTCAATACCACAAAATTTGCAGGGGTTGCTGAAAAAGGAAACGCGGTGTGTAACGCTGGATGCTGATATTGGCGTAATTAAGAATTATTTATATAGTAAGTTAGAGCCGTAGGGGTTCATCTTCAACCCAACATTTTAGGACGCATATTTATATTTTATGGTGCGCAATGCGTACCCTACAATGAGCAGTTAAAATTTCCAGGGATATTTAAGAAATAGATTGTGCCAATATTATTGTAGCATTTTATTGATAACAGTAACATATACTGTTGCTTGTTGATGTGTTGTTCCATCAGCAGCACTAATAGATTGTGTATAATATACAAATTTATCACTACCAATAAACTGTTGCGTTGGGGTATAGGTTATAGACCAATCTGGATGTACTTCTACAGTTCCATGTTGCGGTCTAGAAACTCTTACAAATTTTTGATTAGGGGCATCATTCTTTAAGACTTGAATAGTAACAGACTTACCAGAGGTAGTTATAGCTGTGTCATCCATTACATCAGGTTGTTTATGGAATTGTGCATAAAATAACTCTAAGTTACAAATTTTGCTTTCATAGCAAAGATTTATATAATAATTCCAGTCGTTCCATAATATCCAAGTTGTACTTATAGTGAGGCATAACACTAGTATCCTTGCTATGGAGCTTAATGATACAGATGGCAAAGTAATCTTATAAGTAAGGATTCTGTATATACTTGATATAATAAATATTATTGATATTATAGGTAATGTTAATATTGTAGATATAACATGAGCTATTTTAAAAATAAACCACTGAATACCGCTCCAAAATAATGATATTCGAGAATATAAATTTTGTAGCAGTGATGATGGCTTGGGTGTAGGAACTTGGGTTATTGATGATACGTTAGTCGCTATAGATGGTGCTTTCGATCCTTGAAAATCTTTATTTAAGACTAATTTATCTGATACTAATAGAGCTAAAATGTCCGCTACCTGTTGTGGACGTTGTTTGGGATTTGCCTGCATACATTGTGTAATTACCGCCACTAATTCCGGGTCAATGTTGCTATCTTTTAATTCCTGTTGCCAATGTTTACCTAATACTGTATTGCCCAATGCCGTATACAAACAAATCCCTAAACCATAATAATCACTTGCAAAGGTTGGGCGACCTCTTTTCTTTAGTTCTGGAGCCATAAAATATTGATTTCCAGCCTCTACTGGAAATCTTGCCGCTGATGTTACTGAACGAGCCATACCAAAATCAATAACTGCTAACTTTTCAGGATCATTATCACGTAAAAATAGATTGTGGGGTGTGATATCCAGATGTAAGATTCCTGCATTATGGATAAATTCCAAGGCTTTTAATGTAGCGCGTAACAATTGTTTAGCGTATTTAGATCCTAAAGGAGTAGCTATAAAATATCCTGCATTGCTATGGTTAAGTTTAATGTGCTCTGCTAATGTACATCCATATAGGCGTTCCATAATTAAATAATAAGTATTATTTTCTTTTAAGAAATCATAGATTTTGATAGTTGTCTCATGCTCTAAACTGGCTAATAATTGCGCTTCTTTTAAAAATTTCTCTTGCCAATTATGGAACTCTGTTTGGCAGCAACTACTTGATTCCACTAAATTACTATTAAAATTGCGTCTTGCTAAATCGTTTTGGATTGGAAAAAATTCTTTGATGGCAACTAAACGATGTAAATATCTATCAAATCCAGCATATACGACTCCAAAACCACCAGGGCCGCCTAATATTCTACCAATATCATAGCGTCCAGCACTTAACGTAGCTCCATTTTCTAAGAATCTATTGTCGTTGGTTTTGGTAATTAAATTAGTGCTAGTAAAACCACAAGTACAATTACCATCGGAAATAGATTCTTTGAAACAATTAGGACAGCGTTTAATATTATTGGTATGCACATTGCCACCTATCAATTTTACCTAAAGCACTTAAATCAAGAAGTGACTGTAGGGCGGGAAAGCATCAAGCGAATCCCGCCTTGAAGCATAACTGAATAGATGGTATAGATGGCTATAGTAACCATTTTCTGGGACAATTGAAAATTCGATCTATTATTTGGATTAGTCCTATTTGACAATTTTAAGTTTAGGTCTGCCACTACTGGGTTTTGCGGCTGGTTTGGCAGCTACATTGGTATTATGATGTACTTCAAGTGCATCAGGGGTATCTGGTATATCCGATGTTTCAGTGGAAAATACCATCCCTAAACCAGTTTCTTTGGCGTAGATACTCAATATAGCTGGAGGTGGCACTGATACTTCCGTAAGCACCCCACCAAAACGTGCTGCAAAGCTTATAATATCATTTCCCATTACCAAACTGCGTACCGCGTTTGGGCCAATATTTAGTACTATGCGGTCATTGTTTACAAATTGTCTAGGGATAGACATTCTTCTTTCTGAGGTATCTATTAGCAAGTGTGGTGTTTGGTCGTTATCTACTAGCCATTCATACATTGCTCGTAGTAAGTATGGGCGATTTGAGGTCATATTGGTCACTTTGTTGTTCCATAGGAAATCAAAGATCTTGTTACATTTGTCAGTATATAATATTTTCTATTACAAGTAATATATTCTATTATAAGATAATTCAAGGACTGTCTATTCACAACAAAGGCGTATATTTTACTATACGCCTCCTGTTTTAGAACGTTATTTAAGCTATCGAATGAGTTTAACTTAAACTAACGATGAATTAAGATTGTGAAATCTTAATGTACATCCCGCCAATACTCTTTCTTAAGTAAAAATGCTAATAATGTAAATACTGCTAAAAATAGCAATACCCACTTCCCTAAAGCACGACGCTCTAGCTGCATTGGTTCGCCCATATAGGTCAAAAATGCAGTAAGATCCAAAAATACACGATCTAGTTCGTCGTTAGAAAGCCCACCATGTCTTCTAAATTGCTTAAAGACATGAATAGGTTGCCCAGCAGCATTTTTACCTTCTTTGTATTCTATGGTTTGAGTACCACGTAACTCAGCAAGAACATCAGGCATAGCTACATCAGGAAATACCGCGTTATTTACTCCATAGGGTCTTTTAGGATCTATATAGAAGCTTTTTAGATAGGTATAGAGCCAATCAGATCCACCAATCTTGTTACGGGTTACTAAGGTTAAATCTGGTACTGGAGCTCCAAACCATTTTTCGCCTTGCGCTTCTGACATAGAAATAGTGATTTGATTCCCTACTTTAGAACCACTAACAAACATTAGATTGTCTTGGACTTGTTTGTCAGTAAGCCCTAAATCGCGTGCCATTCTGTTATATCTGGCATATTTTAGTGAATGACAGCCTGCGCAATAATTCATGAAGTATTTGGCACCACGTTGTAATGATGCTTTATCATGTAGATCTATATTGGCAGTTTCTAAGGAAATGCCACCACCGCTAGTGAATCCAAGTATAGGAGTTAAGATAAGTACAGTCAAGATTAACAACCGTTTCATTCTTCTATCCTCGCTGGAACAGGTTCTGTGATATCAATGCTTGAATAAAACGGCATTCCTAAAAAGAATAAGAAATATAATATGGCAAATATTCGTGCCATCATAGTAAAAATTGGAGTAGGCGGTTGGCCACCTAAATATCCTAAACCTAAAAAGCTAATGGTAAAGATCAATAATGCGATTTTAAAAATGGGGCCTTTGTAACGAATAGATTTTACTGGACTACGATCCAACCAGGGTAAAATAAAGAGCATGGCGATAGCCCCAAACATAGCTACAACGCCTAAAAATTTGTCTGGTACCGCCCGTAAGATAGCATAAAACGGCGTAAAATACCATACTGGCGCAATATGTACTGGAGTCTTTAATGGATTTGCTGGAATAAAGTTATCAGGTTCTAAGAACCAACCGAAAACACTTGGTTCATAAAAGATTACTAGGCTAAAGAACATTAAGAAGACTCCAACGCCAACCAGATCTTTTATAGTATAATAGGGATGGAATGGGATACCATCAGCAGGCTTATCTTTAGCCCAACGATTGCCTTTAGGTCCTTCTTTTATTTCAATACCTTCTGGATTATTGGAACCTACTTTATGTAAGGCTACTATATGCACAAACACAAGACCTAATAGTACTAACGGTAATGCAATAACATGTAGTGCAAAGAAGCGATTCAAAGTTATATCACTGATTCCAAAATCTCCCCGAATCAATAATGCTAGATCATCTCCTACTATAGGTATGGCACCAAATAAAGAGGTAATTACTTGGGCACCCCAGTAAGACATTTGGCCCCAAGGTAATAGGTAGCCCATAAAGGCTTCACCCATAAGTACTAAAAAGATTACCATACCTAGGATCCATAGTAGTTCGCGAGGTTTACGGAATGAACCATATAATAAACCACGATACATGTGGAGATACACAATAACAAAGAAGGCTGAAGCACCAGTAGAATGCATATAGCGTAGTAGCCAGCCCCAGTTTACATCGCGCATGATGTATTCAACAGAAGCAAAAGCGAGAGCACCATCTGGCTTATAGTTCATGGTGAGCCAGATGCCTGTTAAAATTTGGTTTACTAGGACTACAATCGCTAAAGAACCAAAAAAGTACCAGAAATTAAAATTTTTCGGTGCATAATATTGGGCGATATGCTCATTCCAGGTTCTTAATAATGGAAAGCGTTCATCAACCCATGCAACCACATTTTGGCCAAGAGACATTAGGCATCTCCTCCATCTTCACCAATTAGTATGGTAGTATCAGATAGGTATTTGTGAGGTGGTATCTTT